>DAIPKA010000005.1:0-223232 GCA_036769985.1 Candidatus Hydrogenedentota bacterium | reverse complement strand
AACGACGGCGACACCGTTTCCAGCGCGCCCGAGGCTGAATCCCCGGACCCCGTCAGTGCATACGAACCCAACGACACACTAAGCGCGATGAAGACACATGTGAACACCCGATGCATGAGATCACCCTCCTACCCCTTGCTTGGTTTGCCATAGGTTGCCCTAGGGTAACCGTGCCCCAAGAATATAGATAGACCAATAGACAATAGTAAGAACCAGGAGTGAGGGCGAAGTCAAGCGGTTTCCGGCCACGATTCGCCCGCAAGCCGGGCCAGTCCCACGAGAATGGCCCGAACGGGCAGGTTGGAAGCCCCGCATCCCCGTAGGGTGCGTGAAGCGAAGCGCAACGCACCACGAATGCCCCCCGTCGGGTACACGACCCGTGCGAAACGAGCCACAAACGCCTTGCGCCAAGGTGCCTCATGCCCTCACGCCGACGGCCTACCCCAGGGATGGTGCGTTCCACTCGGTTGCACGCACCCTACGGGCTTCGCCATCTTTCTGTACCCGCCGGACGTTGTGCAGATGGGAAAATGAGGACAGTCCCGTCTCGCTCGGGGACTCGCTGCGCTTGGTACAGTCCCCCTTATTCTCGCATCCATGGCGACGATGCGCCGAGACTTCGGGCCGGGTCGGTACGCACCCTTCGTTGCGGGGTTCGCGGGCTGGTTGCTATGATGGCGGGGCGGAACCGCAGCGTGGCAGGAGGAGATAGGTCGTGCAAATCAAGAAAGCGGTCATTACGGCGGGCGGACGGGGCGTGCGTCTGTATCCGGCGGCCGATACGGTGCAGAAGGCCATGTTGCCCATCATCGATCGCGATGGGTTGGCGAAACCGGCCATTCAAATCATCGCGGAGGAAGCGCTGGCGAGCGGCGTCGAGACGATATGCATCGTGTGCGCGCCGGGCGATGAGTCGCAGTATCGGCATCAACTGAAGTCGCTGCGGGACAATCTGGCGGTCGCTTATACGGGTACGGATTGGGCCGCGCAGCAGGTGGCTCAACTCGACGATTTGGGGAAACGGCTCGAGTTCGTGGCCCAGGAAGAACCGCTCGGCTACGGCCACGCCGTCTACTGTGCCCGATCCTTTGTCGGTGAGGAGCCGTTTCTGTTGCTTCTCGGCGATCACTTGTATTCTTCCCACGTGCCGGGTCGCCGCTGCGCGGAGCAGGTCGTGCGGTTGGCCGTCGAGGAGGGATGCGCCGTCGCGGCCGTGCAGGCGACGCGCGAGCATCTCATCGGTCGCTACGGTACGTTGAGTGGCAAGCGCGTGGCGGAGAAGCCGGGCGTCTATCAGATCGAGAGGATTCTCGAGAAGCCTTCGTTGAGTCTAGCCGAACAGGAGCTCTTGACACAGGGCCTCCGCGCGGGCTACTACCTGTGCTTCTTCGGCATGCACGTGTTGCCGCACCGCGTTTTCGACTTGCTTGAGCCGGCGATTCGGGCGGGCGCCGACGCCAACGGCGGTATTCAGTTGACGCCCGCGCTGGATGAGTTGGCTTCGCGCGAGAAGTATCTGGCCCTTGAGGTCCAGGGCCGGCGCTACGATACCGGGGCGCGGTTCGGCCTATTGCAGGCGCAGGTGGCGTTGGCGTTGGCCGGTCGCGACCGCGATGAGGTGCTGGCCACGCTGATGGAACTCTTGGCGGAAGCGTGCAAGCAGGGGGGTGCCGGTGCCGATGCGTAAGCGGAATGCCTTGGTGGAGACCATCGTCAGCGACGATCCGGAGATTCGAAACCGCCCGTTTCGCAGGCTCTGTCAGGCGATGAGCACGGGGGAGCTGCTTGAGGCCTGCGAGGAGCTCGAAGGGTTTCGCCGTTCGGCCGGCAATCTCTACGAACGGGTCCGCGCCACCTTGTTTCTCTATGCGGCGCATCGGTTCTTCCTTATGGAAGGCCCCCACGTGCGTCCGGTCGGCGCAATTCCCTTCGATGGCTACTCGGATCTCCTGCTCCGGCGGTTTGAAGAGGCCATTGATCGGTTTCGCCGGGTGCTGGCCAACGACGGTCCGAACGGGGCGATCTTCAGCGCCTTGGCCGACTGCTATCACCATCTCTCGTTTCAGACGCTGACCGATCAGGTGCGGCGGAGCGTCCGGGCGAGCCAGGGCAACCGGTGGATGTTCCGCGTGGGTCATGCCGACGATCACCCGATCCGGGTCCGGCCCGAGTTGCTTGATCGGCCCAAGGGCTCGCTCCTATATCCGATCCTTGCGGAGAAGACGCCCGTCCGCCTCGACCTAAGTCATAGCGGCTGGTCGGACATCTTCTTCTTGGGCATGGACTATCCCGAAGGCGCGCGCGTGCTGAACATCTCGGTGGACCTTGGCCTGTACGGGCGCGACGCGGTGGCGTGTCCGCCGGTGGAGACCTACGTCCGCGTGATTCCGGAACCCTTGCTTCGCCTTACGAGCGTCGATCTCGAGGCGACCAAGGACATCACGGATTTGAACGACCTGTTCAACTTTGCCAACGACTACCTCAGCCTTCTGAAGGCAGGCGTGATTGCGTCGGGATTCGTTCCGCCTTCTTTCGAGGGCACGAACCAGAGTATCGCGTCGATTCTGGGGCGCGTTGTCGGGCCGGGCATGGGGCTCGAGGTGGTGACGAAGGTCAACGATATCCCGAAGGGATCGCGGCTGGCTGTGTCGACCAACCTCTTGGCGTCGATCGTCGGCGCGCTCATGCGAGCCACGGGCCAGACGGAGGCGATCGAGGGAGGCCTGGGCGAGAATGAGCGGCGGCTGGTGGCGTCGCGGGCGATCCTGGGCGAGTGGCTCGGGGGGAGCGGCGGCGGCTGGCAGGACTCGGGCGGCGTTTGGCCGGGCCTGAAGGTGATCGAGGGCGCCGTGGCCTCGGCGTTGGATCCGGAGTGCGGCATCAGCAAGGGCTGCCTGCTCCCGAGGCACCGGATTCTGGGCGATGGGGATCTGCATCCCGAGATCACGACGCGTCTCGCGGCGTCGCTGGTGTTGATCCACGGCGGTATGGCGCAGAACGTCGGTCCCATCCTCGAGATGGTGACGGAGAAGTACCTCTTGCGGGCCGAAGCGGAGTGGCACGCGCGACTGGCCATGCGCGCCATCTTCGACAACATCCTGGTGGCGTTGAAAGAGGGCGATGTTCGTTCGTTGGCCTCAAACACGACCGCGAATTGGAATGGGCCGCTCAAGACCATTATTCCGTGGGTGACCAATCGGTTCACGGAGACCATCATCGCTCGGGCGGCGCGGACGTATGGCGAGGATTTTTGGGGTTTCCTGATGCTGGGCGGCATGTCGGGCGGCGGGATGGCCATGTTCGTCGCACCGGAACGCCGCGACGCGTTTCGGAACGATGTGCTGGACATCATGCGTTCAACCAAGCGTGAACTCGAGGATGCCTTGCCCTTCGCGATGGATCCCGTGGTCTACGACTTCCGCATCAACGGTGCGGGAACCACGGCTCGTTTGTTGACAGGCGAGGAGGCGGTGATGCCGGCCCGTTACCACGCCGTGCAGATACCCCACCTCGTGCACGAGCGGGCCGATGCCATCTCGTACCTTCGCCGTGTCGAGCTGGACCACTTCACGGCGCGATGCAAGGAACCCGAGCAGATCTTCTCGACGCTGCGGACGCTTGTGAGTCATCTGTTCCGTGTCTCCGACTCCGCGAGTCGCGACGAGCGAACTCGGTGGGACGAGGAATCCGATCAGGTCAAGAAGGAAAATGGATTCGATCCGATTCAGCATGAGCAGATCACGGCGGACTTGCGCGCCGGCCGCATTGGCCTCGCGCACAACCGGTTGCCGGTCGACACGGACATCCAGGACGTACGCGAGGGCGATGTGGTGGTCATGGACGTCAAGGATGCGCGCCGCACGCGGGGCGAGAAGGCCTTGCGCGGAGGCCGCGTGGCCGTCTTGTCGCTGGGCGGTGGCGTGGGCAGCCGTTGGACCACAGGCGCCGGTGTTGTGAAGACGGTGAATCCGTTTGTTTCGTTGGCGGGGGCACATCGGAGTTTTCTCGAGATTCACGTAGCGAAGACCCGCCGCTCGGCGGAGTGTTTTGGCGCGCGATTCCCGCACGTGGTCTCGACGAGCTTCCTCACGCACGGCCCGATCCAGAAGCACCTGGCCCTCCGCGAGAAATACGGTTACACGGGCCCGTTGTACCTTTCGCCGGGCCGCTCGATCAGTCAGCGCCTCGTGCCGATGGTGCGGGATCTGCATTTCCTCTGGGAGGAGATGCCGCAGGAGACCCTGGACGAGCAGAAGCAGAAAGTCCGCGACAACCTGCGCCGCGCGCTCATGGCCTGGGCTCGAGAGAAGGGGGAAGGGACGGACTACACGGACAACGTTGCTATCCAGCGGTTCAACCCGCCGGGCCATTGGTACGAAGTGCCCAATATGCTCCGGAACGGGATCCTCGCGCGGGTGCTGAACGAGTATCCGGAGGTCGAGACTTTCATGCTGCACAATATCGACACGCTGGGCGCGGATCTCGATCCGGTTCCGCTCGGCATCCACCTCGATTCGGGCAGCGTGCTCACGTTCGAGGTCGTGCCTCGGCGCGTCGAGGATAGGGGCGGTGGCCTGGCGCGTGTGAACGGCAAGGTACGGCTCATGGAAGGGCTGGCCCAACCGCGCGAGGAGGATGAATTCCGGCTGAGTTACTATAACTCGATGACGACTTGGATCCAGATCGATCCGCTGCTCGAGAGTTTCGGCCTCACACGGCAGGACCTGAACGGTCCCGAAGAGAAGATTGCCCAGGCGGTTCGCCGTATGGCGGCGCGGATGCCGACGTATGTCACGATCAAGGACGTGAAGCGCCGATGGGGTCACGGCCAGGAAGATGTGTACCCGGTGGCGCAGTTCGAGAAGCTCTGGAGCGACATGACCGCCGTGCCGGAGATTGCCTGCGGCTATATCGCCGTGCCGCGTTTGCGCGGACAGCAGCTCAAGGATCCGAATCAGCTCGACGCGTGGGCCAACGACGGCAGCAAGGACTATATCGCGAGTCTGTGCCGATTCCAGTGACGGGGTGCGGATCACGTCACGGCGAGCGCTTTTTGCACCTCATCAAGGAGCCGGGCCACGTCGAAGGGCTTGCGAATGCAGGCGCGCACGCCCAGGTTCTCGGCGGCGGCCATCTCTTCGCGGGACGCGAGGCCGGTAACCACAATCACGGGCAGATCCGGCAGCCGTTCGGCTACGGCGCGCAGGACCGACATGCCGTCCATGCGGGGCATGCGGATGTCTAGCGTCATCAGGTCGAAATGACTCCGCTGGAGGCTCTCGAGCGCGTCAATACCGTTCTCCACCTGCTCGACATCGTAGCCGGCCTCGACTAGCGCCTCGGCAATCACGGCGCGGACCTGGACTTCGTCGTCCACCACCAACACGCGTTTGGCGCGTTGGCCGCGCGGCGCCTCGGCAGCCGGGGCGCCGCCGCGATCCTGCACGGTATCCACGTCCTTGGCCACCGGCAACGTGATGGTGAAGGTCGAGCCCTCCCCGAGGCGGCTCTTCACAGAGATGGTCCCTTGGTGACTCTCGACGATGCCGTAGGCCAGCGAGAGGCCAAGTCCGGTGCCTTCGCCTTCCTTCTTCGTGGTGAAGAAGGGTTCGAAGATGCTCTGCTGATGCTCGGGGGCGATGCCGCATCCCGTATCCGTGAAGGCGATCACGATGCGATCGTTCGTTTTATTTATTGAAGTGGACACGCGCACGCTGCCCGGCGGGGTGATCGCGTGTTCGGCATTCAGTAGGAGATTGACGAAGACCTGCTGCAACTGATTTTTATCGACCAGGACTTTGGGTAGTCCTTGCGTGAAATCCGCTTCGAGTTTGATCCCGTGTTTGTCGAACCGGCGCTCGAACATGCCGAGGGTTTCGTGCACGACGGCATTGATGTGCATGACGCCCTTCTTCGGCAGGGCGGGCCGTGCGAACCCCATGAGGTCGGTGAGGATCTTGGATGCGCGTGAACACTGGTCCACGATGAGTTCGAGGGCCTTCTTATCCGCAGGGGTATGTTCCTTCTGCAGCATCATTTGGGCGCGGCCCGAGATGATGGCCAAGGGATTGTTGATCTCGTGGGCGGCGCCGGCCGCCATCTTCCCGACCGCCGCCAGACGCTCGGAATGGAGGAGTTGTTTGTGGGCCTGCTCCTTTTTCCACATGGCCGTGGCGAGTTCTTCCGAGCGGTGCTTAAGGGCGTAGTTCACGTAGACGCGCGATACCGCCATGCCGGCTTCCGAGGCGAAGGCGAGGATCTCGTCGAGCGCGGATTCGCCGCCGAACTTCGGATCGCCCGAGCGCAAGTCAATTAGGAACTGACCGAGACTCCGCCGCTCCGCGATCATGGGCACGACAAGGAAGTCCTGACGCCGCAGGATATCGACCAGGGCCTGACCGAGCCATGCTTCGTCCCGGAACTGGAGAGCGATATCCCTTAGTACCGTTTCGCAGGTGGCGTCGAGTCCGTCGGCGCGGGGGCTCTCGATGGAGATTTCGACATCCCGGAGCGGCCCGCCCTCTTTCCATGCCTTGCCCTTGAGGGATTTTGTGCGGCCGTTGGCCACATAGCATAGGCCCGTCTTCACCTCGAACCCGTCACGCAAGGACTGGGCGAGAATGTCGACCACGTCGTTGAGGGTCTGGCCGGGCGCGAGCTGGCCGTTCATCTTGTGCAGCGCGCGGAACCGCTGTGCGCGGCGGGCCAACACGCGGTTCTGTTCCTCGGCCTTGGCGCTCATGCGGCTCAGCTCCATGTTCGCCCTCTGTAGCGATTCGAGGTATAGACTCGCCTCGTCCAAGTCGAGATCCACCACGCTCGCCCGTTCTTCGACGCGTCGGCGCAACTGGCTGCGGATGTCCTGGACGCGCTCGTTGGAGATGCTGAGGACCGCGAAGTCACCGGCATCCAGGGAGGTGTACTGGTCGTTTCCGCTGGATCCGATCATCTCGGTGCGCGCGAGGGCGTCCGCGAGGTGCACGGTCGAGATGATCGCCCGGTTGAAGTGATCGCCGTCGATGGCCCCCGGCGCCTGATGATGGAGCCAGATGACCTGGGCGAACATGTCGGGCAACTTCCAGCGTTCGGCCAGCCACTTGCCTACTTCCGAATGGTTGGCGCCCAGCACCTCCTGCTCGACCTCGAGCAGCGAGCGATCTTCGTCTCGGGCGCGCTGCACTACGCCGTCGTATTCGCCCTTCAGACTGGTCTTGAGCACCAGCTTGCCGATGTCGTGCAACAGTCCGGCCACAAAGGCCTCGTCTTTGTCGAGGCCCGCGCCACTTCGCTCGGCTAGCATCTCAGCGCCCACGGCGCACGCCAGCGAGTGCGTCCAGAACTTGCGCAGGTCGAAGGCGCCGCCTCCGTTCGTAGTGGGGAACATGTCCGTGACGGCCATGCCCAAGGCCATACAGCGGATGGTATTGAAGCCGAGGGCTACGACGGCCCGCGCCACCGTGGTGATCTCGCTGTCGAAGTTGTACGACGACGAATTGACCAGCCGTAGCAACCGGGCCGTCAGGGTCTGGTCGGACTCGATCACGCGGGCGATCGACGAGGCCCGGCTCGATTCGTCATTCGTGAGTTGAAGCAGTTGAACCGCCACGGCGCACAGGGTGGGCAGCGCCTCGAGCCGATCAACCGTCCGTTTCAGATCTGTTCTCTCCATGGCAGACCCCAATATATGTGTGCATTCTCCCTCGACACACCTCTCCAACCTCAACATATTGTAGTTCTCCTCCGTCTCATTGTCAACGGATTGTTGTGGGGCGGATCGTTCTTGGCGGGATCGGCGCCCGTCGGGGATCCTATGGTCATTGATCGTCGCGCCGGGGTGGTCTAGGATTGGGAGCCGAAATGCCGGACAGGAAGGGAGGGGTCTATGCGCATTGGAACGGCTCTTTTGATAGGAGTGGTGGCGGCTGGCGCCGTGGCGGCCGAGGCCGGGATCACGCTGACCGCCGTTGGTTCGACGGTTCGCGTCCGGCCCGAGGGGGATTTCCGCGGGGCGGACTCGGTGGACATAGCCTGCGCCCAGGGCGAGTACGAATCGTTTCAGGTGGTGGTGACGGCCCTCGGCGGCACCGTGACTTCTGGGAAGGTCTCGATCTCGGCGCTGACCGGCGCCGACGGCACGGCGATTCCCGCGGAAGGGGTGAAGGTCTACCGCGAGGTCTATATTCCGGTGCGTCATTCGGCGCCGAGGGCCACGTGTGCTCCCGGCTGGATTCCGGATGCCCTGGTGCCTTTTGTGAATCCGTACACGGGCGAGTCCGTGGAAGAGCCGCGCTGGAGCCGGGATGGATTGGTCGGCGGCCATTTCGGCGCCAACAACTTCGACGTTTGGGAGAACCATCATCAGCCGCTCTGGGTCGATGTATATGTGCCGCAAGGCCAGACACCGGGCGTGTACACGGGCGCGGTCTTGGTGCAGGCCGACGGTGTCGAGTCCGTCGAGATCGCGGTTCGGCTCGAGGTCTGGGGTTTCGCGTTGCCCGACGGTCCCACGCACGAGAACCATTTTGGCGGATTCTCGCGCGTCGCCGGCTACCACGGAGTCGAGCCGGAGTCCGAAGCGTATCAGGTTCTCGAGGATCGCTACATTGAGATGATGGCCGCGCACCGGATCAATCCGACGTTGCCCAATCGCCTGCGGCCGCCTGTGGCCGAGGATGGTGCGGTGACATTCGACGAGGCCCTCGACGCGCGCTTCTCGGAGTTTGTGGCGCGCTATCACGTCACGAACATTGACGTGCCTCGTGCACCCTTCGGTGATGTCCTCGGCGCGGATCGCGCCAAGGCGCAGAACTACTATCGCACGTGGTATGCCTACCTCGAGCGAAAGGGCTGGGCCGACCGCGCGTATCTCTACATGCTCGACGAGCCGAATGACCCCGAAGCCTACGAGGCAGTGCGCCAGCTCGGCGCGATGGTGAAGGAAGGTGCGCCGAAGCTGCGGCGCCTCGTGGTCGAGCAACCGTACACACAGCATCCGGACTGGGGCGTTCTCGACGGCGCCATCGACATCTGGTGTCCGCTGTTTGGTTTCGTTCACGAGCCGAGCGTGCAAGCGAAGCAGGCGCAGGGCGACGCGGTGTGGAGCTACACGGCCCTCGTGCAGACGGCGCCCGCCTATCATCCCGAGTTCGAGGCCGTGAAGGGGGATCGGCCGCCGTTCTGGCAGCTCGATTTCCCGGTGGTCAGTTACCGTATCGCGCCGTGGCTCAACCGGCGCTACGGCATCACCGGGCTCCTCTATTGGTCGACGGTGTACTGGGGCGCGCCGGATCGGAATCCGTGGCTCGATCCGGGATTCCGCATCCGATGGAATGATGATGGCGCGCTGTTCTATCCCGGCAAGGACGCGGGTATCGAGGGCCCGATCGCCTCGATGCGTCTAAAGAACTTGCGCGACGGTATGGAGGATTACGAGTACTTCGTTGTACTCGAGAACCTCGGCGGCAAGGAGGCGGTGGAGGCCATCGTGCGCGAGGCCGTGCCGACGTGGGGTTCATGGAACCAAGATACTGACACGCTGCCGGCGTTGCGGCGACGCCTCGCCGGTGAGATTCTGGCCCGAGTGAAGTGAGGAAGCGCCCATGATTCTGGTAATGACATTCTTCTCCCTGGCGATCGCCGCGGCTGCGGCGGATTTTGTGCCCGAGGATATCTCGTTCACGGCCGCGTGCGACGGCACGACGCAGCAGTACGTGCGCGTGTTGCCGGTGGACTTCGACGCCAAGGTCCCGCACGATGTGCTCATCGCGCTGCACGGCCACGGATCGGATCGCTGGCAGTACGTGCTCTCGGACACCGGGAGTTGCCCCGCCGCGCGCGAAACGGCGAAGAAGCATGAGATGATCTATATCGCGCCGGACTACCGGGCCAAGACCTCGTGGATGGGGCCGAAGGCCGAGGCGGATCTCGTTCAGATCATCGCCATGCTCAAGGAGCAGTACACGATTCACCGCGTCATCCTGTGCGGCGGCTCAATGGGTGGCAGCTCGGTGCTCACTTTCGCGGTGCTCCATCCGGATCTCGTGGACGGTGTGATCTCGATGAACGGCACGGCCAACCACGTGGAATACGCGAATTTTCAGGATGCGATCCGCGAGTCCTTCGGCGGTACGAAGGAGGAAGTCCCTGAAGAGTATCGCCAGCGCAGTGCGGAGTTCTTTCCGGAGCGCTTGACGATGCCGGTAGCCATCACGGCCGGCGGCCAAGACACCTCGGTGCCGTCGGATAGCGTGCTGCGCTTGGCGAAGGAGCTCGAGAAGCTTGGCCGCGAGGTGTTCGTTATCTTCCACGAGGACGGCGGCCACTCGACCACCGATGAGGACGCCGCCCGCGCCATGGAATGGGTGCTCGAGCGGGCGAAGCCCTAGGGGGCGAAGGCTCTCCGCCTGGGTGTCGACCTGGTTGACCTTATGGCCGTTGATGGGCTCGGCAGATGGCGCAGCGGCCGATTGCACCGCTACGGCAGTTGCTGGGCGGCCACCAATTCCTTGAGGCGCGCGTCGATGGGTCGGTTCAGGGCCTCGATGTATTCGGTGAGGGCCTCGATGAACGAAAAGGCGCACGGCTCGGCGCGCCAATCCGTCTTGGCGATGGCGGCCCGGGCATCGTTACCGCGGGCATATTTCTCCATAACACTGAGAAAGCGCGTCTCCCATTCGCGGCCGGGCATGACGACGCGATAGACGCGGTCAGCCTCGAGATCGGTATCGTAGGTGCGGGGAGCGGCGGGGGAAACCCGCTTGGAGCGCGCATGGAATCCGGCCCACTCGGTGGGCCCCTTCTCGAACGCCATGAGGCCATCGAGATAGGTGGTGATGGCCGCGCCCGTGAGGTGGGACTCGATGAGGTCGTGGCCGCGCTGGCCCCCGGTGAGGAACAAGGCGTTCACGTCGATGTTGCCCTGGGGTAGTTGGCTCCGGATAATCTGGCCTGGATGGCAGAAAGCCACGTCCGCGCCCACCTTCAGGCGCAATGCTTCGGCGGAGAGGCATCCTATATCTCCAAAGCCGAGGGCCTTGTCGGCGTGCCCCACGATGCGCGTGGCCTCGGGACACACCTCGCGTTCGCGCGCGGCGATCCACGCGGCCGTGGCCTCGTCGCACGGCGCCTCGCCATGCCGCATCTCGACGAGTCGCCCATCGACACGCGTCACGGCCTCCGTCTCGAGATCCACGCGGAGCTCAAGGCGGCCGACGTAGCAGGCGTACTGCCCGGCTTGGACAATGAGCGCGCCCGTACCGTCGACGACGATGGGTTCGCGGATGGCCTCGTGCGTATGACCGGACACGAACACGTCGACGGTCGGCACGAGCGGCGACATCCGCCGGCAGTCCGCCGATCCCATGTGACACAGGACGACGATGAGGTGGGCGTCTTGGTCCAGGCGATCGGCCTCGGCCGCCACGATGCGCGCAGATGCCTCCATGTCGAGGCAGGATTCGGCGCCCTTCGGCACGGCCAGGCCAATCACGCCCACGCGGACGCCGTCCACGTCGAACATCCGCGATGGCTCGAACACCGGCGCCCCGTTCGCGTCCACGTAGTTTGCGCACAGCAGCGCCATATGGGCGAGGTCGGCGCAGGCCTTCGCGTGATCGGCGCCGTAGGCGTCGTCGTGGTTGCCGAGCGTCCCGGCATCGTACTGCGTGCGGCCCATGGCCTCGTAGACGACCCGGCTCTGCGTTTCGAAAGCGACGAGATCGCCCTTCTCCATCACATCGCCTGCGTCGAGCACGAGGGTGTCGGCGCGCGATGCGCGGGTGGTGTTGATGTATTCGACGATGTAGGCCATGCCGCCGATGCCGTCGTAGCCGGGGCGCACGTGGTCATGGATATCGTTCGTGTAGAGGAGCAGGACGGAATCGCTGGCGCCCCTCGCGGCCGTGGCCCACGCGAACACAACACCCAGAATGCAGAATCCAACTCGACGAACCAACATGATGTATCCTCCGAATGCCTGGTCGAAGAGTATAGCAGGCGGGTGAGGGGTGACCAGCCCCGTGCGCGCCTTGGGCCTCGAAGCCGTCTGCTATAACCGCCTGCTGGACTTTTTCCACAGCCCGGCGCTCAACGTACGAGCGCGCACGCGCTTGTGGTGTGCGCTCATGAGGCGGAGAGGACGTCAACAGGCGGCAAAGGATGCCGAACTCACCCAGACCCTTCTCCAGAGACTCCTTGACACCAGCCGGCATCCTTGCTGCTTGCGCTCCGGCCGTCTCATGATCTCTCCGAACGCCCCGGCCGCGACCGGAGATCATTCCGGGGGTGCAACGTCATCGATTTCCTTCGAGGTATCCTCTATCGCCACCCATTCCCCTCGTTTGACCACCGCGAGGCGATCTCCGCTGACCAGGGTAACGGTCTGCAGCTCCCGATTGTACTCTTCGACCCGCCATCTCGCAAAGAGTAGCTCCTTGAGCACCACGTCCCGATTCTCGCTTCCGCTGGGCGACTCAATGGTGAACGCAAACCGAGGAGGCCGTTCTCCGCCGGCCATAACACCGCGCAGTTGCACCCGCACCATGGCTACAGCGGCCGGCTCAGGCTCAGGCTCAGGCCCGGGCAACGGGGTCTCCGGCGGCGAGGCCGGCGTCTCGACGGGCGCCGGGGCAGGAGGCTCAGGCGGTTCAGGCGGACGCGCCAGCGCGAACTGCTTGATCACCGCCTCGCCTGGAAGCCCGTAGGGAACCAGCTTCACCCGGTAGTCCGCCGGCTCGAGTTCGTACTCGAACACGGCCTTCGCACCGGGCATTACCACGGTCTCGCGCCAGATTTCTGGTTCGGGACCATCCCCGGGGTGCGCCTGCTCAGGCAACTCCACCGCCGCCCACACGCCTTCTGCGATTTCCCGCTCCAGATGGTACTGGTACGTATTCGCCGCGCCTTTATCGGCGGCGAGCCAGAACGAACGTTTGCCCGCGTTGCCCACCGTCACCAGCGCCGCGTACCGGAACCGATCGTCTACTCGGATCGGCCGCGCCTCCTCCGAAATGTACACTTTCGGAAGCAAGTATCCTCCAAAATCCGTGGTCACACCCGCCGCAAGCACTGCTGCGGCCACCGCCGTCAGCACCAGACACAGCCGCAACAGGCCGCCCAAGGGTGTCCAGGCTATCCAGGCGGCCGCCAGAATTGCCAGTTCGGCCAGTACCACCATCACCATCCCCGGACGCAGCATCCACAGCCACACCCCGTCGCGATGGAGCGTTTCCCCAACGGCCCCTGGAACATAGGCCGCGCTGTGCAGGGCATAGATTCCGGCCAATGAGGTGACGAACCACAAGGCGCAGAACAGGCCGCCCCGCACTCCCCGATGCGGAACCAGCCCTGCCCCGGCGAACAGCGCCGCAGAAGCAATCAGTCCCCACACCAGCGGCCGCAACGGTTCGGCAGCCTCGCTTCTCAGCGCAACGATGGGCGGCGTTCCATCGTCGAGCAGCGGCACAATGAGACACAGCAAGAGCAGCACCGCGGCGCCCCAGGCGAGCCACGTGTCCAGCGGCGCCCACGCAAGATGTCCCGCGCCGTCCGCCCAATTCGTGGCGCCGGCGCGCCTCGTCCGGAGCGCGACGGTGCTCGCCGACGTCGCCACCGCTGCCCGTGCCGCCCTGCGACCGCGATCGACGGCCTCGGCTCGGGCCTGTCGCAGCGCGCGGCGGAGGGCCGTGAATCGCGCTCGATCCAGTGTTCCGGCGGCCGCTTGATCCTGCGCCCGATCGAGTTGGACGCGGGCCGCTTGGACATCTCCTTCATAGTCTTGACTCAGGCGCCTCAGGCGCTCCTGCAAAAAGGCCACCGCCGCCTCGGCCCTCTTCCTGTCCGCCGTGGCCTGGGCAACACTGGGCCCGAGTATGTTCATTGCCGTTTGGCCCTCGAGAACCAACGCTTGGCTTTCCTCCAGTTTCCGCTGGCATCGCTCGAGCGCCCCGAGGGCATCACCAAGATCCGCGAACAGCGTCTCTGCGGCCGACGCACTACCCTTTGGTTCGCGGGGCGCGGGCAGTGAGAAGCCATCATCCGGAAGGCGATCGTCGGATACCGTGGGGTAGTATCCCCCGGCCAGATACGGATCGCGACACGTCAACCACCCACGAAGGTTCTCCCGCTGACGCTCGAGATGATATCGGCGCACGCGGAGCTGTTCGAGGCGGGCCCGACTGTCAAGGAAATTGCGATCGCCGGTCCGGGTCGCCAGTTGCAGTTGGAGTAGTTCTTCCTTAACTTCGTCGACCGCCGTCTCCGTTTCGGCCAGTCGCTGTTTCATTTGGCGATCAAGCTCTGCCCGTGCCCGTCGTGCTTTGCGGAGCGTGCGTTCAGACAGGTCGACGCCGTCGCGTTTGTCCGAAGCGGCCTGTTCGATACTGCACAGAATCTTCAGCGACTCGAGCTCATCCAACGGGACATCTTCGGATTCGGCCAGCTCGATTTCGGGAACGACCTCGTCCCCATTGCGGCCGGACCTGTTCGCGGGAGCGGCCGCGCGCAAGAATTCGGGATGCTCCGTGAGGCGAATCTCGCTGACACCGGCGGGGATCTCGTCACCGCGGGGAATGCGAATCTTCTGCCGGCAGGCCACACACTTGGCGGGACGGCCCAACATGGCCTCGGTTACCTTCATTTTCTTCCCACACACGCAGTAGATGCGCAGAACAGGCTTCCGATCTTCGGCCATTCATTCTTTCCTTAGTACTTCGATCCTGCCGAACGCGCCGGATGTGAAGACACTAGACGCTTGCTCCGCCGAAATGCAAACCGCATCGAACGGCTACACGGACGCTCGAATCACCGGTACCGAAAGGCGCGCCGCGGCGTCGACCACCCGGTTGCCATGGGCAAACAGGAGAACCGGCCCATGCCCGCACATTTCCGACACCGTTCGGAGCAGTTGGTCCAGCCACTCATCGGAAAGGGCGTCGAGCGACTCCGACCACACGAGCGGAATACACGCGGAGTCGTCCTCGATGGCTTTCTGAAGGGCGAAGCTGAGGGCGCGTCGAGCCGTATCGTACGCTCCGTCGGGCATGAACACGCGCGGTGACCCCATTTCTTCCTGAGCCGCAGACAGAGCAACGCGCCAGTCGGGCCATACCTCCACCCGCGCCGCTTGCCCGGTCAGGTGCGACATGAATGCCGAGGCACGCTCGCTGAGCCGCCCGGCCAGCGCGACACGCCGACGTCGCGCGGCCTCTTCGATCTGGCTCCTGGCGTAGCTGGCGGCACGCGCCTCCTGTTTCAGCGTCTCGATGCGTTCCTCGACGGCGGCGATGTCTTCCTCCACTTCATGCAGCGGGCGAACGCTCGCCGCCTTGCACTCGATATCGCTCAGAAGGGCTGTCAACCCTTCCTGGAAGCGGGCCTCCCGATCCTCCACGGCGGCCATGTCCTTCTCGATGGACGCCGGGCTACGTGCCGCCTGCAAGACCTCTGTGCCGCCGGTCTCCACGCGCCGCCGCAACTCGTCGATTTCTTCGCCGGCAAGAAACTCATCCAGTTCGGCCTGCAACGACGAACGCTTGTCCCATAGCTCCCGGTATTCCTGGGCAAGGGCAGCCTGCTCTCGCCATCCTTCTACGGACTTGGCTCCCATCGCCTCGAGCCATTCCGACATAGCCCCCTCGCGCCGCGCCAATTCCCCTTCGGCGGCGTCGACCTCGGCCGTTAACCGCTCGAAATCGCCCTCGAGCGTAGCCACGCGGGCGAGTCGTTCCCTCGCCTTCGCCACGCGAATGCGGTACGAACGCAACGCGCGGAGGGCGCTATCATGTTTTCCCTCCTCGGTGTACCCCGACGCGCGCATCTTCTCGCGGACGTCCAGGGAGAGTTCGCGCTCACGCCCCAGCGCGGCATCCAGCCGCGTGCGCAGGGCCGTGGTCTCCCGCTCGGAGCGCGTGAGAAGCTGACGGCTCTCCGACAACCGCCGCTTCGCGTCACGATACTCCTGATACCGCGTGATGGATCGGCCGGTCACCTCGTCAATCGCATCCTCGTCTACGAGAGGTGTCCCCAGGGCTTCAAAGGTGAGTCGATGACTTGCGAAGAGCGCATCGAAGGCACCCTGGGCATCGGCCGCCCGCGTCTCCTGTTGCGCCGCGGCCTGATCGAGCGCAGCCAACTCGAGACACTGGCGCCGGTACTGGTCGTGCATGGCCTCGAGCTCGCGAATCGTCTCACAACCGGCCTCCTCCAGTATCTGCTCGACGGCCTGCCGATGGGCCGCCATCTCCTCGTCGATCCGATCCTGCCCCCGTTGGGCGATATCCAGATCCTGATCGACGCGGCGCAACGAGTCCCGCGTGAGCACCCAATTCCCCGCGAACCACAACAGGCATAGGCCCGCCAGCGGTAACGGTATCAATACGCCCGGATTCCGCGACCACAGGGCAAAACCGCCCAGGATCACCAGAAACACAACGCTCACCACCGACATGCCTCGGAAGCTGGGCAACACGCCGCGTAGGTCCTCGCGCTCACGCGAGAGACTCTCGACGGACTCGCGCCGCGCGTTTCGCTCTTCCTCCACAGCGCGCAGCTTCTTCTCGTGATCGCGCGCACCACCATGCAAGTTGGGCCGCTTCACGAAGATCGTCTCGAAAGGCGTCAGCATCCCACGCCGGTGTGCCGTCTCCGCATGCAAACGATTTCGCTTGTCCAGTTCGACGTCGCGCGCGTGTTGGGCCGCCCGGAACGAGGTGTTGAGTTGCGTTAGCCACTCGACCGGATCGGCGGCCAAGCGCGAGAAATCCGGCAAGCGCGCCAGATCCTCGGTCGCCGTGCCGTGCTGGGCTTCGGCGGTCGCGCGGGCCGCTTCCGCGCGTTCGAATTGCTCGCGAAGCGGCACAATTTCGGCCTGGAGCGCGGCCAGTTCGGCCTCCGCTTCCTCGGGCACTTCCTCGATGGGGCGATCGGCCCGCAGGCCGATCGCCCCGCGCTCCTGCGCGATCCGTTCGCCGAGTTCACGGCGCTTGGCCTGGAGCGTCTCGCGCCGGGCCCGAGCCGCCGCGATGTCCATTTCCATGCGTTCGAGCTTGCCGGCCTGGCCCAGCGGGAACTCGCGCACGCCACTCAGCTCGAAGCAGCGTTGCGTCGCCTCGGAGATGGCGTCCTGTCGACGCTCCGCCTCGGCCAATCGCGTCGCATCGTCCCGAAGCCGCGCGGCCGCGAGCTCGGCTTCCAAACGCCGCTGCTCCGCCACGGCCGCGTCCAGCGCATCGAGTTGCATTCGGCGCTCGCGCGCCAGCTCCGCCACGGCCCCGCGTACCTCAATGGCGCGTCGACGCTCATCCTCGATAATGTCCAAGCGCCGCAACGCGTCGGATAGGGGCCCTCGCTCCGCATCGGGCGGGCCGATAGCCTCGACATACGCCGCCAACCGCGCCGTGGCCCCGTTGGCCTCTTGCTCGAAGAGATAGGGCACGATCCACTGAGCGAGCTCGCGACCGAGCCGATCGAGTACCGGCCCGCCGGTCGAGTCCTCCGGCGCGTCGGCCAAGTGCAGCGCATGGATGCCCGGCACGCCGTCCGCCAACGCAACGTTGAAGACCTCGCCGCTATCGCGAACGCAGCGGAGCACCACGCGACCGCAGGCGCCCACCGAGAACCCGCATCCCGACACCGCCTCCGCCACCAGACGACCGAGCACCGGCGCCTCCAGATCGGCCACGGGCGCCACGACCTGGAACCCTTCCTTGAGCTCCAGCACGCACCGGGCGACGCCGTCTAGACCCTCCACACTGATCGCGGCGATTCTCACCGTCTATCCCTCATCCGTTCCTTCCTCGCCGAGCGGAGCGCCGCATAGGGCCGAAGCGCCCAACTGCAACGCCCTCCGGACAAAGGCCTCGCGCGGCGGGTCGGGCGCATTGCGCATCTCCTCGCGTAGGCCCCGCACGAGCGCGGCCAGCGCCGGCCGTTCGCCGTCGGCTGGAACGCTATCATCATAGAGCACCACCGATGCGAAGGCGCTCTCAACGATGGTTTGGAGTTCTCGCCAATCGCGGCGCAGCTCCGGCAAGCAGGCCCCGCCGAACGTCAATTCGAGCAGACACCGGCCGGCCTCCACCGATACGTATGACGCCAAAACATCCAGAATCCGCCCCGCCTCGCCGACCTCGGCGCAGTCCAGCGTGACACGCTCGAACACGGCGCGCGAAGAAACCGCCGGAGTGACGCGCACGCGCTCCGCATCGATCTCGACCTCGAGGTAGTGCCGGAGGCCGGTCTCATCGAAACCGTGGCCTTCGGGTGCGCCGGAGCAATAGACCGCGACGCCCCCATCCACGGTGACTGGCTGGACGACACTGCCCAAACCCAAGGCCACATAGTCCAGGGGCAACGAGGTTAGGCAGGCCGTATCGAATGGAACCGCGGCGTCCGCGTGCCGCGCCAGGCAGGCCAACGCCACCTGGCTCCATCCCTTTCGCGCCTCCAGCGACAGGCGCGCGAAGCAATCCCCGCGCGATACCGAACCATCATCGCCAAAACCGTGGACGACAAGGCGCGCGTCTTCGACCTCGCGCATGCGCCAGTCTGCCTCGCGGAAGATAGTCACATTGTCCGGCCACGGATACAGGGCGTAGGGCGAGTCCTCGATGAACGGATCCCGATCCCCCGGCGCAATGAAGATGGGAACCGGCCCGACCGACTCGAAAGACTCCTGCAGAAACCGTACCGTAGCTGGCTCGATACGCTCGACATCGAACAGATTACCCGCGATAAGCACGGCATCCGCCGGCCAGGTCGCTGCCCGGTTCAACAACGCGCGCAACACAGCCCGCAGCCCCTCGCGCCGCCGCCGGCCGAAAGCGCTGCCGAGGCCGCACCCCGCATAGCTCGCGTCCAACCGCACATCGCTCGTGTGGATGAGCCGCATCGTGTACGTTCACCTCCCATCGGCCGAGTCTGACTCGCAACACCGCCAAGAGTATAGAAGGGCCGAGTGCGGAAGGACAACGTGGCCCGCACCCGCCCTGCGCCGCGGGCCCAAATGCGCCGCCGGTGGACATGAAGAAAAAGGGAATGGTACGATGATGTTGTATCCGAAACGTGACGGGGCGCGGACATGTAGGGCTGGGAGTATCTCCAATGAGAAGATTGATCCAGGTGGGCGTAGGCGGTATGGGGGCTGGCTGGACCGATCGCGTCGCCGAGTCGACGCGATGGGAGGCCGCGGCCTATGTGGACACCAATCGGAGAAATCTCATGGCGGCCGCCCAGAGCCACGGCATGCCCAAATCGAGGTGCTTCACGGACCTTGCCGAGGCGCTCAGTAGCGTCGAGGCGGACGCCTTGCTCGATGTAACACCCCAGCAATTTCGGAAAGGCGTGTGCCTGGCCGCGTTCAAGCACGGCCTCCACGTCATTTCCGAGAAGCCGCTCGCCGATAGCCTCCGAAATGCGCGGATCATCGTGGCCGCCGCCGAGCGGTGCGGATGCACCTACATGGTGGCCCAGAATTACCGCTACCAATCCGTCGTCCAAACGGCCAAACGGTTCATCGCCCAGGGCCGCCTCGGCGACGTCGGCTACGTCGGCGTCAACTTCCACAAGGGGCCGAAGTTCGGCGGGTTCCGAGAGCAGATGGCCTACCCGCTCGTGCTGGACATGTCAATCCATCATTTCGACATGATGCGATGCCTTTTCGACACCGATATTCGGGCCGTCTCCGGCGTGAGTATCAACGCTCCGTGGAACTGGAATCGCGGCGAGGCCACCGTCATGGCCCAACTGGAACTGGCCAACCGCGTCTGCGTGAACTACTTCGCAAGCTGGGTGGCCAGCGGTGCGGAAACCGACTGGAACGCCGACTGGCGGTTCGAAGGCGGCAAGGGTGTACTACTCTGGGAGGACAGCAAGCTTTCCTTCTCAAACAAGGCGCGAAGCCGCCGCCAGATCCCGCCGGTCAAGTGGCCCGTTGCGCACCAGGCCTACTTGCTCAATGCCTTCGCGGACGCCCTCGACTCGGCCACGGAGCCCGAGACGAGCGGCCGGCGCAACCTGAACAGTCTGGCCACCACCTACGCGGTGGTGCGTGCCGTCAAGGAGCGGCGCGTCGTTACCGTGGCGGAGATGCTCGGCGACGGCTCGGCTGAGGGGAAGAAGGGTACGTGACGCCTGTCTCCATCGAGGAAGCCCGTTACGCGCCAGGACGATTGGTGCTGACGGCCCTGCTTTTCGTGATGGTGGCGCCGGTCTTCTGGCGTCAGGTTGAGATCCGCGAAGGGAGCATCGCCCAAGCCTACGAGAACAACCGGCTCTACCAGCAGACCTATCCCAGCATCGCCTACTCCGCCGCCCGCTGGCGCGAAGGCCGGTTGCCCCTGTGGAATTCCCATCAGCTCTGCGGAACACCTTTCCTCGCCGATCCCGCGAACGGCGTGTTCCAGCCGATCAACGCCATCGCTCTTCTCTTGCCCCCCGAACGCGCCATGGCCCTCCACGCCTACACCTGCCTCGCACTTATGGGCTTCTTCACCGCGCTCTTCGCCCGTGCCCTCGGCACCTCGCTGACGGCCGCGATCCTCGGCGGCGTCGCCTACGCCTTCTGCGGCGCTACGGCCGCGGGCATGTCGCGCCCCGCCATCGCTGCCACGCTGGCATGGACGCCGTGCACCTTCTGGGCGCTACGCGAGTATGTGCGCACCTGGCGACTCCGAACCGCCGCACTGACCGGTGTGGCACTCGCCATGCTCCTGACCGCCGGGTCGCCGGCGGTAGCCGTCGCCGTACTACTCTTGTGGATTCCCTATCGCTTCCACCTAGCCTTCACGGCGCCGGCTCGCCGCAGGCCGCGCCTGGCCCGACGCGCGGGCGGATGCGCCATCACCGGTATAGTTGCCTTGGCGCTCGCCGCAGCCCAATGGGCGCCCACCATAGTCTGGCTTCGGACGCTCGACAATCCCCTCGACACGCTCTGGCGCTTGGACTGGGCCGGGCTGGCCGCCCCCGGCTGGCGCGAGGCCCTTACCCAGTTCCTTATGGTGAAACCCGATGCCCTGCCTCACATGAACTACGTGGGCATCGCGACCCTCCTGGTGGCGCCGGCCGCCTTGTTCCACAAACCCGCCCGCAAGGATATGGCCCTGTTCCTCCTGGCGGTGCCCGTCTTCTTCTTCCTCGCAAGCTTCGAGAAGCTCTCCATGCCCTTCGGCTATCCTCAGCACGCGCTCATTGTGCCGGCGGTGTTCTCGGTGGCCGTGTTGGCCGCTCTCGGACTCGACCGCATCGAAATGCGCGCCGGCCCCGCCCTGCCGGGCGTCTGGCGCCCCGCCTTGGTCGTCCTCGCGTGCTCAGCCATCTTGTTCTGGGCCAGCGCCACCGACGCACGAGGACGCGTCGTCATGTTCGTTCTGCTCATCCTTTTGCTCCTGGTAATCCGAACGCGCCTCACGATCCACTTGGCGGCATTGCTCGTGGCCGCCCTGCTCTTCTTCGACCTCGCCCTAGCCAACGCGAACGCCTACCGACATCCCTTCGACGATGCGCCGGCGTGCTACCGGACCCATGTGGCGGCCATCGGCGCCGCCCAGGAGCAGGCCATCGGACAGAGGATCTTCGTATCGTCCCATCCTCTCGACATTGCCCTTTCCCCCAATCTCGGCATGTTGTTCCCCGTCCATGCCGCCGGAGGAACCCACTTGCCCCTGTCCCGCGATCAGGTCGCGTGGTGGCGGCGTCTCGCACCCGCCGAACAGCGCCCACAGGATGGCGCCGCCGGAACCATCGAGCCCTCCGAAGTGAGCGCAGTCCTCCTCGATATCATGGCCGTCCGCGCCATCCTGTCCTCAAAGCAAGGCGGCCTACAGGACGACGCTTACAAGGACGAGACCTCCGCGCTCCACAGTGTCCAGACCGATGCCCAAGTCCGGCTCCTCGTCAACGACAACGCCTTGCCTCGGGCTTTCTGCGTCAGCGCCTGGTACGGCGTCGAGTCCGTCAACGACGCGATCGACCTCATGACCCAGCCCGATTTCGACAGCACGGCGGCCTGCGCAATCGAGGTCCATTCGCAGGGACTCGTTGCCCTCAAGGCGCTTCTCCCGGAGACCCCGCCGGGCAGCCCCGTCGACACCTCCGGCGAAACCGCCCCAGGCACCTGCGAACTCCTGACGGACACGCCCCAGCGCCTGGTGCTTCATGCCCACGCCCCGGGGCCGGTGATCGTGGTCCTCGCAGACACCTATGCCTCCGGTTGGCGTGCCTCCGTCGACGGCATTCCATGGCCGATTCTGAAAACCAATGGCCTGTTCCGCGGCGTCGCAATTCCGGCAGGACCTCATGAAATCGTCTTCGAGTACCGTCCCACCGAGTTCATTGTCGGCGCGGCCGCGGCGTTGTCGGCTCTGGCCTTGCTTGCCCTGATCGGATTGGTCAGCCTGATCCGCGCGAAATAGGCGCCGGCCTATCGATGGTCACGCCAAGGAGTACTTGGCCATGCACATGCGTCTTCTCGTCGCGTTGACAGCCGTGGCACTCATGCTTGGTGCCGCCCACGCGCAAGGACCGGCCAACAGGCCCGTCCGCATGGACGAGACAGGCCTGCTCCGCTGGGACGAGACGGACGACGAGGTGGCCCTGTTTGGCGTCAACTACTACCCGATGTTCGTCTTCAACTACTCGGACCTGAAGCATCTCGGCGTCGACATCGAGCGGGTGATCGACGGCGACATCACCCACTTCGTCCGCATGGGCCTCGACGCGCTACGATTGCACGTGTTCGACCGATCCATCAGCGACCTTGACGGCAATCTGCTCGATAACGAACCGCTTCGGCTGCTTGATTATCTCCTCGCACGCGCCAAGGATCGCGGTATCTACACTGTGCTTACGCCCATCGCCTGGTGGCCTACGGGGGAGGCCCATCCCGGCTTCTCCAGTCGATGGCCCATGACGGAAATGACAACCAACCCAGAGGCCTGGGCCGTCCAGTGCCGGTACCTCGGGCAATTCATGAGCCATATCAATCCGTACACCGGCTTGGCCTACCAAGACGATCCCTGCGTTCCCGTCATCGAGCTCATCAACGAGCCCCTCTATCCTGCCGGCATCGACGACTCCCGGATCGCAACCTATATCGACACCCTGGCCAAAGCCGTTCGCGATACCGGCTGCACAAAGCCCATCTTCTACAACGGCTGGGGCGACCACTACGCGGCGGTGCGCGACGCCGCCATCCAGGGCTGCTCCTTCGGCTGGTATCCCACGGGCCTGGTCGCGGGCCGCTCCCTCGCCCAGAATTTCCTCCAGCGCCTTGACGACTACCCGGCGATGCGCTGCGACGCGCTTGAGTCCAAGGCCAAGATCGTCTACGAATTCGACGCCGCCGACGTGCCGGGAAGCTACATGTACCCGGCCATGGCCCGCGCCTTTCGCAGCGGCGGCGCCCAGATCGCCACACAGTTTCAGTACGATCCCTTGCCCCTTGCGCCGCACAACCTCGGCTGGCAGACGCATTACCTATGCCTCGTTCACGCCCCGGCTATGACCATGAGCTTCATCATCGCAAACGAGGCCTTCCACAGACTGCCTCGCTTCGAAACCTACGGTACCTATCCCGAAAGCAACCGCTTCGGCGAGTTCCGCGTCTGCTACGAGGAGGATCTTAGCGAGTGGGTCACGCCCACCGCGTTCCTGTACTCGAATACAACCGCCACGCCGCCCCCGGTCCCGGATCGCCTCGAACGCATCGCCGGATACGGCTCGTCGCCCGTCGTGCGCTACCCCGGCACCGGTGCATACTTCCTCGACCGGCTTGCACCGGGCCATTGGCGGATCGAGGTGTATCCGGACGCCGTCTGGGTAGGCGATCCGTACGGCCAGCCAAGCTTTGACCGCCTCGTGTCGCGGCTGTTGTGGCGAACCTGGCCTGTCGAGATTGATCTGCCCGACCTCGGCCACGCGTTCACCGTCGAACCCCTTGATGCCGGGAATGTCCATTGCCCCGAGGTCGTCGACGGCGCCTTCCCCGTCCGTCCCGGCGTGTATCACTTGCGGCGCATCGACGCGCTGGAGGTCGAGTTGCCGGCTACCGTGGGTCGGCTCGGCCTGCGCGAATTCGTCGTGCCGCCTAAAGGCGAGGGCCTGCCCGCGCCGGATGTCCGCCATGACGCATTCTCGACCTGGCCCGAGGGCAAGTCCGTCCCGATCCGCGTTACCGTGGCCTACGAGAGGACACCCGAATCCGTGATTCTGTACGTTCAAGAACCCGACCGCGGCACGGCCTTCAGACCCCTGGCCATGGCGCCCGCGTCTCCGTACATCTACGAAGCGAGCGTCCCCGCTGACCTTGTCCGACCGGACGCGGTCGCGTACTACATTCAAGTCGCTGCTGGCGACAGGACTTGGCGCTATCCCGCCGAGGTCCCCGCCGTGGCCGAACACCTCCTGTTCGCCGTGGACAGCATGTTCGCCGCGCCCGAGGTTGACTACCACGGCCCGGCGGACGACCATGCCACGGCCGAACGCGTCGACGGCGAGGACGGCCAACAGGCACTCCGAGTTACGGCCACCGGCTTTGACCCGGAAGCCCATGGCAGCGTCGTTCATCTCCAAGTTCCCGCCGGTCCGGCCGATACTGGTGCCCTGGTCGATGGCACCCTCGTCGTGCGTGCCCGGGCCCTGTATGGCCAAACGGCATGCTTCGAATTGGGTCTTGTCCAGGATACCGACCATGCCTACGGCGTCGACGTCGTCCTGACACGCGGCTGGCGCGACTTCCGGATTCCCCTCAAAGACCTTCGGCCGCTCTGGGAGACGCCTGGCGGCCGTTGCCAGCCGGACCGTATCCGCGAGCTGTCCGTCATTCTCGGCACGTGGCTTTTTGGGCGTGACGCGGCGCTACCCCACGGCATCGAAATCGAGCGCATCACCGTCGAGCCCGCGCCAGGCCTCTGGGAAGTGCCGGTGTCGGCAAGCGACGCGCCGCCCGTGCTTCTCGATCCGGATCGCCACCAGCTCAGCATCTGGGGACGCCACTACAGTCGCCGCCTTGTACCGGGCATGACAGGGGACGCCGTGGCCCTCCGGATGGACGTCGAGGCCTTTGAACCGGCACCCGACGCGCTCTCCTTCCGGTGCGTAGCCACCGAGGAGGTCCAGCTTCGACGGGACTACCTCGCGCAGTGCGACACCGTCGTGCTCAGGGCGCGCGCGTGCGAGGCGGCCACCAATGCCGTCGAGTTGGTGCTTATCGAGCGCGACGGTTCGCCCTGGGGCACAACGGTGTCGCTGACGACCGAGTGGCGCGATATCCAACTGCCGATAAAAGACTTACAACATTTCGCCCATTGGAACGAAGGCCCTGCCGCGCGCGGCCACGCCGGCGACTGTTTCCACTCCGCCGAGGCCTCCGGCGTCAACCTCTGTTTCGGAGCCTGGCTCTATCCCGACACCTTTGCCCAGCCCCACGGCATTGAAGTCGAAACCGTCCTGCTCGATTCGATTTTAAAAAGGGGACAGACTACGAATTAGTTTGACACGGCGTCGCTTGGCGCGCTAGGCTGGATACATGAGCAGACTGGCACGAGTCGTTGTTGCAGGATTTCCGCACCATGTGACGCAGCGAGGGAACCGAGGCGCTGCCGTATTCGAGACGGATGAGGATCGGGAAACGTATCTGCGCATCCTGAGGAAGTTCTGCGAGCGTCACGGCCTTGCGATCTGGGCCTATTGCCTCATGACGAACCACATTCACCTGGTCGCTGTCCCAGAGACCGCGACATCGCTTGGCCAAGCGTTGCGTGATGCCCACACGATCTATGCGCGCTATTTCAATGAGCGTACTGTTCAACATGGTCATGTGTGGCAAGGCCGATTCTACTCATGCCCAATGGACGAAGCGCATCTGTGGGCGGCTGTGCGTTATGTCGAGCGAAATCCTGTGCGCGCGCGAATGGCCGAACACGCCAGCGAGTATCGCTGGTCAAGCGCTGCGGCCCATTGTGGGACGCGCAGTGACGCCTTGCTCTCGAAAGGCTTTCCTCCGCCCAAGATCGTTGAGGACTGGGCGGCCTGGCTTTGTGAGGGGGAAGACTGGGCGGCCGTGCGTCACATACGGAGCCAAACACATACGGGCCGCCCATGTGGCTCTGCCGAGTTCGTCGACGAACTCGAGCGTCTGCTAGGCCGGATCGTTCGCCCCCAGAAGCGCGGCCGTAAGGCAAAAAACGTACCCATCAAGCCCGAGGAAGACCACTCGGAGAGCGTTAATTCGTAGTCTGTCCCCTTTTTAGGAGAAATGTGATTTGTTTGACAAGATCTCGCGGCGAAGGTTCTTGGGCCATGTGGGGCGGGTGTCGGCGGTAGCGGGTGCCGCGCTGGCCGGGTCGGGATGTCCGACGCCGGTGATTCCGCCGAACGCGCCGGTGACGCACCGGTCGCGCGTGGTCGCTGTCCGAGGGCGCGACCTGGTCACGATGACGCGCGAGACGCTCGAGGCCTTCGGCGGCATCGAGTCGGTCGTCAATCCGGGCGAGACGGTATTCATCAAGCCGAATTTTGGCGCCATCGGCATGGTGCAGTACAACCCGATTCGCGACGGCGATTGCGCGAAACCGGAGATCGTCCTCACCGTGGCGGAGGAGTGCCTGAAGGCGGGCGCCGCCGAGGTCATCATCGGCGAAGGCGGCCAGTCGAACGTGTGGGACTGGAAGGACGTCGAGACGCTGGACGGCGCGACGAACGTGGCCGACGAGGCGGCGCGCCTCACCCACCGGTATCCCGGCAAGGTCTCGCTGGTATGCCTGAACAGCCAATCGCCGACGTACACGCCCATTCCATCGCCGTTCACGACGTTAGGCGAGATCTACATATCGAGTCTCTTGCTCGAGGCCGACCGCATCATCTCGATACCGGTGATCAAAAGCCACCGGTGGACGCAGGTCACAGCGTCGCTCAAGAATTTCGTTGGCGTGACGCCCGCACCGCG
Source organism: Candidatus Hydrogenedentota bacterium (assembly GCA_036769985.1). Taxonomy (GTDB): domain Bacteria; phylum Hydrogenedentota; class Hydrogenedentia; order Hydrogenedentales; family SLHB01; genus DAIPKA01. The sequence goes on along the minus strand of DAIPKA010000005.1, from coordinate 196,294 downwards.
CTACGGTATGGGCCTCATGTGGCGGTTCTTGCTGCACAACGCCGGCATCGAGCAGTGTTTCCTCGACGTCGTGCGCGCCGTACAGCCGGATTTCGCTATCGCGGACTGCTCGATCTGTTGCGAGGGCAACGGGCCACACGTGATGCCCGGATGGTGGGGCACCACGGTGGACATGCGCGACCGCCTGGGCGACTGGCTCCTCTTGGCCGGCACCGACCTCGCGGCGGTCGATGCCACCGCGGCGCGCGTCATCAGCCACGATCCGGACGCGGTGGACCATCTCCGCATGGCCTACGAACAAGGCTTCGGCCAGATCCAGGAAGCGCTCATCGATCTCGACGGCGCGCGCCTCGACGAACTCCGGGTGCCGTGGCAGCCCGCCGAACACACCGAGGGCTTCAGCGAGGTCCTGCTGCCCGGCGCGATGCTCGTCCTGTAGCCTGATGGTATAATCCGAGCGGTTCGTTCACATCTCCGGAGCACGAAGGTGGACTTTCCGAAAACACGCATCCTGCTGGTCGATGACGATGAGGACTACTTTGTCATCGTGCGGGACCTCCTCGACGAGGCCGTGCCGGGCGGCTTCGCCGTCGATTGGGTTTCGTGTTGCGACAAGGCGACTGAGGTCATCGCCCAGAGCCGGCACGACGCCTGTCTTCTCGACTATCACCTAGGCGAGTGCAACGGCCTCGATGTGCTCCGCGAGGCCCAGCGGGGCGGTTCCGCCGTTCCTATCGTCATGCTGACCGGCGTCGGCGATCATGAGGTGGACGTCCAGGCCATTCACGCGGGCGCCATGGACTACCTCGACAAGGACCGTCTGTCGTCTCAACTCCTCGAGCGGAGTATCCGCCATGCTATTGCCCACAAGCGCGCGCTCGATGAACTACGCGAGGCTAATGGCCGGCTGAAGCGACTGACCGGCATGCAGCGCGACTTCCTCCGCATCGTGTTGCACGACCTGAAATCGCCCATCGGCACGACCACGATGTTTCTCGAGAGTCTCGGCGCCGGCGATTGGGGCACGCTGTCCGACACGCAACAAGACTGGATCGATCGCTCGCGGCACTTGCTCAGGGGCGTTACGGGGTTCCTCCACGACCTCCAAACCCTCGCCTCGCTCGATGTCGGCAGGCTCGAAGGAACGCGCGAACTCGTGGATATTGCGGCAACGGTCGAGTCGGTCGTTGCCGACAACCGGGATGTCATCGCGGCTCACGGTCACACCATGAAGGTCGAGGCGGCCTCAGGACTATCGCCCGCGTACGGCCATGCGCGCTTGTTGCACGAGGCCATCGCCAATCTCCTAACCAACGCCGCCAAGTACACGCCCGACGGCGGCCGGATTGAGATCCGCGTCCGTGCCGCCGACGGCGCCACCCGTATCGAGGTTCAGGACAACGGCATCGGCATCGCTCCCGAGGATCAGTCTCGACTGTTCCAGGACTTCGTGCGGATCCGCCGCGAGGATGTGCCCATGGCCCGCGTCGAAGGAACCGGCCTCGGCCTGTCGATTGTCCGGCGCATCGCCGAACTGCACGGAGGTCGAATCACCGTATCGAGCGTGCTCGATGAAGGGAGCACGTTCACCCTTACGCTACCCGCCCCCAAGGCTGCCGCTGCCGCCGACGCCTCCGCCGGCGGAATCGAGGAGCGCTCGCGCCATGGCTGAGCCACCCCGCGCCGAGACCATCGCCGTTCAAGTGGGCCCCTTGCAGATCGGCGGCGGTGCGCCGGTGGTCGTCCAGTCGATGACGAACACGCCGACGGCCGACATCGGGGCCACGGCGGCGCAGATCGTCGCCCTCATCGAGGCCGGCTCGGAAATGGTGCGATTCACCATCGATTCGCGCGAGGCCGCCGCCGCGACGCCCGAGATCGCCCGGCGCGTCCGCGATGCCGGCTATCCTGCACCCCTCATCGGCGATTTTCACTACAACGGTCACGCCTTGCTCCGCGAGTATCCGGACTGCGCGCGCGCGCTCGACAAATACCGGATCAATCCCGGCAACGTTGGTTCGGGCGCATCCTACGACGCGAACTTCGAGGCCTTCTGCCACATCGCCCGCGATAACGGCAAACCGGTGCGGATCGGCGTGAACAGCGGCTCGCTGAACCAGGACGTCGTCGCGCGCGAGATGACCAAGAACGCTGGCCGCAAGCCCCCAAGACCGCCCGAAGACGTCCTCAACGAGTGTATGATCCTGTCCGCCATCGAGTCTGCCGAGGCGGCACTGGCCCACGGCCTTCGCCCGGACCAGATCATCCTGTCGGCGAAGAGCTCGACCCCGCGCCACCTCATCGCGCTGTACCGCGATCTGGCCGCGCGCACCAAGCAGCCGCTCCACCTCGGCCTCACCGAAGCCGGCATGGCGATCCAGGGCCTCGTCTGGTCGACGGCGGCCATGGCGGTACTCCTCGAGGAAGGCATCGGCGACACCATCCGCGTGTCCCTGACGCCGCGGCCCGACGGCGACCGTCGCGACGAGGTATACGCCGCCTGCGAGATCCTTCAGGCCCTCGGCCTACGTGCCTTCACGCCGTCCATCACCGCATGTCCCGGCTGCGGCCGCACCGACGGCGTTCTGTACCAGCAGCTCGCTGAGCGCACGCGCGAATACGTCACGGCGCGCGTGCCGGAATGGCGCACGATGTATCCGGGCTCCGAGACGCTCAAGTTCGCCGTGATGGGCTGCATCGTCAACGGCCCCGGCGAATCCAAGGCCGCCAACGTCGGCATCAGCCTCCCCGGCAAAGGCGAATCCCCCTCTTGCCCCGTCTACGTCGACGGCCAGCTCCACACCCGCCTCGACGATTCCCTCGACACCATCGTGCAGGCCTTCCTCGGCATCATCGAGGAGTACGTTGCACGCCGATTCGCGTGTCGGTCATAGGGATCGAGTTCTAGAGCCCTCCGGGCGTTCCGTTACCGCACAGATCGCGCGACGCGGAAACCGAGCTTGTCGTTGTGCTCCTCAGGCAGGTTCCAGCTTCGATAGGCCGCGCGGCATTGGGCCGCCTCGGACGCCCAGCTCCCGCCGCGCCAGATCCGCCACGCATCGTCGGATCCGCCGACCGGATTGACCTGATTGGACGCTGTGTAGTCGAGCATACGGTCGTGGCACCATTCCCAGACGTTGCCGCTCATGTCGTAGCAGCCGACCGGGCTGCGGCTGTCCACGGCACCCTCCACCGTGCCGCTGAACAGGCCGACGAGGCTCGTGAAGGGCACGACGCTGAGCCCGGCGGGATTGGTGTTGGTGTAGTTGCACCGTGTTCGGTCGATGAGGTTGGCGCGGAAGGCGTAGAGCCATGAATAGCCGGTGTACCACTCGGGGCAGATTACGTCCTCGCGCGTGTCGTCCCAGGCGGCGGCCCGCTCCCATTCGGCCTCGGTGGGCAACCGGAACCCTTTGGGCACAGGCTCGATGCGTGTCCATGTCGACAGGTCGTAGCACACCGGCAGCCCCGCCTGTTCGCTGAGCCAGTTGCAGAACGCCACAGCCCCGTACCAGGTTACCTCGACCACCGGATAATCGGCCATGGAGCGGCCGTCACGTTCCTTCGGGGAAAAGCTTCCATCGGCGAACCCGATCGGACACGTGGCCGAGGCCAGCGCGAGCACCAACTGACCCCCCGTGTTGACCTGCTGGCCGGTGGGATCGATCCGGCCTCGGGCGAGCGCCCAGTTCAACGTATCGGAGAACTCCTGCCCGGTCACTTCGAACATGCCGATCTGGTACTCATCAAGATACACGAAGTGTGCCGGAAGCATGGCATCGTCGGCATCCGGATCGTCGTCCTGAGCCCCCATCTGGAACCAGCCCTTCGGCACCGATGCCACCGGAGTCGGGCTTGCCACCACGGTAACCGCGGCTGTCTGCGTGGCCGTAGACTCTTCGCCGCCCGACGTCACCGTCAGCGACACCGTGTAGGCGCCCGGTGCGACGAAGGTGTGTTCCGGATGCTGTTCCACACTCGATTCGCCATCGCCGAAGCTCCAGGCCCACGCCGTGATCGCGCCCGGTCCGGAAAAGGAGGTGTCGGTGAACTGAACGTCCAGGGGCGCGAGGCCGATTGTCGGCGTCGCTTCGAAATCCGCCGTGAGCGGCCGCTGGTCGACGGTGATGAGATTCTCTCGGGTGCGCGTGTCCTCGCGATCCTCTCTCGTGATGGTCAGGGAGACCGTATACGTTCCCGGCGTCTGATAAACGTGGGCCGGACTCGGGTCGGCGCTGGTGGCACCGTCGCCAAAACTCCAGAGCCATGTCGCGATGTCGCCATCGTTGGATTCGGAAAGGTCCGTGAACTGTACCGTGAGCGGATTCATGCCGGAGACGGGATCGGCCTGGAAATCCGCCGTGAGGCGTTTGGGACACCCCGCCACAAGCACCGGCAGTGCCAATACCGCCAGCGTTAAAACCCACACGAACCCCTTGCGTTCCATAGAGCGCTCCTCCTGATTTCCTCGGGCGAACCCGATTGCTCTGTGGCATTGTGGTTCAAAAGGCGAGTGAAGTCAATGGGGTACAGGACGGTCCGTCCCGGGCTGTTCGTCCGCCTCTTCCGAGGTGATGAACGCAATCCGACGAATCCGTTCGATCCGTTGCCCTACGCCGTCTTGTCGCCCATGCGAAACGCGGCGCGGTAAGCCTCCCAGAGATGTTCCTTCGACTTGTCCCAGGTGAGCCCAGCCAGGATCCGCTCTTTGCCGATTCGGCCGAGGCGTTCGCGCATTTCGGGCGATTCGAGCAAGATATGGATCTTCTCGGCGAGGTCCTTCTCCTCGTTGGGCTTCGCATAGAGGGCGGCGTCTTCAGCGGAATACCGGACTTCGCACAAGTCGAATGCCACCAGTGGCTTGCCCATGGCCATATACTCGAGGACCTTGACGAGGTTGGCCTTGTCGTTGAGCGGGGTCTTGGGATCGGGCGCAACGCACACGTCCGCGGAGGCAATACCGACCATCACCTCGGCGTACGGCACGCGGCCGGTGAAGGTCAGGTACTCGGCGACCCCGAGCTCGGCGGCGTAGGCCTTGAGGCGCTCGAGTTCGGTGCCGCCACCCATGACGTGCACATGGAAATCGTCGCGGCCGAAATCGTCGATGAGGTGGCGCACAGCCCGCACGAGAATGTCGACGCCGTCTTGCGGCCCCATCATGCCGACGTACGCGAGCAGGTACGGTTTGCCACGGCGCAGCTCGGGCCTGGGCTGCACATCCTTGAGGCTGGCGCGATCCGGGCCGTTCCGCACCACAAAGGTCTTCTCGTGTGGCACGCCACCGCGCGTGAGGGCCACCTGCCGATACGACTCGTTGATGGTCACGATGACGTCGCACCCGCGGTAGGTCAGCCGCTCGAAGAAGCGCAGGGCTTTGTACATGAATCCGCCCGTGGCGCCGTTCTTGTGCATGACGTACATGTCCGGCGCGAGGTCGTGCTGGTCGTAGACGACGCGTTTGCCGAGGATCTTGTAGGGTAACGCGAGCAGGATGAGGGTATCCGGGGGATTGCACAGATGGATGACATCGAAGCCTTCGCGCACGAAGACCACGAGTGACAGCCAGCCCATCATGAGCATGGCCACGCCGTACTCGATGAGGTACGAGACGGCGCCGCCCGTCGATTCGAAGGGCCGATAGCGGTAGATCGAGACGCCGTCGATCACCTCATGGCCTGCGGTATCGACGGTATCCCCCTTCGGTGAGATGGCCGCCACTTGGTACCCGGCCTCGCGCAACGCCAGGGCCTCGCGCCACGGCCGGCGGTCGAAAGGCAGCGATAGGTTCTCGACGAGGATCAGGACGCGGCCCTTAGGCTTCGTTGCCGACGGCGTGGTATCGCTCATCATGCGCCTCTACTCGGCCACCGTTTCGCCGCGCCCGACACCGAGGTAAAGGATCCCGGCGCGGGCCACGTCGGCGGGATTCCACGTGCGCTGGCCGTCCACAACGGCCTCGACACCGGCCGCGCGCCACGCGGCGAAATCGGGATGCTCGAATGCCCTATGGGCGGTGTTCAAGATGACGGCATCGAGGGCGTCGACACCGACCTTCGCCGAGGCAAAACCGGCCGAGGCGAGTTCGGCGTCCGTGTAGAAGGGATCTTCGATCGAAACGACGGCGCCGCGTGCCTCGAGCGCCTTCTGCAAATCGAACGCGGGACTCATAGCGCTCACCTTGACGTTCGGCCTGAAGCCAAGGCCGAGAACGTGTACGCGACGGCCCTTTAGGGCGCTCCAAGCCTTCTCGAGGCGCTCGACGTTGCGACGCGGCTGATCATCGTTGATCGCGCGCGCCGCCGTGGACAGCTTTTGCGGCACATGGTGGCGCATGGCGTCCTGGATCACGAAATAGGGATACACCGGCGTGCAGTGACCGCCGACGCCGATGCCGGGCTTCAGCAAGTGCGTCTCGTGGTCTTTGTTCGCTTCGAGCACGGCGGCGAAATCCACGCCGACGCGTTCGCTGTACGCGGCGAGTTCATTGGCCAAGGCAATATTGACGTCGCGGTAGAGCATGCCGGCGAGCTTGGTCAGTTCGGCCGCTTCGAGCGAACCGACGTTGACGATCTCGGCCCCGAGATAGGCGGCGTACATCGCGCCCGCCCTTTCGGCTGACGGCGCGTCGACGCCGCCCACGACCTTGGGCGTAGTCTTGAGTCGCTCGAACACGCGATTGGCCTTGACGCGCTCGGGGCTGAACGCTACGGAGAAGTCCTGGCCGGCGCGCATGCCACTGGCCTCCTCGAGGGCGGGAATCATCACGTTTCGCGTGCCGCCAACGGCCACGGTGGTTTCGTAGCAGACGAGGAGGCCCGACTTCATGCCGTCACCAATGGCCTGAGACGCGTCCAGCAGCGTGGCGTAGTCAATCTCTTTGGCCTCGGTGAGCAGTGCCGGCACGATCACGATGACGGCGTCCACCTTGGCAGCGGCGGCCTTCGTGTCGGTGGTGGCATCGAGGCGGCCGGCCTTGACGTTGCGTTCGAGGTATGCGTCGAGTTCCGGCTCCTCGTAGGGACAGGTTCCGGCGTTGATCTGGTTAATCAGGGCCGGCTTGACATCGCAGACCGTCACCGTGGCTCCGTTCTCGGCCATACAACAGGCTAGGGGTAGGCCCATGCGCCCCCCGCCGACCACGGCGATCTTCATATTGCCAACTCCCTCAGCTCGCGCCACGGTTCCATGCCTCCATCCGTGCGCGGCGGCTAGTGACCCGCCAAGCGCTGCAACGATTCCTCGCGCGTGAAGTACCGACGTTCCTGCAAGAGATGGTTTTCCTTCGCAGAGTAGTACGTGGCTTGTGCGTTGTCCTGCGGACGGGCGACGATCTGATCGAGCATCGGCATCGTCTGCTGGAACAACGTCCAGGCGAACTCGAGCGCGCGTCCGTACACGGTCTTCACTTCATCGAAGGCGGGATAGAGGCTGTATTGGACCTGGGACACGACCGGGCCGTCGTCGATACCGGGCGTGATCTCGTGGATGGTCACGCCGTGCATAGGCTCCTCATTCTTGAGCGCCCAGTTGATGGGCGACACGCCACGGTACTTCGGCAACGGGGCGTTATGAAGATTCAGGATGCGGCCGCACTTGTCGATGAACCACTTCTTGATGATGCGATCATAGAAGCACGAGAACGCGAGATCGATCGTCCAATCCTCGACCTCGACGCCGGGAATGTCCTTGAAATGGCCCGAGTCCACCGTCGGCACCCCGTGGGCATCGGCCCATTCCTTCAGCGAGGCAGTCCACTTGGGCTCGGGAATCACCGGTACGACTCGAACCAGGTTGTAGTCCGGACTCTCATGAAACCAACCCGCGATCCGCCGCGCCAATTCGCCCTTGCCCAACAGGATCACGCTCTTTGCCATGCGGTACGTTCCTCCCCAAGATTTCGTGGGCCTGCGCCCACGACCCATGCTAGCCAATCTCAATAACCCGACCGCCATCCTTCAACGAGCGGTCGCACGCCTCGAGCAAGGTGACGATTCGGGCTCCGGCTTGGCCGTCGTTGAACGGGCGCGTCTTGTTCGTGATGCATTCGACCATATACTGCACCTCGGCCTGGAGGGCTTCGGTGTTCGGGATCACGGGTGCGTGCATGTCGCCGAAACGCGGCGTCGCGAGCACGTGGTAGAGACCTTCCTGCGTCTTGACCTCCATGCCCTTGTCGTAGACCTTGATTCGCTCCTCGACGTTGCCGTCATCCCACACGAGCATACGGTTCGATCCGCCGACGATGGTACGGCGGATCTTGACGGGAGACAGCCAATTCACATGGAAGTGGGCCATCACGTTGTTGTCATAGAAGACGCTCACGTGAGCCACGTCGACCAACCCCGTCCCGAAGTGGTCGGCGCCGTGGGCCGAGATGGCCCTCGCCGACGGTCCGAGGAGATAGTCCATGATTGAGAAATCATGGGGCGCCAAATCCCAGATCACGTTCACATCGTGCTGGAAAATGCCGAGATTGATCCGGACGGAGTCGTAGTAGTAGAGATCTCCCAGATCGCCGCCGTCCACTAGCTCCTTCATCTTGTTCACGGCCCCGGTGAACAGGAACGTGTGGTCCACCATGAGAACCAGGTCTTTGCTTTCGGCAATATCTACTAAGTCCTTGGCCTGCTGGCAGTTAGAAGTCATCGGCTTCTCGAGCCACACGTGCTTGCCGTTCTCGAGCGCCGTTCGAGCGAGCGGATGGTGCGCAAAGACCGGCGTCGCGATGGCCACGATATCGATATCCGCCGCCTGCGTGACGCGCGCCGCGTCATCTACGAGGTCGACGGCCGGAAAGGTCCGGCCGGCCAAGTCACGGCGCTTCGGGTCCGTATCGGCGATGCGGACGAGCTTGCAGTGCTGGTTCGCGTTGAAGTTGCGCGCGATGTTAGGCCCCCAATACCCGTATCCAACGAGACCAACGCGCATCATGGATCCTCCTCGCAGCTCGTCTATCGGCCCAAGCAGACGTGTCCCCTTCCGGGAACGCGGTCGATTGATGGGCGGATTATACGCGCGGATCCCAAGCGAGTCAAACGCCATTTCACCCGGAACTCCCCCAAAACGGGCCGTCGCCTAACTAAAGCTAAGTGTCTACTATTGCTTGATTTGCGGATTTGACTCGCCGCAAGCAAGGTGTGCTACACTGCGCCTGGTGCCGTTGGCTTCCATCCGGGCCGGGGGCGTGAGAACAGAATGGGACTGCGTCGATGCATCGCGTGACCGGAGCAGACGTCTTGTGGGGCAGGCTCATGCCTGCGGTCGTGTGCGTCGCCATGTCCGTTCACGCCGGAGTCGCGAAGGCCGATGATCTTCCTGCCGAGACCGGTCGCGTTCCCGTAGCGGCTCCGGAAAGCGTCGGCGACCGGTTGGCCACACTCGAACCGCGCTTCCCGGCGCCACTGCTCGAGGCGTTTGCCGCACCGGCTGAGGAACCGTTGCCCATTCGCCTGCTGGGTGTGGACTTGGTGCAGCAGCACGCGCTCCTCGAGCGCGAGACGCCTCGGGTGGTGAGCGGTCCGCCCCTCGAAATCGTGGCCTATTGGAGTCCGAACACGGACCTCGGGACCGGTCTCTCGCTCGCCGTCCGATTCTCGTCGCGTGATGGTAAGATCACCCGATCCCACGACTTTTCGGTGGGACCCGGAAAGGGCGAGCGGCCGTGGTGCGTCGGGGTCGTGTATAAGCAGTCCTACGCGATAGACACCGTTCCGCTGGGGATGGCCTTCAGCGGTCTCATTTACGTGACGCTGAACTTCCCTTCGCCGAACACGGCGGGGGTCGCCCTCACGCCCCTCCAGAGCATCGAGGCGGATCTCGCCCCAACCGTGGGCAAGGCCAAGGTCGCGGCGAGTCGCTATCCCGAGTTCTTTGGCAAGGATGCCCGCTCCTTGTCGACCAGTTTCCGCCTCGGCCTGCGCGCGAGTGTCGAGATTCCCATCCCCGCAGCGTGGCAGCAAGGCGTGACGGCCATTGGCGTCGTATCCGCGTTCTCCTTCGGCTCGGTCAAGCAGGGCCAGCCGCTGTGCGAAGTCGTGGTTGTCTCGGCCGACGGACATCCGACCACGCTGTTGCTCGAGAGCGGCGTGACGACCGCCCGCGCGGACTACGATTTCAATGGCCCCGAACACGAGAACCACCAACGGATCGCACCGATTGAATCCACGGAGGCCGACTACCTCAACGTGGCGGGGGCGCCGTTCAAGAAGCACAAGTACCCCGGCATTCTCCCATTGCCCCGGCCTCTCGATCGCGCATCGTCCATCACATTCCGCGCGGCCGGCAGCGTCATCCTCGACGTGTACGATGTGCTCTTGCTGTATGGCCCATGCCCGGAAGACACGGCCGCCAGCGTGTCTCGGGGGGCGCAATGACCGACCAAGCGAAATCGGCGACGGTAACTCGAAGCACGCTAGTCTGGGTCGCGGTGGTTTTATTCGTCGGCGTGACCTTGTTCATCGGCGAAGCGGCCTTGGCGGCTGGGGCGGGGCTGATACTGGCCGTGGCGTTCGCGCCTGCTGCACCGTGGTTGCTGATTGGATTCCTCGCGGTCCTGCTCGGGTTCTGCGTGCCGATGAGTGAAACCCCGGTTCCCGTGGCCGGCATGCGGTTCTACGGCGCCGATGTCCTTCTCTATTTCCTGGCCCTCGCGGCGCTCTTCCTCGTGCGCGAGGTCGCGGCCGGCCGGCGCGTGGTCGCTGGACGACCTCAGGGCGAGAAGGTGCTGCTTTTCCTTCTCGGGACCATGTTCTGCTACGGATTCGTCTCGCTTTTCGTCGGCGTTTCCCACGACTACGCCATCAATGACGCACTTGGCACTTTCCGCCGCCTGTATTTCTACGCGCTGAGCGTGGTTCTCGCCTTGGTGCTTCCGCTGCAGGAACGGCATCTTCGGCGGCTCGAGTACGCGTTCTGGGGGGCGTGCGGATTCGTGGTTCTGATTGGCCTATATCGCTCCGCCACCGGTAAGACCTGGCTCGAGGACTACTTCACCAAACCCACCGGCTACATCACGCAGAAGCGGCTACTGTCTCACACGGAGATCGCCTCGCTCGGAATGGCCCTCGGCTACTTCATGGCCAAGCTCCGGACCAAGCCGTCTGTGCTCGTGCGACTCATCGGCATCGCGGCCTCGGGCGCGGCCGTCCTGTTTCTCCTGCTCAGCGGATGGCGCCTGGCGCTCGGCTACATCGTGATCGCGCCGGTGCTGGCGCTCTGCCTGATGGCCTGGCTCCGCCGACAGCGTGTGATGAGCGTACTGTGGGCCGCCGTGCTCATCGGCGGTTTTGTTATCGCAGGTGGCGCCGCCATGGCCTTCCTGGCGTTTCCGGAAAAGGCTATCGAGACGCTCCAACTCACCCAGATGCGCATTACCGAGTGGCACTTCGACGAAGATCTCCGGTACTACGCATGGAAAGAGGTCCTCGACCTGACAAGGTCACACCCGATCCTGGGCGTCGGCCTGGGGCACCAGCTCGTGATCTTCATCCGATCCAGCGATGGGGCCTTTCGCGGCGTGCCCACCACCTCGCACAACACCTATCTTGATGTGCTATATCAGTCTGGCGTCATCGGTTTCGCCCTGTTCGTTGTGTTTCACTTGATCTTCCTGGTGTATCTGGTTCGGCACATCCGGCGCGTCAAACCGGAGTATCACGCCGTTCTGACCGGTCTGGTGTGCGCCTATCTCTGCGTGATGACGGTAATCGCCATGCAGCCCCTCCAGCCGGCCGGCGTCGTGGGCCTCCATATCATGATGGGATTCATTCTGCTCCTGCTGCGTCCGGAGCACGCGATGGTTCCCGAGGCGCGCGCGCCGGCCGTCGTCGGCCAAGCGGAAGGGCAGAGCTAGCCCATGCGCGGGATCAAACGAACCGTTGGCCACACGTTCATCTATATGCTCGGTCTCATCCTGAACCGAGGCGTGGCGTTCTTGCTTGTGCCGTTCTACGCCCGCGCTCTCGAGCCGTCCGTCTTCGCGAAGCTGGATCTCTGCATGACCACGGTACTGTTCTTGGCGCCCTTGTTTGAGCTGGGCATGGCTTCGGCGATGCTGCGTTTCTTTCATCTCTACGAAGACCCCGAAGAGCGCCTTGCGGCCACGCGCACGAGCTTCACGTTCATTCTCTTGGCCGTATCGGCCTTCACGGCGCTCGTGCTGGGCGTCGCCAACGTCTTGTCCGTGGGGGTGTTCGGCGACGAGGCCGGTGCTTCGCTGATCCGGTTGGTGGGGCTGACAGCGGCCATCACCGTCGTTGGCAACCAAGTGCTGGCCCTGTTGCGGGCGCAGGAGAAGAGCGTCTCGTTTGCCATACTCAACCTCGTGCGCTCCCTCGTGGGCCCGGCCGCCATCATCCTCCTGGTGGTTCGCTTCGACCTCGGTCTGTACGGCGTCTTGTGGGGCGAGATTGCCGGCCTTGGCGTGATGATGATTGCCGGTATCGTCATGTGCCGGCGCTGGTTCGGCCTCACGCTCAGCGGCAAGGCACTGCGCGAGATGCTCGCCTTCGGACTTCCCTTGCTGCCGATGGGGCTGTCCACGCCCATCATCACCATGTCCGACCGGTATTTCCTGCGCATTTGGGTCGGCTTCGAGGAGTTGGCCGTATACAGTCTCGGCTTCAAAATCGCCATGATCGTCACGCTGCTGACGCGAGCGTTTCAGACGGCATGGCCGGCCGCCGCTTACCAAATCGCCAAGGAAGAAGACGCAACGCGCAGCATCGCCGACATCTTCCGAATCGTAGTGGTCGGCATTTCCGCCATGGCCCTGTTCTTGTCGGTGGCCGCGCCCGAGCTCGTCCAGATCGTCGGCGGCCGGGCCATCTACATGCCGGCGCGCGCCATTGTGCCGTGGATTGCCTTCTCGTACGCTGTGTACTTGTGCGTGTTGTACGTCTTGACAAGCCTCACCATCGCCAACAAGACGGGCGCTGTGTTCCTGGTCGTCTCCGGAGGTTGCATCGCCAAGATTCTACTGAATCTCGCGCTGATCAAGACCTACGGCACCGTCGGTGCGGCCGTGTCGACCCTGGCCGCATTCGCGGTCGAGTTGATCGTAGGCTATGCGGTCGCCCAACGCATCTATCCCGTGCCCTACCCACTGCGCCGCATCCTCCTGTTCACCATCGCGGTCACGGCCAGCGCCGTCGGCGCCTGGTCGGCCTCGAGGCTCTCTCTTGGCCTCAGCCTCGCCCTGCGGGTGCTGGTTCTCGCGGCATTTCCGGTGGCGGCCTTTGGAACGGGCATGATTCACCGCTCGGAACTCCGTAGCGTCTGGAGATCGATTGCACCCCGCATCGAGCGGTTTCTCCCCGGAAGGAATCCGTCGCCATGAGGCTCGCCTCGACAGGGATCGCCTGTATCCTCCTGGCCTTCGCGCGCGCGGCTGCTGCCGAGGAAGCACCGACGCCCTCTCGGCCCATCCCCATCCGTCCCCTCATGTTCGCCATCGAGACGCCGCGCGTTTCGGCCGAGTTGGTCGGTCTCGATATCGAACAGGACGGGCGGCTTATGGAAGAGCCGGTGCCTCGGATCCATGAGGGTGGCCCGGTCACATTCCGGCTGTACTGGCATGTGCTCGGCGCGCTGCCGAAAAGCACCGAGGTGCGCGTCCGCCTCGAAAGCTCCGGGCCGACGCGAGACGAACGGTTCCCGGTGCCGGGCGCCGGATGGCGGATCGGCGGCGTCTACCCCCACGCCTTCGAGATGCCGATCTGGCGCGTGTACGGCAGCGGCCGGAACACCCTTTGGTTGTCACTTTCCAGCGGTGGTGACGACGCGCTGCTGTACAGTATGCCGGTGCACATCGCGCCGGCCGCCGCGCCGTCGACCCTCGATGCCACCCAACTGGCCGACGTGTTTGGCGCGGATGCCGTCCGTCTCAAGACCCGGTTTCGGTTGGGCGTCGACGGGGCGATCTCCCTCGATATGCCCGACGACGCACCGGCGCGTGTGGCGGAGGTGGGCCTAGTGTCCTCGGTGGCATTCAAAGCGCTCTTCCATCGAGGTGATCGCGTGTGTTCGGTCGTCCTCCACGATGCGGATGGCGGCGATCCGGTGACGAAGTACCTCGTTCATGGCGAGTCGACCATGCAAACCGACTTCGAGACGTATCGGCCGGAAGATGTCGAGAAGGTGCGTGTGCCGGTATTCTCGGAAACCTCCTCGCCCGAGGCGGGCGAGGGTGAGGCTAAGAAGCGCGAATACATCGGCCGCTTCGCGCTCGAACAGCCGATGCGCATCGCTCGCATCGAGATGCAGTACCTTATGCCGGAAGCAGTACTGCAGGTTCAGGAGGTGGTGCTCGTGCCGGCCAAGGAGAATCGATAGCCCATGAAGAAGGCGCTGCTCATCACGCCGAATTTCCCGCCCGTCGTAGGCGGTGTGGCGCACATCTTGCATCATGTGTGCCGGAGTCTTCCGCCCGAGCAGATCGTTGTGCTCGCCCCATGGGGCGTGAATACCAGCGCGGATCGTGAGTACAACGCCGACTCGAAAGCCGTGGCCCGTGCCTTCGATGCCGAACAGCCCTTCCGCATCTACCGTGCCGGGTATCGCATGAGTCCCCAAGCGGTGACGCTCCTGTCCGTGTTCTGGTTTGGCTTGCATACGCTATGGCTCATCCTGCGCGAGCGGCCGGACGTCCTCTACTTCGGCCAGCCCTATCCCATCGGCTTGATTGGCCTTGTCACCCGCCTGGTCGGTGTGCCCTACGTTGTGCATACGTACGGCAGCGAGCTGGTCCGGCCACGCGGGCCCCTCGGCGACCGGCTCCGCCGGCTCGTGTTGCGCAACGCCTTCCGCGTGATTACCATCAGCCAATGGGGCTCGGACACCGTGGTGCATATGGGCGTTGCGCCGCAGCGTGCCGTGGTGATCCATCCGAAACTTGATCTCGAACGGTTCGAGCAACCCTTCGATGTCGACGCATTCAAAGCCAAAGAGGGTCTGGCCGGCAAACGTGTTCTGATCACGGTGGGCCGCCTCTCGGTGCGCAAAGGTCAGCACTTGGTCATTCGTGCGTTACCGGAGATCCTCAAGGACTTCCCGAACACCGTCTACGCCGTTGTGGGCGCCGGGCCGGAGGAGGCGATGATGCGTGACGAGGCGCACAAGGCCGGCGTGGCCGACCGCGTTCTTTTTCCAGGCAATCGCGACGTGGTGGCCTTCTACAAGGCCTGCGACCTGTTCATCATGCCCAGCCTGTACATCGAGCGGCCTCGCGGCGACATCGAGAGCTTCGGTATTGTGTACATTGAGGCCAATGCCTGTGGGAAACCGGCCATCGGCGCCGACAACGGTGGTATTCCGGACGCCGTCTTGGACGGTGAGACCGGACTGCTGGTCGAGACGGACAGCGTTTCCTCCATTGTCGAGGCTGTGACGCGGCTGCTGGCTGACGCCGCGCTTTGCGAACGCCTCGGCCGTCAAGGCTACGCCCGCGTGAAACGCGAGTTCACGCTCGACAAGTACGCGGAGGAGTTCCAGCGTCTGGTGCTCGATCCGCTGCCGCCCGCCTTGCCAGAGGAGATGCGGCGCGGCTAAGATGAAGACACGACGCTGCCCCGCGGGGCGGCGAATCCTGCGAGGAGATTTTCGCATGCGGAGAATGGCGGCGATCCTGTTTTCAACCATGACGGTATGTTCGGCCGTGTTCGCGGGCGAAGCCCCGCAGCGCGTGGTGTGGATCACCATCGACGCGCTATACGCCGGCCATTTGCATTTCATGGGCTACGGCCGCGAGACCTCGCCCTGGCTCGATGCCCTGGCTACCCAGTCGGTCGTGTTCGATCGTGCCTTCTCGCCCTCGCACACGACCGTCCGTAGTGTGCCCATGTACATGACCGGCCGATATCAGTCCGAACTCTATGAGAACCCCATCCGCGACCGCGTCGTGCCCGATCGATTCGTTACCTTGGCCGAGGTTTTCAAAGCGGCCGGATTCGCCACCTGGTGGTTCACCACCAACGGCAATGCCTCGGCGGATGTTGGGCTCGGCCAAGGCGTCGACCATCACTTCCTGTTGCAGCCCGCCAGCGACCTCACTTCCAGTATCGACGAACTCATCGCGCTCGTGCGTGATGAGTACACGCCCGGAGGCGGCCGTGAGTTCATCTATCTGCACACGGCGGATGTTCACGATCCCTATTTGCCACCATATCCCTACGACAAGATGTTTGCCGACGCCTATACGCGCGCCGTCGTCCAGCGGGGCCAGCCGCTGGATATCCACGGCGAGCGCGTCCGCAGCAACCTCCGTCAACTCTCCGAAGACCACGACCTTCAGCAAGCGGACATCGATTTCCTCGTGAGCCAATACGATGGCGCCATTCGATATACCGACGCGCGGCTCGCCGCCCTCCTCGAATCGGTTCGGTTCGACCCGGCACACGATTTACTGCTCATTGCCGCCGATCACGGCGAGCAGTTTTTCGAGCACGGTTTCTGGGGCCACGGCTACTCGTTGCTGACGTGCGATTTTCACGTGCCGCTCATCATTCGCTACGACGGATTCACGCCGGCAAGGCATGCCCCGCCCGTAAGCCTGCTCGACCTGTTTCCAACATTCTGTGACCTCTTTGGCCTCGAGCGCCCCGCGAACCTGCGCGGCACGAGTATCCTACCGACCATCCGGGGCGAGGCCCAGGAGCCGCACTACGTCGTGGGCGAAGGGGCCGACTGGCACGGGCGCGGAGCGATCATCGTCGGCGACGGCTATCTCTATGCGCTGTGCACCAAGGCCACGGCCCACTGGCCATGGTCCGTCTGGCCTTTCCGCGAGGAACTCTACGATTTGCAGAGCGACATGGCTTGCCGGAACGACGTGCTCGGCCAAACACCCGAGGTCGCCTTGGCCCTCAACAACAAGCTCCGAGAGCACGACAGCCGCTTCGCGCCGTTCGACCGCAGCCGGATCCGATACGAGGAAAGCAAACTCGCCTTCGGCCCCAATCTCTTCGCGGCCGAGGGCGGAGGCGTCTCGGTACCGCCACCGGATGACGCTTTCGGGAAGAAAGGCGAAGACGGGACGCTGGCCCTCAGTCCGGTGCGGCAGGAAATTGTGTTTGGGGCCAAGACGGGAGCTTCGTTCCAGAGTCACGTGATCGATATCGAGTACACCCTAGCCTCGGGCGCCCTCGTGTTCGAGGTGCGCGCCGGCGAGACGGGCGAAGTGCTTGACGCGTTCACGTGCCGCCGGCCCCAAGGCCAGCCCACGGCCCTGCGCCGCATTGTATTCCCGAAGTCGGAAACGACCAAGTTGGCCGTGCGCATCGAAGACTACGGCCAGGCCACCATCGGCGAACCGGTGCTTCGCGTGGCCGACACGCCGGTGATCTGGTGCGCCAAGTGGCCGGCCGATGTGAAAGAAGAGCCGAAGGAAGACGCCCCAGCGGCCGAAGCCGAGCCGGGCATGAGCGACGCCGATAAGGCACGCCTCAAAGCGCTGGGCTATCTCTAGGCCGCGGCGGCTATCGGAGCGAGGAAGGGATCATGAGCGATAGACAGAAGTCGTGCCGAATCATCAATGCGGTGGCGCCCATCCGCATCTGCGATCTGGGCGGATGGACGGACACGTGGTTCGCCGAGAAGGGCGCCGTGCTGAACATCGGCGTATATCCCTATGCCGAGGCGCAGATCTACGTGTCCGAACGCCGCTCTGACAGCCGAGGACGCATCACCATCCACGCCGAGAACTTCGGCGAGCGATACTCCATAGACTCCGGTTTCACCGAATACGATCGCCATCCATTGCTCGAAGCCTCGATCGACATCATGGAACTGCCGGAGAACCTCTCATTCGAGGTCAACCTCTACTCCGCCGCGCCTGCCGGGTGCTCGACCGGAACCTCGGCCTCCGTAACGGTGGCGCTTCTCGGCGCCCTCGATCTGCTGACGCCGGGCCACCGAACGCCCCACGAAATCGCCTCCTTGGCCCACCGCGTAGAAACCGAGAAGCTCGGCCTCCAATGCGGCATCCAAGACCAACTCTGCGCCGCGTACGGCGGCATTTGCTTCATCGAGATGTTCCACTATCCCTACGCCTCCGTGTCGCCGCTTCAAATCCCGAATGCCATATGGTGGGAATTCGAACGCCGACTGCTCCTTGTCTACCTCGGCCGGACGCATTCGTCCAGCGACGTCCATCGTCAGGTGATCGATCGACTCGATCGCGAGGATGCCGACAAGTCATCGCTCGAACCGTTACGCGCGGCTGCCTATGCCGGAAAAGACGCCATCTATGCCGGCGACTTCGAAGGCTTCGGCCGGCAGATGATCACCAACACGGAGGCGCAGGCCGCCCTGCACCCGGCCCTGGTATCGGATGCCGCGCGTGAAGTGATCGCCTTGGCCAAGGCGCACGGCGCCATCGGCTGGAAGGTGAACGGCGCCGGGGGCGAAGGCGGTTCGCTCACGATCCTCTGCGGCCCGGAAGGCGAGCGCAAACGGGCCTTCATCCAGGAGCTACCTAACGCAAATCCAGCTTTCCGCGTCATTCCAACCTACCTCTCGCGCATGGGTCTCCGCCGTTGGGAAACCGAGAGGTAGCTTCGCATGCGCGGCGGCAAAGGCGTATCAACCCGGCCGGAACGACGCCCCTTTGTCCTCATTCTCGTCTTCTTCTTTGTATCGGGCGCTGGTGGCCTGCTCTACCAGGTGGTCTGGACGCGTCAACTCGTGCTCCTCTTCGGCGCCACGGCGTATGCCGTCGGCACGGTCCTCTCCGTGTTCTTTCTCGGCCTCGGCGCCGGCAGTCTCATCGGCGGTCGTCTCGCCGACCGCGCGCGAGCTCCGTTGCGGGTCTACGGCTTCTTCGAGATAGCGATTGGCCTGTGGGCGGCGTTCTTGATCGTTCTCCTGAGGCAGGTCGGGCCGGGCGTCGCGGCCGCGCTGGGCGCTCTCGGCGGCTCGCGCCTCGTCGATATTGCCCTGCGCGGCGCGCTCACGTTCGCGCTCCTTATCGTGCCGGTGACGCTCATGGGCGCGACGCTGCCGCTCCTCGCCCAGTTCGTCACCACCGAGACGCGCACGCGCGGACTCCGGATCGGCGCGCTATACAGCGTCAACACCCTCGGCGCCGTAGCCGGCTGCGCGCTGACCGGATTCCTTCTCCTGGCAACGCTGGGCTATGCGCGCACCACGCTGGTCGGCGTTGCCGGCAACGGGATCATCGGTGTGGCCGCCATCGTATGCTCGAGGCGGTGGACATCGGGCCTTCACGACCTAGG
Organism: Candidatus Hydrogenedentota bacterium; assembly: GCA_036769985.1. Lineage (GTDB taxonomy): Bacteria > Hydrogenedentota > Hydrogenedentia > Hydrogenedentales > SLHB01 > DAIPKA01. The sequence continues at coordinate 177,062 of DAIPKA010000005.1, read as the reverse complement.
CCCGGCCGAGGTCGTTGCCGAGCCCGACCCCGAGCCGGCCCAGCGCACGGTCGCGTGTGTCGTGTTGGTCGCCTTCGGCATCTCCGGATTCTGCGCGCTGGCGCTCGAGGTGCTCTGGTCGCGCTTGCTTGTCCTGGTCTTCACCGGTACGACCTACGCCTTCACCACTATGTTGGTTACCCTACTCGCCGGCCTCGTGGCCGGAAGCGCCGTGGCCGCTGCGGTTGTGGATCGCGTTCGGACACGTGCCTACGGATTCGGCGTGATCGAGATCCTCATAGGCCTGTCGTGTCTCGCGATGCTGGGCGTCTTCGCCGGGCTTCCCGAACGCTTGGCCGCGCTCGAGGTCGAGCTCGGTTTCGATTGGGCGAGAGTCACCCGAGCCAAGTTCGTCCTCGCGGCCTCGGCGCTCTTTATGCCCGCGTTCCTCTTCGGCGCGACGTTCCCGTTCGTCGTCAACGCCTTGACCGGCGCCCGCCGCCGACTCGGACGAGATGTAGGCCTCCTCTATGCCGTCAACACGTTCGGCGGCGTTCTTGGCTCGCTGGCCGGCGGCTTTCTGCTGATTCCATGTCTCGGCGTCCAGTCGAGCATCGTCGTGCTGAGCATCACCCTCGTGGCTGTTGGCGTCGCGGTCGTCTTGGTTGGCGACGCGCCGTCGCGCATGGCCAAACCCTTCGCCACCGCGGCCGGTGTCGTGATGCTGGTGGTTCTCGCGAGGCAATTCGGCACCATGGATGCGAGCGAGGCGCTTAACGTCGGCTACGTGCCCGAGCGTGACCGGGTCATTCACTATCGCGAAGGCGTCGAAGCCAACGTCGCCGTCTCGGAGCCCCGCAACTCGGGTTCCGACTTCGGCCGCACACTCTGGATCAACGGCGTGCAGGCCACCTCGTCCATCGAGAAGGGCGTCTTGATGAATCGCTTTCAGGGTATCCTGCCGCTACTCTTCGACCGCGATCCGAAGCGCGTTCTTTTCATGTGTTTCGGTTCCGGTGTGACGGCCGGCACACTCGGCCTCTACGATTTCGAGCGCATCGACACCGTCGAGATCGCCGCGGACGTGATCGAGACCGCGCCGCTCTTTGGCGACGTGAACTTCGATGTGGCCCACAATCCGAAGGTTCGTTTCATCGTCAACGATGGCCGGAACTTCCTCCTCACCACCGACGAGTGCTACGACGTCATCTCGTTCGAGCCGATGCCCCTCGCGCTCGCCGGTGTGTCGACGTTCTATACGCGCGAGTACTACGAGCAGTGCCGCGCCCACTTGACCCAAGACGGCATCGTGTCGCAGTGGGTGCCGCTCCACAGTCTTGACACCGACCTCGTCCGGTCGCTGGTCCACACCTTCGTCGACGTGTTCCCGGAGTGCTGCGCCTGGTTCGTCAACGCCGATCTCTTCCTCAGCGGATCGACCAAGCCCCTACACATCGATTACCGGCGCGCCCGCGAGCGCCTCGAGGACCCTGTCATCAAGGGCGCGCTCGACCTCGCCGGCCTCTGCGATCTTCCGGAAGTGCTCACATGCTTCTTCATGGGCAAGTCCAATACTGCCGACTTCGCGCGTAACGGACAGGTGCTCACCGACGACAGGCCGTGGGCCGAGTTCGTCGCGCCAAAACTCGTGAACCAGCGCCGGGTGGCCGATGCCATCGAGGCGATCACGCCCTTCTACGAGAGCCCGGCCGCAATGCTTGATTGGGGCGATATGGACGAGGCCGCCCGCGCCGGCGCCGAGGAGGCCATCGCGCGGCGATCGAGGGCGCGCGCGAGCGACCTCATCGGACTGAAGCATTACTACGGCGGCCTGGTCAGCGATACACCCGCCGCCGTGTTCAGGAAGTCCCTCGACATCGATCCCAAGGATTGCCGCGCGCAGTATTACCTCGCGTGCATCAGTCTGGCGCTGGCACATCTCGAAGCGCGTGACAATGCCGAGCGCGCCGCGGCCATCCTCGAGGAGGCCATTCGTTACGCCCCGGAACGCGCGGAACTGCACCTGGCGCTGGCCGACGTGTGGTACGAGATCGGGGCCGTCGAGCGCGCCTGTCCAGCCTATGCCGCCCACCTCGAACTCGGCGGCGTTGCGCCGCGCGCCCGTGAACGTGCAGGCGCCCTCACTCCGCCGGGAAGATGACGAGCGTCGGCCGCCACGCGACACGGCAACCATAGCGCCGGCCGGCCTCCGCACGCTCGCACGTGAATGCCTGCGATGAGTAGAAACCGCACATGGCATCCGCGCGGCCGTCCGCTGGCTCGGCACGCAGCGCGACACCGAAATTCGCCTCCGGATTCCCGATCCAGTCGCGCGCCGCCTCCGTAACATCCCAACTAACCCAGTACCCGTCGCGCGGATCGGCATGGATCGCGGCTTGCGCCAGGGGAGGGCCTTTCGGATCGTACGGCACATCGCCGTCTTGGAGCTCGCGCCACGTGATGTCACCCGGTTCGGCCTCGCGACCCTCGGTGCCATGCATCGGATGGCTGAGGCCGGTTCCTTCGGCCCACGGCCACTCAACGCGAAACGCATCCACGCGGAGCGGCGTCGCCAAAGGCGTGATGCTGCGCGCGGTATACAGCCACAGCATGGCCTTCTCGATATCGGTGTGTGGCGGAATATCATCGAGATCGACGCGGACGAGCCCGATGCGTTCGTCCGCTTCACCGGTGTGGCCGACGTGGATCAACGGCTCGCCGCCCGTGTTGGCCGAGGGTTTTGCCTTGCACACGTGGGCGTCGTGGACCCCGAGAAACGGCCGGTAACTGTCCGTCGGTGGCCATCCGGAAGGCTGCGTGTTCTGGTAGAAGTGCCAGCCGCAGAGGCGCGCGTAGAAGTACTTGATCCACACCGAAGTCATGGCCGCGCAGTGCTCGACGCCGCCGTAGTAGTAGTCGATGAAGTGGGCCTTGGCCCACGGGTACCGGTTTCGATAGTGGAGCTCGGCCACGGCGCCGAGGGGATCGCCGAAATTCCACGCGAGCTGAAGCAGGTTACAGCCCTTGACCAAGCCGTCGCGCGGCACGGCGATGCCGCAGCGCCCGAACGCATACAGGATCGTGTCGGTAGGCCAAAACGCCCGGCCCACCATGTTCACATCGAGGGGCAGCGTGGCGTAGAGATGCACGTCGAGCGCCGGCTCGCATTCGTCCGCATCGCCGTCCTCGCGGCGGACGGCGTCCTGAAACGACACGCAATCGTCGTAACTGAAGTGCCACGGCACGTCGGTCGTGCCATGCTCGATCGCGCCGAGAAAGAAGGCGATCTCTTGCTTGGCCTCATCGCCCCAGGGCCGGGGAAATCGCTCGCGCAGAACGGCGACGTACGCCTCCTGGAACGGCCGCCAGTGCGAGGCCTCCGAAGCATCCGGGAAACCGCCCTGATAGCCCCAGTCCGGGAAGGAGCAGCCGCAATAGAAGGCGCAGCGGAGATCATCTGTCGCGAATAGGCCGGGCAAGCCCGGTAACATGGGCTCGACATCCGATCCAATATATTGGTTCACCGCGCGTCGCCCCATCTCGCAGTGCGTGCGCCCGCCGGCGGCGTAGGCCGCAACGCCGTAGAGCACCATTGCGGCGATCGCCACGGCATGTAAAACGTGTTGAACCCGAATCTCGTTCATTTTGCCCTCTCGATGCGTCCGCCGGGGTCAAACCTGTGTTCCGCCAAATCCGCATGGTATCATTCACTGTACCTGCGGAGGAGATTCGATGACAACACCTGAGGAATACGAGGATCTACTGAACGCGGCGCGGGATCCTATCCGGCAGTCCGCCAAAGGCCAGCGCAGGACCATCACGGTATCGCCGGAGGTCGCCGCGATGCTCAAAGGCGTGCCGGTGGCCCCTGCGCCGCCTGCGCCCAGAGCGATGCCGGAGATGGTCCGGGAAACCGCCGAGGCGGCGGGCGCGCCCCAAGCCTCGCCGGAAAGAACGCCCGTCGCCAGAACGCAAGCCGAGGCCGGAACCAACGTGGATATTCCGGATCCGCCCGCGCCCGACGCCGACGCCGAGAAAGCCCTCGATGAGCTCCGCCGCGAGGTCAGCGGCTGCACGCGCTGCGGCCTGAACGAGACCCGTACGCAAACCGTGTTCGGCAACGGGTATGCGAATGCCGACCTCGTCTTCGTCGGCGAGGCGCCCGGCGAGACCGAAGACCAGCGCGGCGAGGTGTTCTGCGGCCGCGCCGGCAACCTCCTTACCGACATCATCGAGAAAGGCATGCGCATCCAGCGAAGCCAAGTCTATATCTGCAATGTGCTCAAGTGCCGGCCGCCGGGAAATCGCGACCCGCGTCCGGACGAGAAGGAGTTGTGCGAGCCGTATCTCATCCGCCAACTCGAAATCCTCAAGCCGAAAGTCATCTGTGCCCTCGGCACCCATGCCGCGCAGACGCTGTTGCGCGTCGACACGCCCATAGGGAAACTGCGCGACAAGTGGCACTTCTATCACGGAATTCCCCTTCGCGCGACGTACCATCCCGCCTACTTGTTGCGCAATCCAAACGACAAGCGGAAGGCGTGGGACGATATCCAGGCCGTCATGCGACTCCTCGCCGGTCAAGAGAATCCCGTGTCGCCGGATCGCGCGCCGGCGCCCTCCGAGAACTTGGGTCTGTTCGAATAGAGGCATGGGCTGTGTCCGACGAAGCGATCACAAACTCTCGAACGCCTTGGCACCAATCGCTCATCGTGCGCGTGGTCTTGCTGTGCGCGATTCTTGTGTTTTGTCTGCTCGGCTCCGTATTGGTCATCACGCGACACTTCTTCACCGAAGTCGTCAACGAGATGGAGTCGCAGGCCCAGACCATCGGCGACGACGTCGTGCTCCAGCTCAAGGAGAATCCGGACATTGATATCGAGGATCTCGAAAACGGCCTCAAGACCATTCACAGCGGATTCGATGAGATCCAATTGACCCCGCACGTCGATCCGGAGCTCGTCAGTTCCTTCAGCATCGAGCGCGGCGACGAAGGCAGACTCCACAAGGTGGCGCGCGTGCCCCTGGCCCTGGATGACCGCCGAATCCTCCTCACCATCCATATCTCGTCGGTCATGCAGACCGAGATTCTCCGTGCCTTCAAGAACAAGTACCTGGCCGCTTTGATCGCCCTGTTTCTCGGCGCGGTCATTCTGATGGTCTATTTCATCGTCAAGATGCTCCGCCCCATCACCGATCTCTCGGAATCCTGCGCCCAAATCGGCAGTGGGAACCTCAAAGACGTCGTCGTGCGCCGCAACACCGGCGAGATTCTCGCCCTCGAACAGACTTTCAACCGAATGGTTCGTTCCCTGCGCGAGAAGGAAGTCATGGAATCCAAGCTGCGCCAAGCCGAGCGCGTGTCCGCCCTCGGCAACCTCGCCGCCGGCGTCGCCCACGATGTCCGCAATCCATTGAACACGATCAAGCTGCTTGCCAGCCACGTTACCGACACCCTGGACGGTACGCCCGGCACCGAAGCCGCCGCCAAACAACTCCAGATCGTCCGCGGCGAAATCGGCCGCATCGAGGACATCGTGTCCGGCTTCCTATCCTTGGCTACCGAGCGCGAGCTTCACCTCGAGCCGTATCGAGTCGATACCCTACTCAACGAGTGCCTGCGCCTCGTTCGCAAAGATGCCGAGCTGCGCGCCATCGACATCGGCGCCGAACTCCGCGCCGGCGACACCGCCCTCATGTTGGATCCCAAGCAGTGGACTCGCGCTATACTGAATGTGCTGATCAACGCCATGGACGCGTGCGGCAAGGGCGGGCGCGTGCGCTTGTTCTCGCGCGTAACGGACGCCACCTGCGAGATCGAGATTCGCGATAACGGCCGCGGCCTGTCGAAGGAAGTCGCCGATCGCGCCTTTGACCCTTACTTCACCACCAAGGACACCGGCACGGGCCTCGGCCTGTCCATGGCGCGCCGCGTGATCGAAGATCACCACGGCACCATCACGCTATCCGGCGCCGAAGGCGTGGGATGCCAAGTGCTGATTACCGTACCGCTCACGCGAAACGCATAGGCCGCCCAGAATGGGCAACAGGACATTATGAAGCCACGAATCCTCATCACGGAAGACGACGACGTGCAGCGCGAGGTCATCGTCGACATACTCCGCCTCGCCGACTATGACGTCGCCGGCGCCGCCTCTGCCCCCGAGGCCGTCGCCGCCCTCGAGAACGAGCCATACGACCTCCTCGTCACCGACATGCGTATGCCCGGCATGGATGGACTCGAACTACTCCGAAAGGCCAAACGGCTCCGACCCGAAATGGAGGCCGTCGTCATGACCGCCTACGCCACCGTCGAGACCGCCGTCACCGCCATGAAAGAGGGCGCGGCCGACTATCTGGCCAAACCCTTCGATAAGGAGGAACTTCTGATCGTCGTCGGCCGAGTCCTCGAACACGGGACCCTCCTCCGACAGAACCGCCAGCTTCGCGAACTCGTATCCACCGCTGTGGCCCTCGGCAATATCGTCGGCGAATCACCCGTCATGCAGCGCGTGTTCGAGGTGACGCGCCGCGCCATTCCGGTGGATAGCACCGTACTCATCCAAGGCGAGTCCGGCACCGGCAAAGAACTCGTCGCCCGCCACATCCACTTCGAAGGCCCGAGAAGACGTAAACCGTTCATTGTCGTCAATTGCGCCGCCATTCCCGACAACCTCGTCGAGAGTGAGCTCTTCGGCCACGAGAAAGGCGCCTTCACCGGCGCCGAGGCCGCCCGCGAAGGCAAGTTCGAGATCGCCGACGGCGGCACCCTTTTCCTCGATGAGATCGGCGACATGGAACTCGGCAGCCAGGCGAAGCTCCTTCGCGTCCTACAGGATGGCGTTGTCGAGCGCGTGGGTTCGAGCCGGCCCAAGACTGTGAACGTGCGCGTTATCGTCGCCACCAACCGCGACCTCCGCGCCCGTGTACGCAACGGCCAGTTCCGCGAGGACCTCTACTTCCGCCTCGACGTGCTGCCCATCAACCTGCCCCCCCTCCGCGAACGCATCGAGGATCTTCCCCTCCTGATCAGCCATTTCCGGCGAAAACTGGCCGACAAGCTCGGCCGGCCCGTCCCCGCTCTCGGCCCCGACGCCCTCGATGCCATGCGCCGTTACCGCTGGCCGGGAAACGTCCGCGAACTCGAAAACACCCTTGAGCAACTCTTCATCCTCAGCGATGGCGACATCCTCGGCGTACGCGACCTTCCCGAGAAACTGCGCGACATCGAGCCCACCGCCGGGCCCTTCCGGCTACCCGCCGGAGGACTCGTCCTCGAAGAACTGGAAGAAGACCTCATCCGACAGGCCCTCGACCGATCCGGAGGCCGTATCAAAGAGGCCGCCGAACTCCTCGGACTCACCTACAAAACCCTCCAATACCGCCTCAAGAAGCACGACATCGACCGCCGGGAATCCGAACCGGAGAACAAACCGGAAGCCTAAGCTCGAGGATGGCCAGGACGCGCGGCGGCATACGGACGCCCCACAATCGCATTGTCCGTTCCGTTCAGCGTATCGTGTGTCCACGCAAGAAGGGAGGATGCGACGATGCAACACCGCTGGTGGTCGTTGGGACTCACGCTATTGGCCACGATGCCGTCCTCGAACGCGGAGAGTCGATCCGAAGAAGCGCGGCAAGTCGCGGCGTGGGTCGAGGGACTCGGCTGGGTCTGCGAGTCGGATGCCCCGGCGGCGACGCCCGCGTTCCGGATCCTCGAGGCCCGTCAAGACTACCGCGAACCGGCGCGCGATGTGTGCTGCCACACCTTCACGCCGCTCCGGATAGGATCGCGCTCCTTCGCAAAAGGCATCGGCGCCCACGCCAACGGTCTTGTCGCGGTGGCCCTTGATGCGCCCTGCGTCCGCTTCACCGCCCAGGTCGGCATCGACAACAACGACGACACGCGCGGCGAGCGCGGCTCGGCTGTCTTTGTGGTCCACGTCGATGGCCAGGAGCGGTTTCGCTCGGCGGTGTGTCGCGGTGGCAACGAGCCAATCTCGGTAGATGTCGACCTCACCGGAGGCGGCCGCCTCGACTTGATCATCGAAGACGCCGCCGACGGCATCACGTACGATCAGGCCGACTGGGCCGAGGCCGCGATCGAGAACGCCCAAGGCGAGCGGTGGTACATCGGCGATAGCCTGGCCGGCGCCGCCGGGCCGGTCTTCGCCGACAGGCCGACCGCGTTCACCCTCGACGGCCAAGACTGCTGGACGCTCTTCCGGAACTGGCGCAAGGAAGTCGGCGCCGTCGAAGACGTGGATGGCGGAATACGCCGCGTGCTGACGTGGGCCGAGCCGGGCACCGGATTCGAGGCTACGCTCACCGCGACGGTGTTCAACACACCGCCCGCCATCGAGATCCAGTGGCGCCTGAGCAATGCCGGCAATCAGCCAAGCGCGCTTATCACCGACGTCCGCAGCATTGATCTTCACGCCTCCGCCCACGAGGGGATCGCCGTGCTGACCTCGTGCCGGGGCGGCACCACAGGAACCCTCGCCCACGAGCCTGGCTTCGAGATCACCAAGACCGTCCTCGGCTCGCGCGAGCTCACGGTCGGCGGCGGCCGATCGAGCGACGGCGACCTCCCCTTCTGCATGCTCTCCGGCCTCGGGAACGGGTGGGGTGTGACGGTCGGACTCGGCTGGTCGGGCGCGTGGCGGGCCGAGGCCCGGTTCGACCGGGAGGTCGCAGCAGCCGTGCTGAAAGCCGGCATGACCCCCGTCCGCTTCCGCCTACCGGCCGGCGAATCCGTCACGTTGCCGTCGGCGTTGCTCGTGCCCTTCAAAGGCGCGGCCGAGACCGGCTCGAACCGGCTGCGGGCCATCCTGCGCCAGTACTATCAGGGGCGTCTGGGCGGCCACGCCGTGGCCCCGCCCGTCTCGTTCAGCTCGTGGTTCGTGTTCGACAACCGCGTAAACGAGACCATGCTGCGCGAACTCGCTGACGAGGCAGCCGGCCTTGGTATCGAGTACTTCTGCCTGGATGCCGGCTGGTTCGAGGGCGAGTTCTCCGACGGCGTGGGCAATTGGACTATCGAGCGGACGAAGTTCCCGGCCGGTCTCAAGGTCGTGGCCGACCACGTCCACGCCCTCGGCATGCGATTCGGCCTCTGGTTCGAGCCCGAGCGTGTCGTGGACGGCACCCAATGGGCCCAGGATCACCCCGACCTGCTCTGCGGCCGAGGCGCCACCCCGCACGCGAAGGCCGGCACAAGCAACCTGCTCGACCTCGGCAATCCTGCCGCCCGCGACCTTGTCCTTTCCATGATGTCCTCCTACATCGAAGAGGTCGGCGTCGACTGGATCCGCTATGACTTCAACATCTCGCCCGGGCCGATCTGGCAGGCCGTGGAAGGTCCCGACGAACAGGGCCTTCGCCAAATCCGCCATATCAACGGTCTCTACAGTCTGTGGCGCGAACTCATGCGCCGCCATCCCAACCTCCTCATCGAACAGTGCTCGAGCGGCGGCCGCCGAATCGACCTCGAAACCATCCGCTTCGGTCACACCTTCTGGAAAAGCGACGACACGCGCGACCAGGCCCTCATGCGGTTCCACGAAACCGGCGGCAACGTCTTCCTCCTCGCCGGTCACCTCAACACGAACTACTGCGACTACCGTTCCGAAGGCGAGATGGTCGCCCTGTTTGCGGGGCCCCTGGGCTTTGGCGCCGATTACCGCGCCCTCGATGCCGATCAGAAGGACTCGGTGCGCCGTGCCATCGCCGCGTTCAAACAGGTGCGCCACTACCTGAACCTCGACTACTACGCCCTCTTCGCCCAGTCCGCATCGAAGGAGGATTGGGCCGGTTGGGAGTTCATCGATCCCGAAGCCCAGGAAGGCTGCTTCATCCTCTACCGGCAAGAGGAGTCTCGGTACTGCCAGACCGAGGTGCGCATCGAGGGCCTCAGCCCCGAACGCTCCTACCGGCTCGAAGAACTGATGTCCGGCCAACAGGCAACGGCTACCGGCGCCGAACTGGCCACGACCTTCGCCGTCACGTTACCACCCGGCGGCGGCCAAGTATGGCGATTCTCGGCGCAGTAGTCCACCACCGGATCCGGGATTTGTGACAATTGACACTTTGCCGCGGCGCCTGTAGTATGCCCCCGTCGGCCGGGTGCTGGTGTGTGGGCAACGCGGAAAGGAAACCGCCATGATGCTGTTCAATCCCAAGGCATTCGATGGAAGCCATCTCGACGCCTCGTGTGCCGAGATCGTCCGCAAGACCATCGCGTTCTTCGAAGGGAAAGGCAAGGCGAAACTCAAGGAAGACGACCGCAACCGGACGTGGTATGCGGATTTCCTCGAGTGCCAGACCTTGGCGCAGGCCTTCGCTACGTTCCTGACGCCGCAGGCCTACGGCGAGGGCGACGCCCGCTGGGACACGTGGCGCATCAGCCACTACAACGAGGTGCTCGCCTTCTACGGGCTTCACTACTGGTACGCGTGGCAGGTCTCCATCCTTGGCCTCGGCCCCATCTGGATGTCCAAGAACGAGGCGCTCAAGCAACAGGCTGCCCAGTATCTCCTCGACGGCGAAGTCTTCGCTTTCGGCCTCTCCGAGCGCACCCACGGTGCAGACATCTACTCGACGGAAATGTCGCTCGCGCCGCAGCCGGACGGTGCCTATCTCGCCAACGGCGAGAAGTACTACATCGGTAACGGCAACACCGCCAAGATGGTGTCGACCTTCGGCAAAATGGCGGATACCGGCGACTACGTGTTCTTCATCGCCAACTACCAGAACCCTCGATACGAGTGCGTCCAAAATGTCGTCAACAGCCAGTCCTACGTCTCGCAATATCGACTGGCCGACTATCCCGTCACCGAAGCCGACATCCTCTCCAAGGGCACGTACGCCTGGGATTGCGCGCTCAACACGGTGAACGTCGGCAAGTTCAATCTCGGCTGGGCATCCATCGGCATCTGTACCCACGCGCTCTACGAGGCCGTCCGCCACGCCGCCAACCGGCGCCTGTACAACATGTACGTAACCGATTTCCCCCATGTGAAACGGATGCTGACGGACGCCTACGCGCGGCTGGTCGCCATGCGTCTGTTCGCCATGCGGGCATCGGACTACATGCGCGTGGCCTCGCCCGAGGATCGCCGCTACCTGCTGTACAATCCCACCGTCAAGATGAAAGTGACCACCCAAGGCGAAGACGTCATCAATCTCCTCTGGGACGTCATCGCCGCGAAAGGCTTCGAGCGCGACACGTATTTCGAGATGGCCGCGCGGGATATCCGGGCGTTGCCGAAGCTCGAGGGCACCGTGCACGTGAATGTAGCCCTGATCCTCAAGTTCATCGCCAATTACTTCTTCAATCCCAAGGAATTCCCCGAGATCGGCCGGCAGGATCAGGCCACCAACGACAACTTCCTGTTCGATCAAGGCCCGGCCAAAGGGCTAGGCAAAGTCCAATTCCACGACTACAACATCGCCTACAACCGATTCGATGTTCCCAACGTCCAGGTGTTCAGAGAGCAGATTGCGACGCTGAAAGAGATGTTCGTCGCGGCGGGGCCCTCGGGCGCGCAGCAGAAAGACATCGACTTCCTCCTCAACATCGGCGAGATGTTCACCTTGGTCGTGTACGGCCAGCTCATACTCGAGAACGCCGCCCTGTGCGATATCGGCAACGACCTCGTGGACCAGATCTTCGATTTCATGGTGCGCGACTTCTCGAAGATCGCCGTCGAACTCCTCGGCAAAGCGGCTACCACCGAGGCCCAGATCGAGTTCTGCCGCCGGATGATCCGTAAACCGGCCAGCGACGCCGAACGGTTCGCGCGCGTGTGGAGCGAGGTCCACGCCCTGAAGGATGCCTACGAGATGAATCCGTGAGCCGGGGCGGTGCGTTCCGCTTCGCTGCACGCACCCTACGGCTGGAGTCCCGCCAGAGCCGGGGCGGTGCTACGGCTACGGCTGGAGTCCCGCCAGTCTGTTTTCCTCGTTCCCACGGTCCCCGTGGGAATGCAGATCCGGCGTGAATGCGGAGAGACGCCGTGGCTTTCTCGTTCCCACGGTCTCCGTGGGAATGCAGATCCGGCGTGGATGCGGGAGGCACCGCGGAGCCTGACAATATCCCTACGCATTCCCACGCAGAGCATGGGAACGAGGAGCGATGGAAACGAGGAGCGAATGCTGCGGCAGATGAAGTCCTTTGCGTCGTTTAGCCCAACTTCCGCAGTTGGGACCTCATTTAGGCTTGGGTATGCGCCATGCTAGCCTGTTTGTTCAGTTTCGATGAGCGCCGGTGCGTCAATACAAGGGATTGAGGGCTCTACTCAAGCGGACGGGCTGCTCAGGCAGGGGGCCTTCCTTGGGCCGATAGTACGTCCCCGTGATCTCATTCCTGACCCATGTCTCTTCCCAGAACTCAGGTTCAAAGGAAGAATGGTCAAGGCTCGGCGAAAGGTCTATCTCCTCAATCACGTAATGCGTACAGATTTCGTGTGCCGGCGAGAGATCGATCATTCTGGTCAGGCGCATAGACTTCTTGCCGTTTTCATCAACGCCATCATGATACTCGTACTTCCTCTCAAAAAGCAGCGTGCCATCCTCCACGAGAATGCTCTTTGTCCATCGAGGGCGCAGGCATTCCTGCCAACGCTCGCAGCACATCTCGAAGACCGTCTCTCCGGCGTACCGGGGCCACCTCAGGACGACATCACTTCCGCGCCTCTCGATCTCCAACTCGTCGACATCAACGCCCGCTTGGCTGAAATTCCAGTGGAAAGGCCGAAGTGACGCCGTAGGGAAGAAGCCAGGCATCGACTTGGCACGCGTCGCGACGGCCTGGCCGCCGCGATCGCGATCCGAGTAGCTCCATTGAATATCGCGTTCACCGTCGCTCACTCGAATCTCGTACTGACTAAACTCTCCAAGATCCCTCGTTATGTCCATTCGGTGATACTTGCCCATTGCGGCGTACACGAGGGACGCGTCGCCCGCCTCAGGCAGCGCTTCGAGCTTGCTCTCGTCGCCAAGCAGGTAGGATTGGTACGTGTACGCCTCCGTGGAATACCGCAGGGTGCACTCGTCGTAGAAGTTCTCGTATCGCTCGATCATCGCGATCGAGTCTTGTTTGTCCGTGTCGGCGTGCACCATCTGAACAAGGACAACGAGGGCCAACGTCAGGAGAACAAGTCGTGTCAGCGCGTCTCTAGCCATGGCCAAATACCTCCCCGTACTCTGCCAATACGCAACGGGCCGCATATCAACCGGCTGTGTAATTATAGCATAGAAGCAATCTTGGGACCCCCGTTTCCCCCAAATGGTTTCCCTAAATGGGCGGAGGGCAATCGGCCGTGGCGAGCATGAGCAGGTAGAAGGCGTTATGCGGCAGCCACGGCTCGGTGGACTCGGCGCCCGGCGGACTGCCCGGGCCCGTTCTCAGTTCGAACCACGGCCGATCCGAGTTGTCCGCCGGCCGGATGATGCCGTTCGGTATGGCGCCCGGCACAGCGCCGCGTTCGTGGCCGGGCACTTGCGCGTAGAGATGATGAAAGTAGATGCGCTGGGATGTGCCTCTGCCTTCGAACATGCAGAGGTCGAGGGGATTCATGCCGAGGACCCAATGGACTTGGTCGGCCGCGAGGGCGCGCAGGCGCGCCGCCAGATCCGTGTCGTTGGCAAACACGGCCGCGGCCAGGTTCGCCGCCCAGGCCAGCGAGAGGTACTCGCTATTGCTGCCGCCGAACCAGCCGTCGCGGGCCTTGAAGTAGAAGGGCTCATCGCCAATGTAGTTGCGGATCAGGCCGAAGGGATTGTCCGCCAGGCCGAAGGACCACGCGAAGTACGCGCGCAGGCTGTCGCGAATGCGGCCGACACATGCCGCCTCGGGATCCTCGAGGGCGAATCGCGCGAGGGCGGCGGGCGTCACGCCCTCGTCAACGATCTTGATCTCGGGCGGGCCGCCCGGCATGCGTGCGAACCAGCCGGTCGCGTCTTGAAGGTCGAGTAGATCGAGGGCGAGTTGCTCGGCCATAGCGAGGTAACGTGACTCGCCGGTGGAGCGGTACAGCTCGATGGCCGCGAACACCTGGCGGGGCTCGTAGGAAGCCAGAATGCGCTCTTCATACACCGCCCAGAGCCGTTGCGCAGCCTCGAGGTGACCGGTTGCTTCGAGTCGCCGACCGAGGACGGCCCACGCCGCGATAGTGAACGCGCCGAGGTCGCCGGGATCGCGCGTATCGATGACGCGATCATCGCGGGTGCCGGGGATGCCGTCGGTGTCGTGTTCGGGAATGCCGTGGTAGTCGATATCGTTGGTGACGTTCATCCAGATGTGGCCCGTTTCGGGGTCCACCATCTTCCGCATCCAGTCGGCGCCCCACACGGCCTCGTCGAGGAGATCCGCGCGGCCATTGCCGTCGTTGTCCAGCGCGTCGAAGAAGGCCGGCGCGCTTTCGTAGGCACACGCCATGCCGTAGACGGAAACCGGCGTGTTATCGCCCATGTGTTTGTGCATGTCGCCGGCGTTGTGATAGCCGCCGGTCACGTCGACGTGCGTGCCGTCCGGCAAGACGCCATCGTCCATGTGGCAGAGCCCGTGCCAACCGGGCACAACACATCCGCAGCGCTGGATCGAGTAAAAGCGATAAGCGAGTTCGCCGGTGTCCTGCAAGTGCCGGCGCGCGCCCACCTCGACTGGCTGAGATGTCGCGAGCAACTCGCCGACGCGCGCCTCGATGCGGTACACGCCGGGCTCTACATCGTTGACAACGCCCTCGAAGTAGTAGTCGCCCCAGTCGCTCCCATGCTCGCCCTTCGCGCGGCCCATCGAGACCAGCGCGCCGCTCTGCGCCGCGCCGTCTGCGCCCCGGATCGTGAACGTGCCGGCACCGTTCTCGGGAAAGAAGGTCGACGAGACCACGAAGCGAAGCGGCGCGGCGGCGCCGTATCCGACCTGATCCGTATGGACGCGCACGGCCGGCTCCGGCTCGAAGAAGGGTATGAGTTCGACGGTGCGAACGCGCCACGTGCCGGCCTGCTGAGGAAACGAGAGCATCAGCAGCAGGCGATCCGCGCCGGCGGCCACCGGCAACCGGCCCGTCGAGACCAACGTCTTGCCGAGACGCGTCGAAGGATTCTCCGCGAGCAGTCCGTGCGTGCCGAGCTGCCGCAGCACGATTTCCGGCGCCGCATCGGCCTTGTCGAGATGCGCGCGCGCGACAAGGCCGGCCGTACCGTCAGGCACAACAGCCGGCGCCGCCGACAGAACGAACGCGCCTTTCTCTTTCGTTACCGCGAGCACGGCCTCGCCGCCGGTATCCTCGACGCGGAAGGCGGCCACGGCCTGCGAATCCGCCTCACTTGGGGCAAACATCCGACGCCAGCCGCGCGGCATCCGGCTCTCGATCTCCCCGTCCGGCGGCGAATCCACGGATGTGAAATCGCCGTTGGGCAGGATCGATTCCGAGGTGGACACGATGAGTTCATCGATGCATACGCGCGCATTGTCGATCGAGATCTCGATGGCGCAGGCCTGTTCCTCGGTCGATTCCTCCAGTGCGACATCGCATGCGCCGTAGATCCACGGAGTCGAGGGCTCTCGCGGCGTGGAGACGATTCGGTGCCGACCGCGCTCTTGGCCGAGGCCGTCCAGGAGAACGAAGTCGATATCGCAGCCGTTGCCCTCGAAGGCCAACCACGCCTCCGCCCGGCAGCAGTCCGGCGCGTCGAGCCGGCGCGGCGTCGCGAACAGGCGGAAGCGGCTCTGGGCGCCCCGCGCGTCGATTACCAACGCCGGCGCACCGTTGCGGCCTGCGTTCGGTTGCCACGCCCCACAGACACCGTCCGGAAACGTTGCCAAGTCCGTGCGGTCGCGATCCAACGCGACGATGGTCGCCGCCGATACGTGGCCGGCGCCCAGCACGGCTATCAGCGCGACGCACAGCACACAGTCCCCCCGGATCGCCTTTCGATGCCGTCCATCTACCGAGTGCCTGTTCATTTCGCTGGCAGGTATCCTGTTTGGTTCATATCGTAGCGCCGGCACGGCCAGAGGATGCGCTCCGGTTGCCAAGGACCGCCGCAGGTAAGGCAGTAGAGGTTTCCGTCGTGGGCCGGCACGAGAATCTCGACGTGGCCGTCCTGGTGGAAATCACAGAGCGTCGGCGAGGCCGCGATCCGGCTCTGGATGGCGAAGGTCCATTCGAGCGCGCCGCTGCTCGACAGGCAACAGACGTTGCCGTTGGCCGCACCGAAGACCACCTCGGCCTCGCCGTCGCCGTCCACGTCGCCGAGGGCCGGGGCGCTCTCGATCCAGTCGCCGGCTACAAAGCACCATCGCTCCTCGCCCAGGTAATCGAGGCAGTAGAGCCGGCCGCCGCCGTCGCCGTACAGAACCTCGCGATGGCCGTCGCGGTCGATGTCGCCCACGGCGATGGCCGTGTCGATCCGGCCGGGAAAGGTCCGGTGATTCCACCGACACGCGCCCGTCGTGCCGTCGAGGCAATAGAACACGCCGTCATCGGAGGCAACGAAGACCTCGCACGCCGGCGAACCCGTGATATCGGCGATGACGGGGCCGTTGTTGAAGGTTCCTGCGCCGCGGAAGGTCCACACGTCCCGGCCGTCGCGGTCGACGCAGAACACGGCGTGCGACCCGCCGCCGAATACCATCTCGCCGAGACCGTCTCCGTTGACATCGCCAACGGCCACGGGGCCTTCAGGGCCGGGGCGCGGCATGGCACGCCGCCATACGAGTGTGCCGTCTCCGGCGCGCCGCTCGAGCTGGGCCGACGTCGATATCCAGTAGATCTCCGGCTGGCCATCCGCATCGGCATCCGCGATCGTGGCGTTGCCCCACGGAATCCCCTCCTCGATCGGGGCCTTCCAGCGGACGACGCCATCGCCGCCCAGGCAGACGACGCCGTCGTTCCGGGTCGTCACGAGGATCTCGGGCTTTCCGTCGCCGTCGAGGTCGCCGGCCGTGGGCGTGGCCGTTAGGCGAAGCGTGAAGTCCGCACATGCCCAACGCTCGACGCCTTCCGCACCAAGGCAGACGAGCTTGCGCTCCTCGCTCGACTCGAGTAGGACCTCGAGGCCGGGCGCCTCGCAGAAATCCGCTACCACCGCCGAGCTGTAGACGCGGCTTCCGGCCGGATAGGTCGCGCGCAACACCGGCTGCGGCGGGCGCGGCGCGTCTGCCCACGCCATGCCGAACAACACCGCACAGAGCGCGGCTATGGTCGAGGTGCCCTTCATTGGCGGCTATTGGAGCAGAACCCGCGGCTGGCCTTCAACCGTTCCGCCCGATCCCGCCGCGGCGGTTGAAGTTTCGTGGCCGATTCTGTTCAGATGCCACCCGACAGTGAACGGCGTCACTGTCTTGGTGCGTCGGCCCAGGTCGGAGCGTGTTCAATGAAGATGGATCTCATGGCAAAACTGGCTATGGTTCTGGCCATTGCGTGCGGGGCCCTCTGGATTCACGTTGCGGCAAGTGCGGACACCCTCGCAGAGGGATTCCGGAATCCGCCGGATTCCGCACGGCCCTGGGTCTATTGGTTTTTCATGGACGGCAATCTGAGCAAGGAGGGGATGACGGCCGATCTTGAGGCCATGCAAGCGGCGGGTATCGGTGGCGTCATCATCATGGAGGTCGACGTCGGCATTCCGCGCGGTCCCGTCGAGTTCATGAGCGAAGAATGGTGCTCGTTGTTCAAGCACGCCGTCGCCGAGGCCGAGCGGCTCGGCCTCGAGATCACGCTGAATGCCGGGCCCGGCTGGACCGGCAGCGGCGGCCCTTGGATGAAGGCCGAGCAGTCGATGCAGCACCTGGTGGCGAGTGTCGTCGAGGTCGATGGGCCTGCCACCTTCGACGATGTGTTGCCACGGCCCGAGCCGCGCAAGCCCTATTTCGGCGAAGGCGGGTTAACGCCGGAGGCGGCCCGCGCGCGTGAGGCGTTCTACGCAGACGAAGCGGTGCTGGCGGTGCCTCGGGCCGGCGGGCCGCACATCAAGGATATCGACGAGAAAGCGCTGTACATCCGCGAACCCTACACATCGAAGCCCGGCGTGAAGCCCTATCTGCCCGCCACGGCGGAACACGCGGAACCGCCATCGAGTGCCGTCGTCCCGGTATCGACCGTCGTCGACTTGACGGATCGCCTCACGCCTGACGGGCGCTTGACGTGGGACGTGCCCGAGGGCGCGTGGAGTATCCTCCGTCTTGGCCGCCGGACCACGGGGGCCAACACGCGTCCTGCGCCTAAGCCCGGCCTCGGACTCGAAAGCGACAAGTTCGACCGCGCCGCCCTTGATGCCCATTTCGACGCCTTCATCGGCAAGCTGCTGCAGACCATCGGCCCGCGTCCGGTGGATCGCACCACGGGCTGGACCATGCTCCACATAGACAGTTGGGAGATGGGCTCGCAGAACTGGACGGCCGGTTTCCGCGACGAATTCTGGCGTCGGCGCGGCTACGATCCGCTGCCGTACCTCCCGATCATGACGGGCCGCGTCGTCGAGAGCGTTGAGGTCTCCGAGCGCTTCCTGTGGGACCTCCGCCTTACGACGCAGGACCTGATCATTGAGAACCACGCCGGATACCTCAAGGAACTCGGCCGCCGGCACGGCTTCGGTCTCTCGATCGAGCCCTACGATATGAATCCCACCTCGGATATGGTCTTGGGCGGCGTCGCCGACGTGCCGATGTGCGAGTTCTGGTCCCGCGGTTTCGGATTCGACTCGGCCTTCACGTGTTTCGAGGCGGCCTCCGTGGCTCACACGCTCGGACGCCCCATCGTGGCAGCGGAGTCCTTCACGGCTGGCTCGGGTGAGGCGTGGCAACTCTATCCCGCCGCGATGAAGAACCAGGGCGACTGGGCGTTGTGCGCCGGCGTCAACCGCATCGTGTTTCATCGCTTTGCCCATCAGCCGTGGCAGGATCGCCGGCCCGGAATGACCATGGGGCCCTACGGCGTGCACTGGGACCGCACCCAGACGTGGTGGCCCATGGTGTCCGCGTATCACCGCTATCTTGCCCGGTGCCAGTTCCTGCTGCGTCAAGGCGTAACCGTGGCGGACGTATGCTATCTCGTGCCCGAGGGGGCGCCGCACGTGTTCCGCCCGCCGAGTTCTGCGCTTGATGGTGAGTTCGGCGACCGACGCGGCTACAGCTTCGACGGATGCGCGCCCGGCACGCTCCTCGCCGGCGCAACGGTCGAACACGGCCGAGTCACGCTGCCCGGCGGCGCGGCCTACGCGCTGCTCGTCCTCCCAGCCTTCGATACGATGACGCCCGCTCTGTTGCGCAAGATCAAGGACTTGGCCGAAGCGGGTGCAACCGTTGTCGGGTCGCCGCCCCGCAAGTCGCCCAGTCTGTCGGACTATCCGCGGTGCGATGATGAGGTGCAGTCCGTCGCCGCTGCGCTCTGGGGCGATCCGCAGCCTCCGTCGGCCGTGGTCAAGCGCGAGGTGGGGGAGGGACACGTTCTTTGGGGCGGAGGACTGGCCGTCGCAGGCCTGGGCCAGGCCGTATCATCCCCCATCGAAGGCGCGCGGTGGATCTGGTATCCCGAAGGCAATCCTGCGGCAGCGGCCGCGCCGTGTACGCGGTATTTCCGCCGTGTCTTCACGCTGGATTCGAGCCGTAGCGTCGAGACGGCGCGCGTGTTCGCGACGGCGGATAACGAGTTCGCGATCTACGTCAACGGCGAGCTGGCCGCTAAGGGTGACAACTTTCACCTAGTCTACGAGACGGACGTGCGCTCCTTGCTCGAGCTTGGCAAGAACGTGCTGGCCGTGGTCGCCACCAACGGCGGCGACGGCCCCAATCCGGCCGGTTTCATCGCCGCGCTGCGCATCGAGTACGAAGGTGGCGATGCCTTCGAGGTCTTCACGGATGGCGATTGGCAGGCATCGCTCGCACCGTCCGAGGAATGGACGACCGCCCTCGGCCTCGGGCCAGCCGACATGGCCCCATGGCACTTGGATCCGTCCGCAGGCCCTATGCCGAACCTCTATCCCGAGTACGAGGCGACCGCAGGCATCCTTGGCGAGATGGGCGTTGCACCGGATTTCGAGACCGGCGGGCCAATCCGCCACACGCACAGGAGAACCGCCGAGGCCGATATCTACTTCGTGGCCAACCGGGTGGCGGAGGTCGTGACAGCTCCGTGCACATTCCGCGTGAGCGGACGCCGGCCCGAGTTGTGGAATCCGCTCACCGGCGCGATGCGCGACTTGCCGGAGTTTACCGAGATCGAAGGGCGCACCACCGTGCCGTTACGATTCCAGCCGTATGAGAGCCTCTTCGTGATATTCTGCGAGGAATCGGATGCCGCCGGAAAGGCATCGCGCGAGGCCAACTTCCCGTCCGTAACGCAAGTCGCCGAAATCGGCGGGCCGTGGGAGGTCTCCTTCGACACCGCGTTAGGCGGCCCGGAACGCGTTCGTTTCGAAACGCTAATCGATTGGCGCGAGCGTCCCGAACCCGGCATCCGGCACTACTCGGGAATCGCCACGTATCGCAAGACCTTCAACCTTCCCGAGGCGGCCCGCGCGGGCGGCCCCGTGCTCCTCGACATCGGCGAGGTACGCGGCATGGCGCGCGTCCGCCTCAACGGCCACGATCTCGGTGGCGTATGGTGCGCGCCGTGGCGCGTTGACGTGACGGATGCGCTCCAGGCCGAGGAGAACCACCTCGAGATCGATGTGGCCAATCTGTGGCCGAACCGCCTGATTGGCGACCAGGCCCTCGATCCTGACCAGCGAATTGCCTGGACGACATGGAATCCATACCGTGCCGATTCCGCCTTGCTCGAATCCGGCCTGCGCGGCCCCGTGCAAATCATGATGGAGGAGACGTTTCCGATGATCGACTACCACGTACACCTGAAAGGCGGACTTACCCTCGATGATGCCAAGGCCTGGGCGCTCGAGCACGGCCTACGCTACGGTATCGCCCAAAACTGCGGCGTGAACTTCCCGGTCACCGACGATGCCGGGCTCCTGGCCTACGTCGAGGGCATGCGGGGCCAAGGCGTCTACGTCGGCATGCAGGCCGAGGGACGCGAATGGGTCGAGCTGTTCTCCCCGGCGGCCCTCGCGCAATTCGACTACATCTTCACCGACGCCATGACCTGGAGCAACGACGAAGGACATCGCATGCGCTTGTGGATGCCCGACGAGGTCGTCATCGGCGATCCGGAATCGTTCATGGATATGCTCGTCGAGCGCATCGTCTGGATTCTCGACAACGAGCCCATCGATATCTACGTCAATCCCACGTACGTCCCCGCCGAACTGGCCCCGCGCTACGACGAGCTGTGGACCGACGAGCGCGTCGGCCGGGTCATCGACGCGGCGGTGCGAAACGGCGTCGCCATCGAGATTAGCGCCGGACTCAAGCTTCCGAAGCCGGCCTTCATCAAACGTGCCAAAGCCGCCGGCGCCACATTCTCCTTCGGCACCAACAACAGCGGCAATCGGGACCTGGGCAATCTCGAGTATTGCCGGCAGATGATCGTCGAGTGCGGCCTGACGGAGGCCGACATGTTCGTTCCCAAGCCCGACGGACAGAAGGCCATCCAGCGCAAGCCCCTGCCGAAACGGAAGTACTGACCGCTGACACGCCGCGTTTCGGCCGCAACGGCGCTGCCGCCCGCGACCCAGCCGATCCGACGGATCGGTCCGATCCGACCGATCCGACCGATTCTCGCCGTGCCATCACAGGTTCATCTTCCAGGCGCGGAGGCCCTCGAAAATGCCCTGGCCGTCTTGGGCAACGAAACCGATGCGGCCCGTCGGATTCTCCGTGACATAGGTCTGGACGAGCAGGTCGTTGAGGTAGCACTCGAAGATGTTCGCGCGGAGAAGGATGCGGAAAGGGCACGTCTGGTTGCTCGGGATGCCGGCCACGGTGGCGCATCCGTAGCCGGTGCGATCCTCAGGGGTGAACGCGGGCAGTCCAGACCAGTCGAGGGCGCCGATCTCGGTTTGCTCCCAGGTCCCGAACAAGACCGCGGTGCCTCGCTGGCCTTGTTCTTCGAAACAGAGACCGACCGACGGGAAGGTCACGCTGTTACCGGGCACGATCCGCATGGTGCCCTCAAAGACAAGGCCCTGGCTGATATCGAGGGGCTCGGCCGTCATGGCGAGACCGATGTTGGCCTCGCCGCTGTTCAGCCATCGCGGATGGGGCCGTAGCGGCGCATTGATCACGAGCCGGCCCTCGGCGGGCGACACGGAACCGTTCCAATCGCCGCCGGCGCGCGCGCACTGCGCGAGGTCCACCGGCACCTCGGCGCCTTTCAGCGCATCGTTGCCTCGCCAGTAGCCCATCCGGAGGTGGCCGTCATCGACCACGGCCGTCTTGATCGGCG
Source organism: Candidatus Hydrogenedentota bacterium (assembly GCA_036769985.1). Classification (GTDB taxonomy): domain Bacteria; phylum Hydrogenedentota; class Hydrogenedentia; order Hydrogenedentales; family SLHB01; genus DAIPKA01. Next base: position 154,737 of record DAIPKA010000005.1, on the reverse strand, counting down.
CGTGCCACCAGAAGGTGCCGCCGGGATCCAGGATGTAGTTCGTCATGAGCACTTCGTCCGGCGTACGGCAGAAACTCGCCCACAGGGCCACAACGGTACGCCCGGAATACCCGTTGAGGCGGAACGCCGCGTAGTCGGGACTGAAGGGCCCCATGGGATTGCCCGAGATGTACGTGGCGACGGCGTAGTTGAAGCTGCCCGGAAAGAATCCGCCGACGAGGAGGTAGACGGTATCGTTGATACGCTCGACGCCGCCGGGCTCCTGGACGACGCGGACGTTCAGGTCGTCGGTGAACGGATAGTCCATGACCCAGTTCCACTTGACGCCGTCTTCCGAGCGCAGCATGCCGCCGACGGCATAGCCGTAGTACGCCGTCTTCCCGCCTTCCTCCTGCGTGAGCACGCACATGTGGTCGATGCGCTGGCCATCGGGCCTCCGGACGTCGTATTCCGGGCCGAGGTAGGTCCAGTGAAAGAGGTCGGGCGATTCCCAGAAGCGGAGCACGTCCTGCTTGCCGTCGGTGAAGCTGCCGTGGTTCATGATGAAGCGGTCGCCGGCCTTCCACACGCGCATGGCGAAGATGATGAAAGGCGCGTCCTCGATGGCCGGCTCGGCATCGGTCCAATGCACGCCGTCGGTGGAAGTCGCGTGCCAGACGTGGTGCCACTGGTCGAGGATATCCGCGTTTTGCCGCTCGCGGCGATACATGGTGAAGAGATGGAAGGCGCCATCGTGCCAGATGACGCAGTTGTCCTTCGTCGTGCCTACCGGCGAGCAGTAGAGCAACGCCTCGGCCGTTTCGCAGAGGATGCCTGCGGATAGCGCGAACACGATGGCCGTTAGGATGAGGAACGCGAACACGCTTGAGGAATTGCCCAACATGAGTATGACCTCCCCGTTTCGCCGGCGAAGACGCGGCGCACACGGTCACTCTACGGCGGCCCACGCCCGAGTTCAAGCGGCGCTGCGCAGCCAAGAAGCCGCGAAACGGGAAGAATAGGTCGCATTGGTCCTATCGGTCCCATTTTTCCCATCTCCTTTCTCGCGGTTGACGCAGCACGCCTCATTCTGGTCAGATGCCACCCGTAGGGTGTCATTATCTCGGCGTGTCGGCGAAAACGACAGGAGATCTCAGGTGTTTGTCCGTAGTCTGGTTCTTCTCGTCATGCTTGTGATCGGTTCTGGCGCAGCGTTCGCCGGCGAGCCGTTGGATAAGGCGATCTCGGTGGCGCATCAGGACTGGGGCGTCTTGGGCGTGGACGTAGCGGCCCACGCGCCGGAAAAGCAAGGCCGCGCACTCCAGATCGGCGACCAGCATTACGACCGCGGCGTCGGCACGCACGCGAACAGCCAGCTTGCCGTCGACCTGTGTGGTGAGTACACGCTTTTCGAGGCCGAAATCGGTGTGCAGGCCCATCCGGACCACGATCGAGGCACCGTCGTGTTTCAGGTGTTCGTAGACGGCGACCTGCGGTTCGAGAGCGGCCTCATGCGCCAGGCCGATCCGGCTCGGGCAATCCGCATTGACCTCGACGGCGCGTACGACATGGACCTCGTGGTCAAGGACGGCGGCGACGGCATCGAGTGCGACCTCGCGAACTGGGCCAACGCCACGCTCACGCGCGCCGAGGCCACGGGGCCGCGCCAGGCGAAGGATCGCATCGACGTCGCGCGCTTCGCGCGCGTCATGACGTGGGATCCAGCGCAGTCCGGCTCGCATCCGGGCCGTGTCGAGGAATTGTCCGTCGACCAGATTTTCCTGGGCGATGTACTCGCACCGGATGCCAATGGCCTCTACACCGCGCCAACCGGTGCGGACGGCACGGCGTGCATCGGCCTGCAATGGTACGAGAACCGGTACCTTGCGGAAGTCGCTCTACACCCGGCCGAAGAAGTCGCCGCGTCGACGCTCGAGGCGGCGCGGGTGCAGTGGTGGGTCGGCGAATCCGAGTGGCAGGGCGACTGGATACCGCTCCGGGGCGCGGTTGTGCGCGAGGACGATCGCTACGTGTTCCGCATCGCGCGCGAGGATGCGTCGAAGGCCGCCATCGGCGTGCAGAAGGTGCGCTGGCTGTTTCCGGCGGTGGGCGAGCCCGTGCGCGTGCGCGCCATCGAGGCCTACACGCGGTCGCGCGTCGGCGTCGCCGAAATCCGACTCGAGCGAATGAATGCCGAGGCTGGCACACAAGGCTACGTGACGATCCAAAACGGCGAGATCGTCGAACCGGCTGCCGCGGCGGATTCCTTGCGCCGCGATTGGCGCCTTGCCGAGCCGTTGCGGATGAAGGTCCGCTACCTCAAGACGAAGGCCGGCTATGCCAAGTCCGATCGCACCGTCCTGTGCCTCGAGTTGCCGGATGGCGCGTTCGGCGTGGCCGTCGAGGACGTGGTCGAGCAGGGCTGTGTCTACGTGCCGGATTTTGGCTTGTTCGTCACGCGCGAGGCGGACGGCCCCTCGCTCGACGGGCATCGGCGCGCTATCGCCGGCCACAACACCGTCCTCGAAGACGTGCGCGCCATGCCGGACCAGAGCTTCGCGCAGGCCATGGAGCACGTCCATCGCGCGATCCAGAACAACGGCCCTACGATGCTGTCCTTGGCCTGCGATAACCACAAGTTCACCGTCTACGAAGACGGCGGTGTTCAGCATCGCCACGATCACGAGATCAGGCCCGACCAGGACCGCAAAGAACTCGTCTACGATCCCAGGTTCCCGATTCAGGTCGAGGTCAAACTCGGCTCCGGCAAACCGGTGAAACGCGAGCGTCACCTCGAAGACGGCTGGATGCCGATTCTCGACACGTCATTTCAGGACGGCGATGTCGTGCTGCGCCAGCGGGCCTTCGTCACGCCGTATGATCGCACGGCGCCGATGCCGGTGCCCGGTTGGCTCAATCCGAAACCATTGTTCGTGGCCGAATTCGCCATCGAGAACACATCCGGTGAGGCCGCCGATGTCGCCTTCGAGCTTGTCTTCCGTGTGGGCGCCAAGCTCGATGCACCGGCGTCCGTCATGGCCGTGCCGCGCGGCATGGTAGCCTACGCGGACGACTGGCTGTTGGCGTTTGTCGACACGGTCGGCGCGTCCTCGCTCGAGGCGGCCGTCGCCGATGGCCGGTTGGCCTTCAGCGGAAAGCTGGCGGCCAAGACAACCGAGCGCTACGTGCTCTACCTTCCAGGATGGGAGGCAACCGTCGAGGAGTACGCGTCCCTCGAGGGTGCCATGGCGCTGGACAAAGACGTCGTGGCCTACTGGCATGCCATCATGGACGCCGTGATACAGGTGCACATTCCCGAGCCGCTCCTCGAGAACGTCATCTACGCGTCGCAGATTCACTGTCTGATGACGGCGCGGAACGAGCTCGAGGCCGCGTGCGTCGCGCCGTGGTGCGGCGCCGACCGCTACGGGCCCCTCGAGAGCGAGTCGCAGGCCATCATCCACGGCATGGGCCTCATGGGCCACGACGCCTTTGCCCAGCGGTCGCTCGACTACTTCATCCGCCGCTACAACCCGGACGGCCTCCTCACCACCGGCTACACGCTCATGGGCGTCGGCTGGCACCTCTGGACGCTGGCCGACTACTACGCCGTGCACAAAGACCAGGCCTGGCTCGAAGAGGTGGCGCCGAGGCTCGAACGCGCGTGCCAGTGGATTGCCCTCGAGTGCAAGAAGACACAGCGCCTCAATCCGGATGGCACGAAGCCGCTCGAATACGGTTTAGTGGCGCCGGGCGTTTCGGCCGACTGGTCGCGGTTTGCCTACACCGCGCGGCCACAAGGCGAATACTACGCCGGCCTCATGGGCGTGGCGCGATCCTACGCCGACATCGGCTATCCGGGCAGCACCGAGTTGCTCGCCGCCGCCGCCGCGTTCCGCGAGAACATCCGCCGCGCCTACGCGTGGACGCAGGCGCGCTCGCCCGTCGTACAGCTCCGCAACGGCACGTGGATTCCCTACTGCCCGGCCTATTTCGGTTGTCTCGGACGCGTCATGGACATGTATCCCAACGAAGACGGCGGCCGCTCGTGGGGCAAAGACATGAGTATGGGTGCCCACAACCTTGTCGTCCTCGGCGTCCTCGATGAAGACGACCGCCGCAGCGTCGAGTGGATCGCGAACTACCTCGAAGACTTCTGGTGCGTCCAAGGCGGCATGGGTGCGTACACGCTCGAGGAAACCGCCGAGGACTGGTTCAATCTCGGAGGATTCTCGAAGATTCAGCCGTATTACACGCGCCTCGTCGAGATGTATGCGCAGACGGACGACGTGAAACCGTTCATCCGTTCGTATTTCAATGCCATGCCGACCTTGCTCAATACCGAGAACCTCAACCTCTGGGAGCACTTCGGCAATCGTGGCGCTTGGAACAAGCCGCACGAAACCGGCTGGTTTCTGGCGCAGACGCGATTCATGCTGGTCATCGAGCGCGGCCGCGAGCTTTGGCTGGCGCCGTTCGTGACCACACACTGGATGAAGGACGGCATGCGCGTCGGTATCGAGAATGCGCCGACGCGTTTCGGCAAGGTCAGCTACACGATCACGTCGCATGTCAACGACCGCTACATCGAGGCCGTCATCGATCCGCCGACACGCTTGACGCCCGACGCCCTCGTGCTCCGACTCCGCCATCCCGACGGAAAGCGGATCAAGGCAGTCAGCGTCGACGGTGAGCCCCACGCCGAGTTCGACGCCGGGAAGGAGTGCATTCGACTACCGGCCGCAGCGGCCCGCTTCACCGTGCGCGCCGAGTACTGAGCGGCGCCCCTTCCCGTTCCCGTGGCTTCTACGGGCTTCCTCGAGATTGTTACGGCTGCCCATCGACGCGAATCGTTTTGTACCGGCCTGAAAGCAAGGATGAAGCCGGAGGCGGCTGCCGGCAAGCCAGATCCGTGCGAGTCCGTTAATACCCCGTACCGAATCCTGGAGACTGCCAAGGCTGGCCCCGACAAGAAGGGGTGGCGTGGTCCCGGGTCGCCTCGCAGGTCACTCCTGCGCATGCAGTCCCTCCACACGCTTGATCAACGCGCGGATGTCTTCCGCCAGTTAGCTGTGAACAAAAGGATCCTCACCTTCCAGCAGGGCCTCATACCGGAACCGCACCGCATGTCCACGGAAATCCGGAAGATCCGTTGGGCTTGACGTCAACCCCTTCACCCGGAGCGTGTCGAGCAGCAAACGCACGTCGGGTGCGAAGGGATGGGTCTGCTGTAACACGCTCAGCCACGCCTTCAACGCTTTCTCGACGGCCTGTTGCGTGTGAACCGCACGATCTCGGTCGTCAAACGAATCGTGACGCTTCGGAAGGGATTGGGATGGGAGTGCGTCGATTTCGGGTCGTAACGCATGAAGAAGGATCCTGCGTGCGGACTCCGAACTCGCAATGGGACTCATCCTCCATGTACACTGCGAGCGCCGAGCGTGATTGGCGGGTTCGAATGGGTTGTCGGGAGCCGGTCTTGTACTCTCGATCGTGGATCGGGCTCGTGGAACAACGCGCTCGTTAGATACTGCCGAAAGGGTGATTCGTGCGTCGTCGCGTCCTGTGCCACGCGGTCGCATTCGCCGCGTTGGTGTCTCCGGTGGCCGCTGCGGGCGACTGGCCGATGTGGCGGTTTGACGCCGCCCACACCGCCGTTTCGCCGGATGCTCTTTCCGAGAACCTCTATCTCCAGTGGGTCCTTGAACTCCCGGCTCCGGCCCCGGCATGGCCTCACACGCAAACCAAGCTCCAGTTCGACCTATCCTACGAGCCCGTCGTCGAGGGCGATCTCATCTTCGTCGCCTCTATGGTGCACGACGCTGTGACGGCCTACGACACGGAGACCGGAACCGAGATCTGGCGTTTCTACGCCAACGGGCCTGTCCGGTTCGCGCCGGCGCTGGCCAACGGCAAGGTCTACGTGGGTTCGGATGACGGATGTCTCTACTGCCTCGACGCCGCAACCGGCGCCGTGAACTGGTCGTTCTTCGGCGGGCCTTCCGCGCGCAAGAACCTTGGCAACAAACGCCTTATCTCGTCGTGGCCGCTGCGGGGTGCGCCGGTCGTGTTCGATGGCACAGTCTACTTCGCCGCCGGCGTTTGGCCGTTCATGGGCCTGTTCCTCTACGCCCTCGACGCCGACACGGGCGATGTCATCTGGACCAACACGGGCGACGGCGCCCGCTGGACGAGCCAGCAGCACGAGGGCGCCTACGCCTTCGCCACCGTGGCACCGCAAGGCTACACAACCGCTACGGCAAACACGCTACTCGTTTCCGGTGGAAGAACCGTTCCGGCCGCGTTCGATCGGGCCACGGGCCAATTCCTGTATTTTGACGTGGAAGATCGAACCTGGGACAAAGATCAAGGCGGCTACGCGGTGGCAGCCATCGGCGACTGGTTCGTGTCCGGTCCCGGTCATCGGGCGACCGATCGGCCTGGCATGTATCGCATCTCCAACGGCAGCGCCTACTTGAGGATGAACGCCTCGGTACTCACCGACCGTGTGGTCTACGATGTTCGTAGCGGCGACCTGCGCGCCCTTGATATCTCCGGTTCCAACCCAACGTTGGATGAGAAGTGGCGTCTCGATTCATCCGTCAGCCTGACCGCCGTATTCTGCAAGGCCGGCAGCCGCCTCTACGCCGGCCGGAATGGCCGCGTGGTCGCCATCGAAGACCTCGGCGCCAGCGGCGTGGAGCGTTGGGTCAAGACCATCGTCGGCACTCCAACGACCATGCTTGCCGCCGATGAAAAGCTGTTCGTGGTCACCACGGAAGGATACCTCTACTGCTTCGGCGAGACCGACACCGGCGCTTCGCTCCCATCGAGCGCCCCTCACGAAATCGCATGGCCTGCCGAGGATGGATGGACCATCGAGGCGAACGCGATCCTCGCCGAGAGCGGCGTCGATCAAGGCTACTGCCTGGTTCTCGGTCTCGGCACCGGGCGGCTGGCCGAGGAACTCGTCCACCACTCGGATCTCTGTGTCGTGGGCCTGGACCCGAGCGAGACCAAGATCCGGATGCTTCGCGCGCGCTGGCAAGACATGGGCATCCCCGGCGAACGCCTCGCCGCCTTTCCGGGCGACGTCCGCTCGGCCGGACTCCCGCCGTACCTAGCCAGCTTGATCGCCTCCGAAGACCCGGAGGCCGCCGGCGTCGCGTTGTGGTTGGAATTTGCCGAAAAGGTGTTCTACTCGCTGCGGCCCTATGGAGGCATCGCGTGCTTCCCTCTCGGCGCCCAGGCGCTCTTCGCGCAATGCGCGACTCACAGCGAATGCGCCAACGCCGAGGCCTCCGTGACCGCGACGCATGCCATGCTCGCGCGTGTCGGGCCGCTGCCCGGTTCCGCCCCATGGACGCACCAGTACGGCGATGCCGCGAACTCGGTGAAGTCCGACGACCAACTCGTCAAAGCTCCTTTCGGCATTCTGTGGTTTGGCGGTTCCTCGAACGAGGCGCTCCTGCCGCGTCACAGCCACGGCCCGCCGGAACAGATCATAGGCGGACGCCTTTTCATCGAAGGAAGCGATATCATGCGCGCCCTGGATGTGTATACGGGCCGCGTCCTGTGGGAGGCATCCTTGCCGGGTATCGGCGCTCCTTTCAACGTATTGGAGCGAAATCCCGGCGCCAACCACATCGGCACAAACTACGCCTGTGCCGAAGATGGCGTATATGTGGCTTACGGCGAACAGTGTATTCACCTCGACCCCGCCACCGGTGCCGTTGCATCCACGTTGGACCTTCCCGGCAACCACGTCTTCAGTCAAGTCAAGATCTGGGACGATCTGCTCATTGCTGCCGCCGATCCGAAGGTTTTCGATTCCGGTCCGATCGGCGAGAATAACTGGAATGCTACCTGTAGCGAATACCTGTGCATTCTCGACCGTAGTTCCGGCGAACTCCTCTGGTATCGGCGCGCCGACAACGCCTTCCACCACAACACCATCATCATCGGCAACGGCACACTTTTCTGCATTGATCGATTGCCGCCCGGCCAGGAAGCCGCTCTCGCCCGCCGCGGACTCACCCCCAAAGACATCGGCGTCACCTACAAAATCCTGGCCCTCGACGTGCGTACCGGCACGCCAACGTGGCGCGTTACCGAGAACGTTTTCGGAACCTGGCTTGGCTACTCGAAGGAATACGACGTACTTCTCCAGTCCGGCCGGCCCTCGCGCGACATGGTTGCCGGCGAGCCCGAGGGCCGACTCATCGCCTACCACGCCTCGGACGGCGCCCTCCTTTGGGACAAGACCATTGAGGGGACCGACAACGGGCCGTACATTCTTCACGCCAGGAGCATCATCACCCAGAACGACCTGATGTTCTTGTGGCCCGGACGCGCCTACGATTTGCTCACCGGCGAGCCCGTTCTGCGTACCCATCCGCTATCCGGAAAGGAGACCCCCTGGAGCTTCACGAGAGCCTATGGCTGCAATACCGCCATTGCCTCGGAACACCTGATCACCTTTCGTAGCGGCGCCGCCGGTTATTACGACTTGACCACGAACGGCGGTACCGGAACCCTCGGCGGGTTCAAGTCCGGTTGTACGTCCAACCTTATCGCGGCGGACGGCGTGCTCAACGCGCCCGACTACACGCGAGCCTGCTGGTGCGCCTACCAGCACCAGACCTCGCTGGCCATGGTGCACATGCCCGAAGCCGAAATGTGGACTTTCGACTCTCTGAGCGCCGGCGGTGACGCCGTCAAGCAAGTGGGGCTTAACCTGGGCGCGCCCGGTGACCGCGTCGCCGACAACGGTGTATTGTGGATGGACCATCCCAGCGTCGGCTACACCTCGCCTAACGTCTACGTGCGCACCATGCCCACCGGCCCAACGTGTTTCCGCCAGCATGCGGCATTCATCGACGGCGAGATGCCATGGGTTGGCGCCTCCGGTGTAACGGGCCTGACGTCAATCGACATCAAACTCAAGAATACCGAAGATACCGCCTACACCGTCCGCCTCTACTTCGCCGAACCGGACGACGTCGAGCCAGGTCAGCGCGTGTTCTCCATTCAACTCCAAGGCCACGAGGTCCTCACAGACTTCGACATCGTCGCCGAGGCCCGCGCGCCGCGCCGCACCGTGGTTAAAGAGTTCAACCGCATCCAAGTCGCCAATATGCTCGAGATCGACCTGGCGGCAGCAAAAGGGCTTCCGACGGTACTGTGCGGTGTCGAGGCGCTCGTGGATACCGATAGCGATGGGTTGGCCGACGTGGATGAGGCCGCGTGCGGCACTAACCCCCAGAGCACCGATACCGATCGGGACGGCGTCTCCGACTACGAGGAGGTCTGGTACGACGGCTCCGGCGATTACAATCCCTATAACCCCATCAGCAACCCGTCCGGCACCGACCTTGATGCCCACTCGCGCGATACCGACTGCGACGGCGTCAGTGACGCCATCGAACTCGAACTGTCCACGAGCCCCATCGACCCCGAGGATGTCCCGGACCTTCCCCTAGGACGCCTGGCGGTCCTGATCCTCCTTTCGACTCTCCTAGGCCTGGCCGGCATAGAAATCCTCCGGCGGAGGAATGTCATCGCCTCTCGATGAAGCCACACTTCGTGTCTGGCACGCTGCGAATGGACGCGCGGAGAACGAAGGGGACCGATGAAGAGATGGTGTTCCGGATGGCAGGGAGCGCCGGGGAGAATGCAGGCCGACGGAATGCTTGCGTCGATCGCGCCGATCCTGAGCTGAGCGGGCGACGACTCGTCCCTCTCGACGCTTTCGAGTTCCTTGTCGGCATCGCTCTTCTCGACCGCTCCAACTGCGCTCCGCCTCTGATCGGAACGTCCGCGAAATACCGCGAAAAGTCATGACTGGCGGCGAAGACGCGAATTTCGCGCACAGCCCCTCGTGGTCTTCCAGGCCCAAGGCCGTCTTCCACCGCTGATCGTATTTCGCCCCACGTAGTCCAGATGGCGGGTACGCGCCGCTTCGCGTAGTTCTCAGGAGGCCGGGAGTAGGAAGAGGCGGCCTTCGCCAGCGTCCAGGGACACCTGCAAGCCGTCGAGGTCCGGGCTATCGTCGATCACGGGATGCTCTTCGCCGGACTTCTGGTCGACCTCGATAACGCTCGCAGGATTCGTGTCGAACTCGACGGTGGGCCACGCGGTGTATGCGAAGTGGTAGTTGTTGATCAGGACGGCCCGGCGGCCGTCGTCGTGCGTGAAGACGCCTATCAGAAGGTCGTGGCCGGGATCATAGTCGGCGCGGCCGAGGTTACGGATGGGCGTGCCGTCGAGAACGGTGGAGGGCTCATCGTCGGGTGTGACGCGGTAGACACCAGTACTGGTGAGTTTCATAAGGGTGGGGCCGAGGTTCGCGATCGCGTGGTTGATGCGTTTTGCCTGGTCGTAATGGCGGGTAGGGCGGTCATCGCGGCCGATGATGGCGCCGCCTTTGGGAAACTCGTGGCTGAGCGGGGTGTAGTAACAGAAGTAGAGCAGCCCCTTGGCGCCGTAGGCGATCGAGGTGTACATCTGCCAGCGCAACTGGGCCTCGGTGGGATCGGTATGGGGGCCGAAGGGCATGGTGTTGAAGAAGTTCCAGAAGGGAATGCCGGCGTCGCAAGCGTGTTTCCGGAGTACGGCCAGGTTCTCGCAATAGGCGGCGCGGCCGTCGGCGCCGGGCACGAACCGGGGATAGTGATCCATGCTGAGGACGTCAGGGCCGACCTTCTCGATGAAGGCGGCCACGTGGGCCTCGTAGGATGGCGATCCGAGCTGTTCCGGCGACGCGTAGTTGGGAAAGAGGTTGATGTAGGCCAGTTTGCCGGGGCGAACGGCGCGGATGGCGTCGACGCGTTCGCGCAGGGCCGAGAACGCGTCCTCGTTGGGCTCGTCGCGGAGCATGTATCCCCAGCAGGCGGGATGATCGGGGAGTTGCTCGGCGGTGTCGCCGGCCACCCATACAAGGGCCTTGAGGTCATGCTTGGCGCACAGGTCAAGCTGTCGGGCGACGGTCTCGGGCGAACGGGCTCCGAAAGCCCCCAGGACGAGCGAGAAGCTGGCGTTGGCGATCTGGTCGTAGCGGGCGTCCATGCGATCATCGGCGGGCGGATCGACCCAGAATCCGATGGCAAACCGGTCCTGAACGAAGCGGTCTTGGCCTCGTGCGGTTCCCGCGACAAGCGCGGCGGCGAGTCCGATGACCAGGGCCTCCACGAGCACTCTCGGATTCATCTCGGCAATCCTTTCCGAAGTTCAGTCGCCTTTACGGGTCCGGCAGTGTTCAAGGATCCAGTCGCCGACAGCGGCGATCATGGCCTCCTTCTCGAGGTCGTTCCACAGCTCGTGGTAACCGCCATCATACAACTTGAAGTACTTGTCCTCGGCGCCGCAACACTCGCAGAGGGCACGGGTGCCTCGGTTGCTGACCACCTGGTCGTTGCTTCCGTGGACAATGTAAACCGGGGTGGTGATCCGGGCGAACTCGGCGTGGGCTTCTTGAATGGCCTTGTTGAACTGGGCGCCGGTTCGCGCGGCCACGCGGCCATGGAAAGCCAGCGGATCGTTGTCCGCGGCCTCGACCACGGCGGGATCGCGCGAGAGGCCGGAGTTGTCGACGCCGCCGACGGGCAGCCATGGCGCGATGGTGCTGAGGAAGCCGGCGAGGGCGAGGAGGAACCTGGGCACGTTGTCCGGGAACGCGAGGAAGGGACTCGAGAAGACGAGCCCGCGGGCTTCGATGATGCGCGTTTCGGCGTACCGCGCGAGAAGGAGTCCGCCCATGCTGTGCCCCATGAGGAACCAGGGCAGTCCTTCGAGGCGTGGCCGTACGTGATCGAGATAGGTATCGAGATCCAGAAGCAGATCGTTGAAGTCGTGAATGTAGGCGCGCTTGCCGGGCGAATGGCCATAGCCGCGCTGGTCGAAAGTGTGAACGGTGATACCGCGCGCGTTGAGCGCGTTGGCCACGTGCGCGTACCGCGAGCAGTGCTCGCCGTAACCGTGAATCAGCACCACGTTGGCACGGAGCTCGCCGGAAGCGTCCCAGCGCCGTTCATAGAAATCCAGTCCATCTCGCGACTTGAAATAACCCTCGAAGCTCACGATGATTCCTCCCGCCACGTGTTCCCAATGGTTGCGCGGGGCTCATCATAGCAGATCCGCGCGCGGTTTCGGCGATCCCGGTTGCCGGGTCCCGGGACGCAGAGGCAGTCCACGAGATCAGCCTGGACGATGCGGCGGCGGATCTCGCCTTCGCCGTCGCGGTTGCTTGAAAGCGAACGAGGCCGGCGGATTGGCCTTGTGCGGTGAAGCCGAGTTCGAGACCCCGGCCGAACGCTCACTCCCTCCATCAGATGCCGCGCTACGGCATCCTGCCGCAGGACCTCAACCCGACCGATCCCGTGGACTGCTTCACCACCGACCGCGCCCGCAGTGCATTCGGCCCGTGAGTCCTGGCCTCAGCGGGATGCAGCTACAGCGCATTGTCCTAGCTGCTCCTGAAGCTTCGTGCCGGCATAACGATCCATGAGATCCTGCATGACGTACTCGCACTCACTCTCCCGCCCGAGGCGCACGAGCATCTTCCGGATCCTCTCGGGCGTGTCCTTCACGAAGCGGACGAGGTATTCCGTTGGCCGGCCCTCTTGCTCGGAAGCTGCGATGATATCGCACACCGCATAGCAGAACTCGAGGGCATCCTTCCACGTGTACGTTCGGTTGGTGACGACGCCGACATAGGTCTCGCCCTCCTCCAACCGCTCGAGTAACGCCGCGAAGCCGGACGCGGCGGACTGGGCGCACGGCCGATAGTCCGTGCCGCCCGGTGCGAAGAGGGCAGCCTCCATGGCTTGCATGCCGGCGCGTTCGTAGATGGCGCGCGCCGGAAGCCGCTTCGGCGTCTTCAAGGCCATGTAGTCGTATTCGCTCGCAATGCGCCGCCATGTATAGCCGGCGGATTCAACGTCCTGCCCCGAGAGCTGGGCGTAGTCTTCACGGATGCGTTCCATGTGGTCGTGGACGCTCGGCACACCGTGGTCGGTCATCCAGCCGAGTCCGCTCTCGGCACGCGTGGCGTATACCTCGCGTCCTCTGGCGCATTCACGGAGGAACTCGGATAGCTCATCGAGCGACAAGCCGCTGATGTACGCGCCGCAATCCACCTCGCCCGTCGGAAGAGGAATAATCGGTTCGCCGGCAGGACTTTGAATCGCAGCATTGGCATGCGCTGCTTCCGAGACAGGATCCTGCGCTATCGCGAGGCCCGGCGCGAGCAGCGTCGCTGTGAACACGGCCAGGATCTCTGTCGCCGCGCGACGTGTCGTCTCCCGCGCTTCGAGCGTCATAGCCGCCACTCCCCATGGCCGGTTCCTCACGCCAAGGCTGTCACGAGCTCACGGAGTCACTTGGCCTATTCTGTCTGCATGGACTGGAACGCGATTCAACCATGTCATATTTAACGAATTTATCCTAGCTCAAGTGGAATGTCAAGACGAGAAATCCCCAGAGGACCTCCAACGCGTGATTGGCCGCTGCGACGCCACTCAGGCCGATCACGTTGAGCAAGGTTCTGCGGGATGAGGTGTTGCTCATGGTCCGCCTCCTTCTCATTGACGTTGGCCCGTCTATCATGAAGCCGATCTCCTGGGGGCGGCGTCCAATCCTATTCCCTTGATTGCGGATCGTCGGTAGTCTACGTTACTGATGGATGCCCGGAGGGCCGGCGCGTTCGTGACACTCGCCCCGGCCACTACGAGGAGGAATCCCATGACACGATGGCTCGCGCTCTCCCTAATCGGAGCGGCGGCGTTCGCGGCCCATGGCGAACAGCCGGACCTCGCGTTCAAACCCGCCGGTAATGAGACCTACGCATTCGACACGGGCGCGCTCCGTGGTACGCTGCGGAGCGAGGGCCGATCCATCGGCCTCTTGTCGGTTGAGCACATCGCCACAGGCACTCGGCTCGACGGGAACGCGTACGGCCTGTTCAGCCACTACCGCGTATTCACCGAGAACCGGCGCTACGGCCACGGCGCGTGGGATTGGCCCAGCACGTCCGCTCGGAGGGCGGACGGGGCCGTCGAGGTCCACTGGGCCGCCGCCGAGGACCGGCCCTTCGAGATGGCGGCGGTCTATCGCTGGACTGCGCCCGACACGCTCGACCTCGAGACCTCCGTCACCGCCCATGCCGAACTGACGGCCTTCGAATCGTTCTTGGCGTCCTACTTCACGCAGGGCTTCCACGCGTCGACGGTGTACGCCGGCGGCGGCCCGGAAGGCCGGCCCGCGTTTCGCACCACCGAGCTCGATGCCGGTTACTGGCAAGCGTTTCCGCGGGATCCGCAAGTCGTGACAATGATCCAGGACGGCCGCTGGCAGTACCCGCCCAGTCCGGTCGAGTGGGCGATCCGCGATAACCTGGCCGGCCCCCTCGGCATCCGCAGAAACCGGGATAATGGCCTCTGCGCGATCATCATGGCCCGGCCCGAGGACTGCTTCGCGGTGATGACGCCGCACGAGGGCGAGGGCCACGGCTCGCTTTACCTATCGCTGTTCGGCCGAACCATCAAGGCTGGCGAGACGGCCACGGCACGGTCTCGAATCATCGTGCGTCCGCTGGCCAACGATCAGGAGGCCGTGGCCCTGTACGAAGCGTACGTCAAGGAATAGCCGCCGCCGCGGAATCCCTCAGCGCTTCTCTACACCGGCGCTATCGATAACGGCGCGGGCGGCCTCGCTACCGATGTCGCCGCCTTCGCCCTCGAAGATGTTGTTGACCCACTGATGATCTTCGCGCTTGTTCTGGTTGAATCGGACATCATCGTGGCCGATGGTGTGGATAACGTTGCGCTCGGCGAGCAGGTTCCGGCTGGACTGATCGAAGAAGAAGCCGTTGTTGTGCGAGCCGACGGCGCCGGCCGGGTGCCGTATGTCGTGGATGTGGTTCGCGCGCAACACACAGCCGTCGAGCACGCCGAGCGTGTAGATCCCGCCGCCATCGGCCAATTCCTGTAACACGTGGTGGATATGGTTGCCTTCGATCACGTTGTGGTCCGAGTAGTTCGGCGCGTCATTCCACGTCCAGCCGAGACTGATGCCGGAGTAGCCGAGATTGAAGATGTCGTTGTGCGCGACCGTGTTGTTCCGGCTCTGCGCGATCCAGATGCCCACCGCTGACGGATGCACTCTGCCCCCATCGTAGATCCGGTTGTTCGCGATCACGTTCTTCGACGGCGCCGACTCGGATGGCATCCCGGACTTCTCGACCTCCCGGATGTCGGCGCCCACGAACACGCCGCCGCCACCGAGATCGTGCAATGTGCAGCCGATCACCTGGTTCTCATGACTCGACAGCGCGATCCGAATGGCCGACGCTCCGACATGAGTCACCTCGCATTCGACGAGGCCGCAATGGCGCGCGCCTTCGAGCCCGATGGCCTGACCGCACTGCGGCGACGCCTGCGCGTCGGTGTAGCCGGGCGCGAAGTCCGTCGGCCAATCCGGGTCGACGGCCAACGCGGCTTTCGGCCAGTCCCGCGCAACGTCATAAATGCCCATGGGATACCGCGCGTGTTGAAAGGATAGCCGCGAGAACGAGACGTACTCGACCGGTCTGCCGTGCTCCGGATCGCCATCGAGTACCAACAGCCGTTCGAGGAACGGCGCGACGAAATCCATCGCGTTCGGATCCTCGCCCGGCCGCGCGAGATACGTGAGCACGCCGCGCTTGCGATCCAGGTACCATTCGCCCGGCGCATCCAGCGCTTCCGGAACGCTCTCGACGTGGTACCGGCAGTGCAACGAGAAGAAGCCAACGGGATACCGACACGGCGTGTTGAAGTACAAATCGCACTTCTCGAAATCCACTCGCCGGATCGTCTGCCACGAGCATTCCCAACTGTGGTACGTGATGACCTCGGCGTTCTCGATGCTCGTCCACGGCTCGATATCGCCCGGCGAGAACGAGAATCCGCAGTAGGCATCCGGATGCTTCTTGCGCAACCCGCCCACGCCGCTGTAGCCGCCGTACCGCTTCGCCGCCTGTTCCGCATAGGCCGATAGCGCGCCGGCCGTCGTCAGGAAACCCTCGTTGGGAATCCGCGCGCGCGTCAGCCGCTTGCCGTCCGCGAACAACTGCCGAAAATACCACGTGCCGGCCGCCACGTCCGCAAGTTCGACCTCCCAGCGATTGCCGCCCACGGGCTTCCATCCCGAGATCGCCCGGCCGCCACTCAGGATCACGGCTTCCCCCGGATACGCCGCATACACAATCGGCGATTCCTCCGTACCGCTGTCTTCCGGCCCGAGCGTGATCGCCTCATCGAGGAAGTACCGCCCGCTACGAATCGACACCGTCACGCCGCTGACCGGTAACGCGTCGTTCGCCTTCAGCGCTCGGATCGCATCGCGCACCCGCGACACCGTTGCGTACGGCGCCTCCTCTGTGCCCGGATTCGCGTCATCGCCATCCAGCGCGACGTAGAAGCTCCGCGACTCCGCAACGCCCGCCAACGCAATGAGAAGAAGTGCCCCGCATAGACCAAACCGCATCGCCACCCTGCCTTTCCTGCCGTCCCTGTCAGAGAACAAGCATTATCCGTCCTCATCCGAAGTGGACGCCCTCACGCGAAACACGGAGACCATGTGGACTGCGGTAGCTTGCTACCGCTCTTCTTCGGGGTCCGCCTCAGGCGGACTGCCCCGCTCCAAGCCAAAGCGCAAGCAAGCTTGCGCACTCCACATGGCACTTTGCCCGTAGGGTCAGCATCGACGGCGAGCCAGGGATCCTAGCGTGGGCTACGCCGTTAGTTAGGTCAACAGGAAGCCTTTTCTCTTCCGATGGAACGGCCCGCTAAATCAAGGCGGACCATTACCGGACGCATCGAGCACTGCCATGAGAATCGCACTCATCTGGTCCTGTCGAGTTACGGCGTCTCCTTCAGCGCACAGCGTACGTTCGCGCTCTGGAGAGCGACATAGCCGCCGATGCCGTCCGGTGCCAGCAAGGGGCCGACATCGCGGCCGAAGATGTAAGCCGGCGTCCAGTCGCCGTTGGCATTGGTCTCCAGGGCGATGCAGTCGGCCAGATCTCTCAGTCCCTCACCGAAATCGGCAATGTCGACCGCTCCGGAGGCCGAGGACACGCCATCTTTCCCTTGTCGTACGAAGGCGATGGGCAGGAAGTCTTCCAGCGCGCCGGCCGAATATCGAATGGCTGCCTCATGCTGCTTCACGACGGGATCGTTTGCATCGTCAATCTCGCGCGGCGTGAGATCGTCGTGGACGACCGCCTTGAACGCGGTGTCTAGGGAATCCGGGAGGTCTTCCACCGCTCTGAGGCTGTTCGTTGAATAGAGGACATCGCTGTGGAACACATAATAGACATCGCCGGAGTACGTGGGCGCGCTCCCATCGGACGGGATGCTCTTCTGGCTAGTGACCCAAACGGTCTTCCCCGCCACAAGCATGACTTTGCTCACGCTCAATTCCTGGCTCGCGACCGTCTGGCCCGTATCCGCCGCGACACAACCGAAGCTCCAGGAGTTGCCCTGTACTAAGGGCAGATAGTTGAACAATCTGTATGGACGCAGCAAGCCTGGACAGCCCGCCAAGGCAAACCAGCACGCCATGACTCCCAACATCGGCACCCAGCGTTTGAGATTCAATGCGTTTTGCATAGCGCCCTCTTTCCTCTTGGCCTCACCCAAGACCTTCTATTTGCTCCGCCACTCGAGGATCGAGATGACGGCATTGGCATTCTCATTCAGGTTTTCGGCCTCGATGCGGACGCGGCCATCCCCGGTCTTGTCTACGCCGACGGCCGCCTCGATCCACTGCCCCTCTCCGAAATCGCGATAGGTGCCCAGGTCTTCGCCATCGACGCGGATCGCCTCGTGTCGACCACCGCCGAAACCGTCGGGATCCACGATGAATAGCCGCAGCGTTCCCTTCGAATCGGCCGGTACGGCCAGCTCGATGGCAAGTAGCTCATTGCTGGCGCGCGTGTGATAGACGCGGCTATGCCAGCCGGCGTAAGGGAAGCCGTCCACCTTGGCGAGAGCGTAGCCTTCCGCCGCGTAGATCACTTCCTGATTCGGGCGGCCGCACAGCATGTAGAAGGCCACGCCTTGCTCGCGTAGCTCCGCCTCGGTGGGCAGATCCTCCTCGTAGGGCCAGGCGGGATTATCATCGGCGGCCGGTTGGCGCTCATCGATGGCCGGCAACGGCCGCACGGGGCCGGGCGTCGCTTGGTACCAGTAGCAGACGCTCGACAGCTCGTGGTAGAAACCGTCCTCGCCCACCATGCGTTTCACGACATCGTTCTCGTTCTCGGCAAAATCGATGGTCACGCGCAAGGATTTATCGAACGGAATGGCGTCGTTCAGGAAGAACTTGTAGGCGGCCGCGCCCTGGAAATACTTGCGATAGCCGCTGATGAGGAACTCGCTCTCGGTCTCCGGAAAGCCCCAACTGAAGCCGAAAGCGTCCTCGATGCCCTGGAACTCGATGGACGGCTCCGTCTCGCCGTCCACGTAGAACATCTCGTTCATGTCGACCATGTAGCCCGGCGAACCCGGTTTGCGGATCGTCACGCTCCAGCCCACGAACTTGCCTCGGCCGGCGGTGTCCAGCGCCGTGTACGCGACCTTGCCCAGCGGCAGTGCCTCCTGATGCCACGCGGCGTGGAAGTAACCGGCGCCCTCGGGCGCTTTGTCGAAGGTGCGGTACATCACGTACGAGTAACACGGCATCTTCGATTGCAGCAGGGGCCCCGGCTCGAGATCGCCGTCGTAGGCCAACTCGATGCGCGCCGACTTGCGATACGGCATGGGCAGGTACCCGTTGAAACCGCGCCGCTTGTTCATGGCAACCGTCTCGACCGACTCGAATTGCCCTGCCGGATCGCAGAAGAAATCCACGAGCGGGCAGTCGACGCTTGGCGCGGCATTGCCGTCCCAGTAGATCCGCAGGATGGCTTCGCGGCCCAGTTCGAGCGCGCCGGGCATCGCGAAATGGAACATCTCGATGCGGCCCGGGCCCTCGAGATCGGCGATAACCACGCGCTTCGTCGACAGGAACTGCCGCTCGACCGGATTCTCGACCCACAACGCGTTTTCGGCCTGGATCGGCGCGAGCGGGAGATCGGGCAAGCCCGAAAGGTCGTACGCAACGGTGGCCGAGCACGCAGCAATCGCCGCGGCGAGCAACGCAGGCATCCGCATCGTTCATCCTCCATTGACGGGCGTCGACTACGCGCCGCCGGGTGCATCGGGAACCGTTAGTCGGCCTCGGCTATGGCGCCGACAATCTGCGCGAAGGTGGGCATGACCGGTGGTACGGCATCCTCAGGATCGGAGTGATAGCGTACGAAGTCCACGTGCCCATCCATATAGAGCACATTGGCGCCGCCCGGCACGTGGTTGAAGTGACCGATGCCGGCGCCCGAGCCGATCATGTCGAACATGACGAACAGCTCGGATTGCGCCTTCGCGGTATCGCTGGGCCGGCTGACATCTCTCACCAAGAACCGCTCGATGCCTTCGCGCAGGCGATAGATGATGTTACCGCCGCCGTTGCCATACCCCGGGCCCGGATCGCGGCTGCTGAGATCGATGTCCTTGTCGGCCAGTTCCTGGCCCGCCGCGCCGTCATCGTTCAGGACGTACACGGCGCCTTCCTCGAAGAAGAGATCGAGGGCCGCGGCCGCCTGGATCGGCACGTCGCCGGTCATGCTCCATCCGGGCGCCAGCAACACCAACCCGGCGCTCAGAAACGGGAAATGCCCCACAGGCGCAGTGTCGCCATCGAGTCCATCCAACAGCCAGCCGAGATAGACGTAGCTTGCCGAGATCCGCTTGGGAACGTAGAAGAACAATGGCCGCCCGTCCTCGGCGTAGAAGTCCTTCCATTCCTCGTTCGAGTCCGAGGGACAGATGGCGATGGCGGGATCCGTCAGGTATTCCGGATAGACCGCCTGCACGCACGGCCCCACGGTCAGGTCTACATCGGCGTTATCGAAGTAGGTCCCGCTCTGCATATAGTGATCGATCACCTGGAGCGGCGGAAACATCTCGCCGGGCGATTCGTTGGCGTACATCTTGTACACGAGTCCCCACTGCTTGAGATTGTTCTGGCAACTCGATCTCCGGGCCGCCTCCCGCGCGCGCGCCAACGCCGGCAACAAAATCGCCGCCAGAATTCCGATGATGGCAATAACGACCAACAACTCGATCAGCGTGAAGCCTTTCTCTCTCATAATCAGAACCTCCCAGCGCGACGCCCCAGCTCGCCGTCACCTCCCAGAGCATAGCACCTTTGGTGCTTTTCCGGAAGATATCACCTTGCGTAGCTGCGCTCACCAAAAGGCACGATGGGGCGTCGAACGCTCGTCGTGCTCGGGCGGTGGACAGCCGCGCGCGGAAGGCCGCCGGCATCATCCATGTCGAACGGGCATCGTTGGCGGAGGGCCCAGTCTCGCCGGACCACGCTTGTGTATGCCAAGCCGGGCACGTACACTGGCCTCGGCGAGTCAAGCCGTGTTTCAGGAAGTTCCCCTAGTTGAGGAAGGTTTCATGAGAACTCGACGCAATCTCTGTCGAACCGTGCTCATCTTGTTCGCGCTTCTGATCGGTGGCGGCACGGTGGTCTCGCAAGATGCCGGAGAGGCGCCCCACGCCGCGCCGCGAGCCCTCCCGAACGGCTGGCCCGAGTTCCGCGGCCCCTGGAGCAATGGCCTGGCCACGATGCCCGGCACGTCGCTTGGCCTTCCGCTGCACTGGAGCGAGACGGAGAATGTCGCGTGGAAAACCCCAATCCCCTTTCGCGGCTGGTCAACCCCCGTTGTGCTCGACGGGCAGGTCTGGCTGACAACGGCCACGGAAGACGGACACGACTTCTACGCCATCGGTGTGGACGCCGAAACGGGCGAAATCCGATTCAACGAGAGGCTGTTTCACGCCGACAGTCCTGAGCCACTTGGAAACGAGGTCAATTCCTATGCCTCGCCTTCGCCGGTGATTGAGCCGGGCCGTGTCTACGTTCACTTCGGCAGCTATGGGACGGCCGCCCTCGACACGGCAACCTGTGAGGTCATCTGGCAGCGTCAGGATTTGCCCTGTCGTCACTACCGCGGACCGGGCTCCTCCGCCATACTGTTCGAGAAGCTTCTCATCCTGACCTTTGACGGCGCGGATGTTCAGTACGTGGCTGCCCTCGATAAAGAGACGGGAAAGACCGTGTGGAAGACCGACCGGACGACGGTCTGGACCGACCTCGATGAACAAGGCATGCCCAAGCGGGAAGGTGACTTCCGCAAAGCCTTCAGCACGCCGATTGTGATCGACGTGGGAGGAACGCCTCAGCTAGTCTCGCTGGGGTCTTCCGCGGCATTTGGTTACGACGCGCGCACGGGGGAGGAGATCTGGAAGACCCATAACACGGCCTACACGCCCGCCGCGAGGCCGGTGTTCGGCAACGGCCTTGTGTTCATCGCCACGGGCCGAGGCGATGTCGAGTTGGTCGCCATGCGCGTCGATGGTCAAGGCGACGTGACCGACACGCACACCGTGTGGAAGGTGACAGGGCGAAAGGTACCCGAGGAACCCTCGCCGGTGTTGGTGGAGGACCTGCTCTATGTGGTCAGCAACGACGGCGTGCTCACGTGCCTCGAGGCCGCGACGGGCAACGCGGTGTGGAGCGAACGCATCGGCGGCAACTACGAGGCCTCGCTCCTCTACGCCGACGACCGCATTTACTGCTTCAGCGTGCAAGGCAAGGCCACGATCTTCAAACACGGCCGCACCTACGAGGTCCTGGCCACCAACACCCTGGAATCCGGTTTCATGGCCTCCCCGGCCGTCGGAGGCAACGCGCTGTTCCTACGATCCAAAACACACTTGTACCGGATCGAGGACACCGTTCACCGGATGGACGCGAGACCCAATCCGTAGATAGCGCTCGGGCCGCGTCGTTCGCTGCCGATCGGGAGCCGGTTCGATGCCGTGCTCCCGTAGAATGTCTCCGATGGTTGTATCGGAAATCCTCACCCTCAGGTTCCTCAGCGCACCTTCAATCCGGTTGTATCCCCACGTCGGATTCTCCTGCGCCAGTTGCACCACGAGCTTGGCAACCTCTTCGTGCGTGCGAGGCCGCCCAACCTCCTTCCGCAGCGCGCTGAAGTCCCACTTCTGAGCGATCAATTCCCGATGCCAACGCAACGGCGTGTCAGGCGTCACAATGGTCGCCAGATCATGAAGCAACCTTCGGCCAAGGGCTTTGGCTTTCACGGCCAAACGACGACGCTGGTCGTCATTCAACAAGATGCGTCCCGTGCCCAATTTCTCCCGCAGCACCACGTTCTCTACCGGCAAATACTCAATGATACGCTGCTCACGATTGAGCTGCGAGGCCATGAACAAGACCATCAGATGCCACGGCTTCAGAATGAACTTCAACATAAGAGCAGGCCGCCCTTTCCCAACGAAAAGCAGTATGATGCCCGCTCTTCTCCACCCGATCAATCGGCGCAAACCCCGCTCCAGAACCAAACCCCAACCCACACCGGCCAAAGAACTCACAGCATCGATCGAATATTCTCACCATACGGCCTCCGGCAATCGGAACGGTGGACCACGGAACCTCCGGCCATGAACAAAAGGGGAATTGGCTCCGGCGGACTCGATAGAATGCCGCCGTCCGATTTCACAACGGCCCACGATCACTATGGCCCACACACGGGAGCAACGCTATGCCTCTTCTTGCATTCATGTTCGCCGGGTTGGCCACCATCGGCGCGGCTCCGGGCGGCGACGCGGTGTTTCGAGTCTCCTTTGATACCGGTGTGGTTACGGAACAGGGCGTCGAGCCCGTGGCGAATGTCGGCGTACGTCTCACGGCGGGCCACACGGGCCTGGCAGCGGAGTTCGTCAAAGGCGCAGTTCTGACATATCCCGTCGCAAATCACCTCAATGGCGATCGTGGAACATTGTCTCTCTGGGTACGTCCAAACTGGGACAGCATCAACGCCTTCGGAGACCGGTTTCTCTGGGGGGTGGCCAATCCCGATGGCGGAGGGAGAACCGTCCTCGGATTCCTGGGGAAGGATGGCCTCGGTACCCTCTACTTCGGCGACGACGGCGCCCTGATGGGCCTCGCGGCACCCGTCGATTGGCGCGCCGGCGAATGGCATCCGATCACGGTGTGTTGGGATGTGGTCGCCAAGTGTCGCGCCCTCTATATCGACGGCCAGCTTCGCCATCACATCTTCACAACGGCCGGGATGCCGAGGCAGGCCGAGGTCTTTCACGTGGGATCGCTCCCCTGCACCACGCGGTGGATGGGTGTGCAGGACGGCCACGAGGCGGATGCCGCCATCGACGATCTCACGCTATCCGCTGGCATCGATATGCCGGGATTCGATCTGGTACGGCAAGCGGCGCGCGAAGAGGAGAAGGCAATTGCGCGGAACCAGCAATCTCGCGAAAAGGCGCGGCCCGCCTACGAGAGCGCCTGGGAGCGGTTCCTCGTCGCGCCCACGCTCGATGCCGTGGCCGAACAGCATCACGAGGCGACATGGGAAGAGCTCGCCGGGATGGCCGCGCCCATGTCGCAGCGAGTGCCCATCGAGCCGCGCTACTACTCGGACATCGTCTATGCTCACCCGGATCTGTCCATTGCCCTCGGCCGCGCCAACGAGGCGTACGGCGTTGGGTTCGCCCTCGGCGATCCCTTCCAACTCCCTGACATGTACGCCGTGACGCGCAGACTCCACAAGGGCTACCAGCCCATCGTTGAGAGCCGGTGGACGACGGACTCGTGCACGGTCGACCAAACCGCTTTCACCATTCTCCCGCGAGACGAGGAGACGGTCACCGGGAACGAAGCCCAGTACATCGTGGTCCGGTTGGCGGTGCGCAACACGGGCGCCGAACCGCGGCGGCAACCGCTCTATGTGTTGATCGGTCGAATGCACGACACGCAGAACACGAATTACCGGCCCTTTCTGGCGTCTGCATCTCGATGGATGGAACCCGTCCTGCCCATCGCGATCCAACAGAACGCGGTGCTCCTCGACGGACGACCCCTCATGACGTACCGCGCCGAGGGCGTCGTAACCGCCGAATCCATTCCCGAGTTCTCAACGAAAACGGCGGACCCGCTGCTCCCCGAAACGCTGCGCAATGTCGTGCGCTTCGTGTTCGATCTGAAACCGGATGAAACGAGTATGCTCGACTTGATTATGGTGGCTCGGCCCGAACGCGTGGCCGCCGAGGAATCCGCACCGATGGGCCAGATCACCTTCGATGCCGCGCTGGCGCGCGCCGCGGACTACTGGGACAAGGGGCTCGAGCCAGGTATGAAGCTGACCACGCCGGAGCCGAGACTGAACGAGCTATATCGCCACCTGATACTCTCCTGCCTGGGAAACCTTCGCAAGAACCCCGAGCGCCCATGGCACGAGCCTTTCCAGTCGCCGGTATGGGAAGGCGTCTGGCCGTGGGAATGCGCCCACATGCTGGTTCCCATGTGCGCGGTTGGGTACCACCGCGAGCTGGAGCCGGTGTTCCGCTTCTTCACGGAACGCCAAAGCGGCATCGGCCCATATGCCGAGCCCGGTCGCAAGCCCGAGGGCGAGACCAAGTCGGCCTACGGCTGCTACACGGGCAACTTCCTGCTGCGCTGGACCTGTGAGACCGGATCCGTGTTGTGGGCAATGGCAGACAAATACCGCTATTCGCAGGACACGGCTTGGCTGAAACAGAACCGGGACAGTATCCTTGCCGCATGGGATTGGATACAGGGCGAACGCGCGCGGACGCGCCGTTTCACGGAAGCCGGAGACCGCGTTCCTTGGTATGGCCTCTTGCCGAAAGGACGCGTCCACGACTGGGAAGGCTGGCACCATGTCTTTTTCTCCGATGTCTTCTCCTGGAAAGGCATGGCTGGGATGGCGGCGGCGTTTCGCCATGCCGGGTTGCCGGAAGCGGAACGCTTCCGGCAAGAGGCCGACGAATACCGCGAATGCCTGCTCACGGCGATCCACAAGGCCGAGCACGTGGATTCGGCCACAGGCCTGTTATTCGTGCCCAATCTTGTCGCCACGTATCCCGGCGAACAGGGCGGCCTGTGGTGGGCGGACGGGCCGAGCTGCATGTTTGCCACCGGGCTGCTGGACGCCCGAACGGACGAGCGGTTCGATGCCATGTTCGGCTATCTCCAGCAGGCGTGGGGCACCATGATCGGCCTGACCAATCGCATGGACGAACCGACGGGACTGGGAAGACGAAACCCATTCTGGTATGTCAATAGCTCGGAACGTGGCTACTTCCAGAACTTCCTAGCCCGAGGCGAAATCGAGAAGGCCCTGCTCGTCTTCTATTCGAACCTGGCTTACGGCCTTTCGCAGGACTGCTACCAGACCGTCGAGCGCATTCACATCAGCGATGCCAACTACTCCCCTTTCCAGCCCAACGCCTCCGGCAACGGACGGCTCCTCGACATGATCCGCCGCATGATCATCGATGATCAGGACGCCGGAATCATTTGGCTTTTGCGGGGCTGCCCACGCCGATGGTTCGCGCCCGGACAGTCCATCCTCGTTGAAGATGCCCCCACGTATTCGGGCAAGATGGCCGTGCGCACGCGGGCCGATGAGCGGTCCGTCGTCGTCGATATCGAACCGCCCGGAGGGAACCCGCCCACCGAATTGCGCGTGGTCGTTCGCCATCCCGAAGAGAGACCGCCCACGCAAGTCACGGTGAACGGCGTCGAGCACCCGTTGGACCGCGGGGCCGTTGTCCTCACGCAGGCGGGTGGCCCGGTGCACGTCGTGTATCGTTTCTAGCCACGACGTTGGCTTGCGCATGAATGATTGGCCGACCAAGGCCATCCGATTCATCGGCATGCCCATCCAAGCGCCGCGTAGCTATCGTACAGGGCTTGGGCATCCGGCCCGAGTGTGGGCCGGATGTACTCCTGATAGCCCCAGGTGATGGCCGTGGAGGTGAATGGGCCTGCGAATTCGAGTTTCTCTTCGAGCTTGGCCGCCGGTACGCCACGCCAGTACGGGGCGGTCTTCGGATCGTTGACGTGTGTCTTGAGCCCGAATCGCGCCACATACTCCTCGAGCGACGCGACCTCCAGTTCGCCGGTCTCGATGTTCGCCCAGAAGGATTTGCCTGCGGCATCGCAGGCGGCCTTCATGGCCTCGAAGAAGGGTCGGCGCTCCTCGATCGTGTAGCACGAGAGGTGTTCACCGCTGTCTTGAAGCGCGACGATGTCGATGGGCGCCTGACGCAAGACGCCCGTCCAGAACTCCCGGTACTCCTCGGGCGACGCCCAACGGAAATCGCCGAGCCTGTGCGCCTCGTCGAGGATGAAGAAGGGCGAGATCATCACTGGCTTGTCGAGGGCCGCCTTGCAGCACGCGGCCACCTCGCGGTAGAGCGTCCGAATCAGATCCGACCGCTCACCCCAGAACACGTAGAGCTCGTAGGGCACATACCAACCGTAGAAGGACTCGCGGGCCCCATATACGCGGGCCACGTCTCGGATGTAGGCGTCGGCGCGGGCCATCTCCGGTCCGGCATCCGCCAAGGTCCACCAGTTGGCCACGGACAGCGTGTTGATGAAGACCCGCAGGCCTCGGCGATCGGTCTCGGCGAAGAAGGCCCTGAACGGCTCGACCGCTGGTTCCTCTTGTGCGGCCTGAGCCGCGTTCCCCACGGACACGCCCGAGACGATCAGGAGGTCCATGCCTAGCGCTTGGATCGCATCCAGATCCGCGCGCCACGATTCCTGCGCGCGTTGCGCGTCGGCCGCCGATACCCACCAGAACGCGCCCGTCAATCGCGCCCGCGGTGGATCGGCACAGGACGGCGAACTGAGGCCGATGGCCGGCAACAGGAACACGGCAGCGCACAGAATGGGGTCTCTCACCGGCGGCACTCCCCGGAATGACGGCTTCGTTTGGGGCCACGTCAGAGCCCAATGCTCATGATAGTGTAATCAAATGAATTCGCCGGATCACGCCCAAGAGTCGTTGCTCGATTAGCCATAACGCGCCCGATGACGCCGGATTTGACGGTACTGCGTACTTGGTGTAACATACACATAGGAATCGTGTAGAACCCGTGCGTTGGCCTCATTCCGGAGCAGGCCGACACGGAAGCACAACGGCATAACCAGAGAATCAGCGGTGTGTGTTCCGCTTCGCGAGGATGTGGCTCTTGAAAACGCTCTTGACTCGGTTGGGACGTCATCCGCTGCATGCGCACATTGCGACCATCTTCGTCCTGCTCATTGCGGGAGTGGGCGGCGTGTTGGGCTGGTTCAACTACCACCAGAATACGCGTGTGATTCTGTCGGCGTCGAATCGTGTCTTCGACCAGATCTCTCGGGAACTTCTGTTGGATTTTCAGGGCGCGTACCGGCCTGTGGTCACCACCGTGAATCTGCTCTCGATCGAGGCGCGCGTTGGCCAGGCGGGCGATCTCGATGAGCGGTTGGCGCTGCTGCCGGTGTTCTGCGAAGCGTTGGCCACGCAACCGCATGTATCGGCGCTGCAAGTGGGCTATGCCAACGGCGACTTCTTCATTGTGCGCCCCTTGAATGATCCCTACATGCGCCAGCGGTTCGAGGCCCCCGAGGGGGCAACGCTCGTGGCCGACCACATCGCGGCTGACGAGCGCGGCGAACGCGTCCAGACGCGACTGTACTTCGATATCGACCTCAACCGCCTCGCCGACCGTTCGATGGGCGCGACTTCGTACGACCCGCGCATCCGGCCATGGTACCAGGTGGCCGCCGCGAGCGATCGCGAGGCGGCAACAAAGCCGTATCTCTACTACTTCATAGGAAAGGTTGGCATCACCGTGGGCCGCCAATCCCCCGACGGACGCGCGGTCGTCGCCTCCGACGTCACCCTCGAGCATCTCTCCGAAACCCTGTCACGTCAGCAGATCTCGCCCACGGCCGAGGCCGTGTTGTTCGACGAAGATGGGCGGGCACTGGCCTATCGCCACACGGACCGGTTAGTGCTGAAGTCGGATGACACGACCACCGAATTGGCCCCCGTCGGCGCCTTAGGCAGTCCGGTTCTATCGACACTGGCCGCCGAGCTCAAGCCTCGGGAAGCGGCGCTGTCCTTCACGTTTAGCGATCAGCGATGGCGCGGCGCGGTTCGCCGCATCGACGTGACGAAGGACATCGTGTTCTTTGTGGCCATTACCGCTCCTGAGGAGGAACTTGTCGCCGATGCGATTGCGATTCGACGCCAGTCGGTTTGGATCACGGCGCTGATCCTATTGGCGGCACTGCCACTGGCCTACGTGCTGGCCAGCCGAATCGCTCGGCCGCTGCGAAGACTTACCCAGGAAACGGATCGCATTCGCCATTTCGACTTCGGCGGCCCGGTGACCACGAATTCGCTCATCCTCGAAATCTGCACGCTCGCGGAATCCGTCGACGCCATGAAGACCACGATACGCAAGTTCCTCGATATGATCTCCTCCGTGGCCGCCGAACGACGTTTCGATAGCCTGCTGGAGCAGATCACGGAACAGACCGTCCGCGTGAGTGGGGCCAGCGCAGCGGTGCTCTATCTCGTGAATGACGAGGCGTCTGCGCTCGAACCGGCCTGTCTACGCATGGCCGCCGGCATCCTCGCGAAGAAGGCCACCTCATTGCCCCATGTGTCCCTCAAGGACGACGAGGCGCGGGGACCGTTGGCCGAGTCTGTACGAATCGGGGCCACGGTAACCACTGTGATGTCGCGGGACGGAAAGGTCGCCGGGCCCTTGGCCTCGCTCTTAGAGGTGGAGCGGGCCTACCTGGTGGCCATTCCATTGCGCGCCCGAGACGGCCAGGTAACGGGGGCCCTCGGCTTGGCCTTCGAGGCGCCGCCGAATCGCGAAGACTTGCCTGTCGAACGAGAACGCATCGCGTTCATCGAGGCCTTCTCGGGTTTCGCCGTGGTATCGATCGAGAGCCAGCGGCTGCTGAAAATGCAGCGGGCTCTCCTCGATGCTTTCATCAAACTGATGGCCGGCGCCGTCGATGCCAAGTCGCACTACACCGGAGGCCACTGCCAGCGCGTCCCGGTTTTGACGCAGATGATCGCCGAGGCGGCGTGTGCCGCGCAGACTCCTCCGTTTCAGGATTTCCGCCTCGATGACGACGGCTGGGAGGCCTTGCACATTGCGAGCTGGTTGCACGACTGCGGCAAGGTGACCACGCCCGAGTACGTCGTGGACAAAGCAACCAAGCTCGAGACCCTCCACAATCGGCTGCACGAGATCCGCACACGATTCGAGGTGCTCAAACGGGATGCCACCATTCGCTACTGGGAACAACGGGCTCAAGGCGTCGACGACGCGCGCCTGCGCGCGGAACTCGAGGAGGAACACCGG
The DNA here is from genome assembly GCA_036769985.1 of Candidatus Hydrogenedentota bacterium. Taxonomy (GTDB): domain Bacteria; phylum Hydrogenedentota; class Hydrogenedentia; order Hydrogenedentales; family SLHB01; genus DAIPKA01. Next base: position 125,377 of record DAIPKA010000005.1, on the reverse strand, counting down.
CGGATCGAGGATGACTTCGCCTTTGTTGCGCGATGCAACGAGGGCCGCGAGTCCATCTCGTCCGAACAGATCGATCGGTTGCGCCGGATAGCCGAGCGGACATGGATACGCACCCTGGACGATGGTATCGGCCTATCTACGCAAGAGTCTCAGCGCAAAACGCGTGGCGCCTCGCGGCCGGCGCCGGCCCGGGAGCAGCTATTGCAGGACGCGCCCGAACACGTGATCGATTACGATACCCCGCAACCCATCGCGCCCGATAATCCGTGGGGATTTCGGATCGACGCGCCCAGACACGCTTATAACCGTGGCGAAATCCACAATCTCTCGGTTGGTTACGGGACCCTGACGGACGAAGAACGTCACAAGATCAACGATCACATCGTCCAGACTATCATCATGTTGAGCAGCCTGCCGTGGCCGAGGCACCTCCGTCGCGTGCCGGATTTCGCCGGGGGACACCATGAGCGACCGGACGGCACCGGGTATCCACGACGTCTCACCAAGGAGCAGGTGCCTATAGAGGCGCGGATGATGGCCGTCGCCGACATCTTCGAGGCACTGACCGCCCCCGACCGCCCCTACAAGAAGCCCAAACGATTGAGCGAGGTCCTGGATATCATGCAGGGAATGGCCGAGCGCAACCACATCGACCGCGACGTGTTCAGACTCTTCCTGGAATCGGGTGCGTGCTTCGAATACGCCCGGCACCACCTATATCCCGAGCAAGTCGACATTGCCCACAATGACCTCGTCGCCGGGCGAGCATAGGACGGTGTAGCCCCTCTTCTCGGGGGAGTTGGACTCGGCCCTTCACTCGGCCGCCGCCACGGCAGTCGCACGGGCTCGCCGTTTCTCGATGCGCCGCACAACATCCTTGGCCACTTCCACAATCTCTACGGGGGCTTTGGTCTTCTCCCCAAGGTCGAGTCGCAGGGCCACCACCAGGGGCTCAAGCAGAACCGCACTGGGCGATGCTTCGATGAGCCGCAATGCATCCCGCCCGAGGCCGGCCACGGCGAAGCCGACGAAGAGCTCGGTGGCATCGTCGGGGTTCGCGCGCACGAGGTCCACGTCCCTCAGATAGGCCGCCGCGTGTTCCTGGGCCTCTTCCGGTTTGCCCGAGGCGCATAGTATGCACGCAAGCGTGTGCTGATGGGCAATGTTGGCAGGGTCCATCGCGACGGCCTGTCGCGCCCAGAACTCGCCTTGCCGTAAGCACTCGCCCTCAAGCTCGATGGCTTTGCGGTAGGCGTGTTCGGCCTCGTTGGATCGATCGAGCTTCTCATGCAACAAGCGGCCAAGACGCGCCCAGGCCCACGCGTAACCCTCGTCGAGCTGTATCGCTCTACGATAGGCCTGCTCCGCCTCGCCGAAGCGTTCGAGCTTCTCATCGAGCAACCGGCCGAGGTGCGCCCAGGCCCACGCGTAACCCTCGTCAAGGTGAATGGCCTTACGATAGGCCTGCTCCGCCTCGTCAAGGCGTCCCAGCTTCTCATGCAGCAGCCGGCCAAGGAGCGCCCAGGTCCAGGCCTGCCAATCGCCGAGCTGCGCGGCCTTACGGTACGCCTGTTCGGCCTGGCTGAATCGCTCGAGCTTCTCATCCAGCAGTCGCCCGAGTTGAAGCCACGCCCAGGCGAGTCCGTCGTCCCGTTGAACGGCGTTTCGGTAGGCGCGTTCGGCCTCATCAAGGCGATCGGGTTCCTCATCAAGCAATCGGCCCAACAGCGCCCACGCCCACGCGTAGTCCTCGTCGCGTGCAAGGGCGTTGCGGTAGGCCTGTTCGGCCTCATCAAGGCGCCCCAACTTCTCGTGCAGCAGTCGACCGAGAAGTGCCCACGCCCACGCGTATCCGTCGTCGAGCTGAATCGCCTTGCGATAGGCCTGTTCCGCCTCGTCGAGCCGTCCCAACTTGTCGTCCAGGAGATCGGCAAGGTGAGCCCACGCCCACGCGCATTCCCCGTCAAGCTGGATGGCCCTGCGATAGGCCTGTTCCGCCTCGTCGAATCGCTCAAGCTTCTCGTGCAGCAGTCGGCCATACAAGGCCCAGGCCCACGCGTAGTCATTCTCCAGGCGGATGGCCATGCGATAGGCTTGCTCCGCCTCGTCGAGACGCGCGAACTTCTCATGCAAGAGCAAGCCGAGATGCGCCCATGCCCACGCAAACCGACCATCGAGCTGAATGGCCTTGCGGTAGGACTGCTCGGCCTCGCCAAATCGCCCGAGGTCTCCGTGCAGGAGCCGACCGAGCAGCGCCCATGCCCAGGCGTGCCCTTCGTCGAGTTGGACGGCCTTGCGGTACGCCTGTTCGGACTCGCTGAGTCGCTCGAGCTTCTCGTGCAAGAGACGGCCGTAGAGCGCCCACGCTCCCGCAAGGCCCGGGTCGATCTCGACGGCCTGCCGGTAGGCGTGTTCAGCCTCGCAGACGCCGTCCTCCCGCTGTTCCAGCAGCACGCCCAGCAACATCCAGTACAGCGCATTCCGGGGCTGCGAATGGATTAACTCCTGGGCTTTGGCCTCGAGCGCGCGCGCCCGCGCCGGCTCTTCATCCAGCCCCTCCATTGCCCGCCGCAGACTCCGGAGCTTCTCGCGATCCGCCCACTCTTCCGAGAGGTGCGGCAGCGCGGCATCCTCTGCCGGGATACGGGCAACCGTCCGGGCCCCGCTGCCCTCGAGAAGCGCCGGCGGCATTCGCCGAACGGCCCAGCGGCGCGTCTCCGTGTCGGGGAGGTTTCTCATCAGGACATCGAGGGCACGGTAGTAGTCCGGTGGAATCCCGGCATCGAACTCGCAGGCCTCGCGGATCAACTCCTCGGCGACGGGGGCCAGTTCCTCCGGGGCGTACATGCCCACGATGAAGTTGACCGCGGCCAGGACGCGACTCGAGGGACCGCCTCGCCGGCGCATGAGGTGGTAGATATTGTACATGCGTTCGACGACTTGGTAGGACTTCTTTCGGCCCTGGCGGTCGACGGCAACCACAGCACCCCGCGCCGCCAGTCGATTTAGGAAGGCGCTGGTCTTGTTCACGTCGAGCCGCGCGGCTCGGGCGACTTCCGCCGCGGTGGCCGGTTCCCACAGCTCCGCCAGCGAAAGATAGGCCTTCCGTTCCGCCGCCGGGAGTCCGTCGAGGTGGCTCTTGAAATACTCCGTGTGTTCGTCGACGAGCCGGGTGAGATCCATCATCAGCGTGCGAAGGGTCTTGCCCGCGCCGAATTGGGCGATGATTCTAACCAGCCGCGGATTGCCGCCCGTGAGAATCTCGATGGGGCGCGCACGAAAGACCGTGATGTCCTGGCCTGTAATCGCGCGCCACAGCGTGGCGCACTCGACGGTATCGATAGGCCTAAGATCATGCGTGGTAAACACTTCGAACAGCGACTCACCGCTGTCTTCGACCTCCTCGAAACGCCGCGTCGCGCTCGCCAACACCTTGATTCGCCCCTCCGTCCGAAGCGTGTTCCCAAGGTGGTGTGCTTCCTCGTCGGACAACTGCTCGCCCAAGAGCATGTCTAGGTTCTCGACGACCAGGAGAAGGCGCTTGTGGATGGTATCGGCGAAGGCCAAAAGCTGCGTCAGCGCCCGCTCTCGAAGCCGCTCCTCGTCGGGTTCGGTTCTCAAGTCCGCATGGACCTTAAGCCATTGGGGCGATTCGGTTTGGCGCGCCACGTGGAACAGGGCTTCCAGCCAGAATTCGCCCGCGGAGGCCACCTGGTAGCTTTCCTCGGCAAACATGATCGGATACCAACGCTCGGCGAGTTCCGGCGTTCGGCGTATCTCGACCGCGGCGCGTAGGACGAGCGTGGTCTTCCCAATGCCGCGTGGACCTACGACCAAGACATGCCGGTCCGAGTCACCGATGTTCTCGCGCACGACGCGCAGGCAGAAGTCCAGGTCGGCCTGCCGCACGACGAAGGAGTCCACGAGCTCCTGCTCGGTCAAGAACGCCGGATTGTACTTCATCGTAGGCGAAGGCATGCCTTAGATCCCCTCTCGATGGACATTTCTCCGGGCCGCCTCGGCCACCCGTTGCACGGAAGACGCGACACAAACGCATGGCCCTGGCCGTCTTGACTGGGGCCGTGGGCCGCCACGGTGGCGGAAAGCATCGTACCCTTCGTCACGCCGTTTTCTAGGAAGGGTTACGCTTTGCTTCCGACCCCATAAGGGCTTACTTGACAAGTAGTTATAATCTGGCTGTGTCGATGTTTTCATGCCAGATCCCCACGGCATCGACTTGCCAACAATTCTGTTGCCAGCAATTCTGTTGGATAATAGCAAATCCGGTTTCAGATGTCAATCCCTGCAAACAAATTTGTTGGCAATCATCCGCCAATACGCCTAATGCTATGCCATGACGTAACTTGCGACCAACACAATATGACCAAGGTTGTGTCAAGGAGCAACGGACCTCATGACACCTGCCTCAGATCATCATCCCGAGTGGCGCAGGGGCCCCTTCAATCATTTCGAGTTGTCAACGGCCCTCCCCCGTCATGGCGAGCGAAGCGAGGAAATCTGAGACTTGGCACAGCTACGCACATTCGGGGATTGCTTCGCTTCGCTCGCAATGACGGGGCGGACGCGCGCAATGCCCTGCAGCGGCGAAGAGCCAATGACAGATGCAGCGCGCGGGGGCTCCGAGATATCGCATTTCCCTTCGACATTGTTTTGTCAACGAGGGAGTACTTCGAGAGCACCAAGAACGTGGTGGGCAGTATCGCCTATCCGGCAAGCAGGGAAGGACGTGTGCTCCATGCAGCTGCCTGAGCAAGAGAAGCGCGCGCTCCCGGCCGACTGGCTGCGGAAAGCCGAGGACGACGTGCAAACAGCCGAAGTGCTCATGGTCAACGGTTGAGGCTTGGCCAATCCGCTCGCCTTCCACGCGCGGCAGGCCGTTGAGAAGTATCTCAAGGCCTTTCCCACTTGGCACCAGGTTCCGTTTCCGAAAACGCACGATATTGAGCGCCTGCTTGTGCTGGTCGAGTCCGTGGACAACGCGCTCGCCGAGACAGCGGTCTTGACGATGTACGGCGTGGAGGCGCGTTATCCGGGAGATCGGGCCGAGGCTTCCGAACAGGATGCGCTGGATGGGCTCGCATTGATGCGTACGGCTCGGGAGATCCTCCGCGCCGCCCTGCCGCTCGACTCCGATTAGGCGCGCTGCGCGCGGTGGCAGGCGCGGTGTGTTCCGCTCCGCTGCACGCACCCTACCGCTGCGGTTCCGGGGGCGCGTCGATGGCGTCGAATACGCGGACGTAGTCGACGGTGAAGTAGTCGGGGAGTTTCGCTTGGGCGATGTCGCCGGCCCAGGTGTCGATCTCTTCGGTGATCTTGATGTAGGACGGCACTTGGCACACGCCGCCGGCGCTGGTTCGCCAGGTCTCGTCGCCATCAACGTAGAAGACGTACTCATCACGCGTCCAGAGCAGGCCGAAGGTGTGGAATCCGGCGCTGAGGCCTGGACGCTCAACGCGCTGGCCAGCGCTCTTGTGATGCTCGCCGTAACCGTCCCAATGCAGGGCATGCTGGATCTGGTCGGTGAGCCATGGCTTCTCCATGATGTCGATCTCGGTGCCGTCGTGGCCGTCGTTGCCGACGGTGCCGACGGTATCCGAGTGGATCCAGAAGGCCGGCCAGTGGCCCTCCTGCGCGTGAAACGAGCATCGGATTTCCCAATAGCCGAAGCAGTGCTCGAACAGGCCGCGCGTCCGGATGGCGCCCGAGGTATAGCGCTCGCCGTCCTGCTTCGTGCGCAGGATAAGGCGACCGTTGCCGTCGAGATACGCGTCGTCCTTCGCCCAGAAAGCCTTTCGGCGCGGTACATCACCGATGACTTCCCACTTCGCGGTGTCGAAGGCAGTTCCGTTGAACTCGTCATGCCACGCCAACCGCCACGTTTGTCCGTCGGGCGGTTTCGGCAGGTTGCATGGCGGCGACAATTCCTCGGCGTGAGTCAGGGCGTGCGTCGCGAGTAGCGCGACCGTTATCGCAGCCACACGTAGAGACATCATGCGGATTCTCCTCTCGCAGCAAAGGGCGTTTCTGTCCGATGCTCCATTGTAGCCGAGGCGAGGCAGTCAGCGGAACCTATCGACTGAAGCTGGCTGAATCGAGCTGATCGAGGAGTGCCTCGGGCGTGGTGACTGGGAGCGCGCACGAGTAGTTCTCGCAGACATACGCGGCGGCTCGGCCATCTACGAGGTCTCGATTGGCGAGGAGGGGCACGACTTCCGCGATAGCCTCCGCGTCCGGTGCGTCCGGATCGATGGCGGCGATCACGGTGTTGGGCAAGAAACGCCGGCGGGCCACATCCAACAAGGCCCTGAAGTCACTGTCTTCGGCCTCACCAACGATCGCGATCTCCTGCCGCGGGCCGATGAGGAAGTCCGCCGCGCAGAGCATGGCCATCGTGCCGAGGGGCGCGCGCTCCATGCGTGGCACGGCACTCGACACGATCTCCCGAGCGCGTTCGATGTACGCGGCGTTGTCCGTCAGCGCGCCGAGGCGTAGCAGCGCTTGTGCCGCCACGGCGTTGGCCGATGGCACGGCCTGATCGTGGAGCGATCTTGTACGCGCCAGCAGACCGCGATGCTCGTCGCCCGTCGAGAAGTAGGCACCGCCGGCAGCGTCCCGAAAGCGCGTTTCCATGGCCTGGACGATATCGTGCGCGGCACGGAGGTGGATCGTGTTGAAATCGGCCTCGTACAGGTCAACCAACGCGGCCAGGAGGTAGGCATAATCGTCGAGATACGCCGGGAGCTTGGCTTGGCCCTTGGCAAATGTCCGCAGCAATCCTCCTGCGTCGTTCATCCGAGTGGTGATGAACGCGGTCGCGCGTTGCGCCGCGTCGAGGTAGCGCGTGTCTTCCAGCACCTGGTAGCCCTTGGCCATCGCGCTAATGGCCAAAGCGTTCCAGGCCGTGATGATCTTGTCATCGCGCCCAGGCCGGACACGCCGCGAACGAATCGCGAGGAGCTCAGCGCGTAGCGGCGCCAGTCTCGCTTCGAGTTCCTGGGCACTCAGGCCGAATTCGCGCTCGATCACGGCGGGATCGCGCGGCACGTGGAGGATGTTCTTGCCGGCGTGGTACGGCTCGCGCGAAGGGAAGGTGCCGTCTTGCTCGACGCCATAGTACGCAACAAACAGCGGCGTATCGTCGCCGAGGACCTCGCGTATCGCGTCGAGCGTCCACAGGTAGAACGCGCCTTCCTGGCCTTCGCTGTCGGCGTCTTCCGACGAGAAGAACCCGCCCTCCGCGTCCGTCATGTCGCGCAAGATGTAGTCCAAGGTCTCGCGCGCGATGGTGGCGAACGGGGTGTTGCCGGTGACCTGGTAGGCATCGAGGTATGCGTGGACCAACAAGGCGTTGTCGTACAGCATCTTCTCGAAATGCGGTACCAGCCATCGCGCGTCGACGGAGTAGCGATGGAATCCGCCGCCGAGGTGATCGTACAGGCCGCCGCGCGCCATCTGCGTGAGCGTGCGTGTGGCCATATCGAGGGCGTGCGCGTCACGCGTGCGCCGATACGCACGCAACAGCAGAGCGATGTTGGCCGGTGTCGGAAACTTTGGCGCGTCGCCGAAGCCACCCCACGCCGGATCGAACGTCGCGGCCAACTCGTGAACGGCGCAGTCGATCAGGTCGGCCGTCGGTGCGCCCGTGCCGCCGGCAGGCTGATCGACGGCGCGTTGCAGGGCGGCAGTCAATGCCTCGGCACTGGCCGCGACCCGATCGTGCTGTTCGTTCCACGCCTGGACGAGTTGTTCGAGGACCGTCCGGAATCCGGGCCGGCCGAATGCATCGCGTGGCGGGAAGTAGGTGCCGCCGTAGAACGGCTTGAGTTCCGGCGTGAGGAATACGTTCAGCGGCCAACCGCCGCTGCCGGTCAACATCTGGACGGCGGCCATATAGATCTCGTCGAGGTCGGGCCGCTCCTCGCGATCCACTTTGATGCACACGAAATGCGTGTTCAGGAATCGCGCGATGTCCTCGTCCTCGAAGGATTCGCGCTCCATAACGTGACACCAGTGGCACGCCGAATAGCCGATCGAAAGGAAGATCGGTTTCGACTCGGCGCGGGCGCGCTCGATGGCCTCATCGCTCCACGGGTACCAGTCGACTGGATTGTGAGCGTGTTGCAGGAGATACGGACTCGTCTCGTGGATGAGATGATTGGGTCTGCGTTCCGCCGAAGGCCCGTTGCCCGTCATATCACTACCTCCTACGCCGCGTCGTCCTATCCGCTTGTGTGTGAACACGCGGGCTCCCGCAGGCCATTCCCCCCGCGCATGCATCCGGCGCGTTGCGTGTCCAGGGCGCCTGCTGTTAGCATGATTCGGTGGTTGGGCCGATTGAGCGATAACCGAGAGGAATGAGACCGATGAAGATCTGCATGGCCGGCGCGTGTGGTCGGATGGGGCGTAGAATACTTGAACTGGCGGCGGCAGATGAGTCCATGGCCATCGGTGGTGCCTTTGACGCGCCGAGCCTGGCGGGCGTCGAAATCACCGTAGGGGCCGGCCAAGTCGTTCGCGTCGGCGCCGACGCGGCGTCGGAGATTGCCAAAGCCGACGTGCTGATCGATTTCACCGTGGCCGGGGCGTCCGTAGCGAACGTTCAGGCGGCGGCGGCGGCCGGCAAACCGGCGGTGGTCGGTACGACGGGCCTATCCGAGGCCCAGAAGGCGGAACTGGCGGCGTACGCCCAGTCCATACCCGTCGTGCACGCGCCGAACATGAGCGTTGGCGTGAACCTCCTATTCAAACTCACGGGCGAAGTCGCGGCCATCCTCGGTCTCGACTACAACGTCGAGATCGTCGAGGTACACCACAACCAGAAGAAGGATAGTCCGAGCGGCACGGCCGTGCGATTGGCCGAGCGGGCTGCCGAAGGCCTCGGTCTCGAGTATCCCGCGGCGGCGGTGGGCGGGCGACAAGGGCTCGTCGGCGCGCGGCCCGTCCGCGAGATTGGCGTTCATGCCGTGCGGGGCGGCGATGTTGTGGGCGAGCATACGGTGTATTTCATTGGCCAAGGCGAACGCGTCGAGTTGACGCACAAGGCCCATAGCCGCGACAACTTCGCGCGCGGCGCGCTCCGGGCCGCCCGGTTCGTTCTCCATGCCGCGCCCGGACTTTACGACATGCAGGACGTGCTCGGCCTGCGGTGATGCGCCGATCGGCTAAGTCGACAATACGCGCGCCACGCGCAGGAACGCAGGATCGAACTGCGTGCGGTGTTCCCAAGCCTCGGACAATGGCCGCAATACCACGCGATTGCCGCTGATCCCGGTCATTTTGCCGCTCTCGCCGTCCACGAGCGCCTCGACGGCCTTCAGCCCGAGGCGGCTCGCAAGAATGCGGTCGAATGCGGTGGGCGATCCGCCGCGCTGAAGATGGCCGATGACCGCGACGCGGACGTTTGGGAAGTCACCGAGTTCCTGCACCTGTTTCGACACGGTAATGGCGTTGCCTGCGTCGTCCCCCTCGGCCACGACAACAATGCTCGAGGTCTTGCCTTTCTGGCGCGCCTCCACAAGGTTCGCTGCCAGCTTCTCGATGCTCGTGGGCGTTTCGGGCACAAGGATCTCCTCCGCACCGCCCGCGATACCGCTCATGATGGCGAGGTAGCCGCTGTGCCGGCCCATGACCTCGACGAAGAAGATCCGATCGTGCGAGGCCGCCGTATCGCGGATCCGGTCGATGGCCTCCATGGCGGTATTCAGCGCCGTGTCGTAGCCGATCGTGAAGTCCGTGCCGCCGATGTCATTGTCGATGGTGCCGGGCATGCCGATGCACTTGATCCCGTGTTCCTCGTGCAAGATCAGCGCGCCCTTGTACGAACCGTCGCCGCCAATCACGACGAGACCTTCGATGCCGTAGTTCTCGAGCTGCTTGGCGGCCGTCGCGCGTCCCTCGGGCTCGTAGAAAGCCTTGCAACGTGCCGAGCGAAGGATGGTTCCGCCTCGGTTCACAATTCCGCTGACAGTGCGCGCCCCCATCGGATGGATCGCGCCGTCAATCAGGCCTTGGTAACCGCGCTCGATGCCGAACACTTCGAGACCGTGGTAGACGCCGGTGCGCACGACGGCGCGAATGGCTGCGTTCATGGCCGGGGAATCGCCACCACTGGTCAGTACGCCGATCCGTTTCATAGCCGTATCCTCATGATGGGCGCCGGGATGGCGCGCCCGTTGCCATCACTTCTTCGGCGCCTTCGCCTGTCCGTCTTCCTCCGTCTTCGATGGGTCACGCTCCACCTCTGGGGCACTCAAGGGCGCGGCCTGCGCGGCACAATCGAGGGCGCGCGCGCGCCATCTCGCTACCGCGGCCACCGCGTCTGCCTCGATGGCGCGACCGTCACGCATGAGCGCTTCCGCTTCGGAGATGAGTCGGTCCACTTCGCCCAGAAGCCAATCGCCTCGTTCCTGAACGCCGGACGACGCATGCGCACCGGTCAGGTACAGCGACTGATGCTCGCGACATCGGGCCAGCGTGTCCTGGAAAGGCTCGATGAATGGCTCATCCCGCTCCTGTTCGACGGTGCACAGCCGCCGGGCCAACCGCGACAGGGCCGCCAGCATCGGGACCGCCCGAGCGCGAGCTATCCGGCCTTCGTGCCATGCCGCCTCGGTATCGCGGAGCGCCTGAACCAGCTTGAAGAAGGCCAGGCGATCATATTCGGGACTCTTGGTCGAATGAATGCTCTCCGCCACATCAAAGACTTCCTGGGCAAGAAACTCGTGATCGGCGTCCTGCGCGCAAAGCGCGTGCGCCTGCTTCCGAGCCTCTGTCCACGCGGCATCGAGAATGACGGGGCCGCCTTGGCCACTCAGAAAGACCGGCACCCCACTTAACGCCAGATGCACCGCGCCGTCCAGGACTTCCGGCATAGGCAGTGGGTTGTTGTAAGCGTCCGCGAGCGCGAGATCGCTTGCCTCGCCAACGGCGACACGCACCGAATCGGACTCGTCCGTCGTCCACAGTGCGACGATCCACCGTGAGCCCACCCGGAATACGGGGCCGTACTGGGGCGACGCCAGGTCGAGCGCGCCCACCGGCGATGCACGGCTCAGGCGATAGCCCAGCGCACCCAGGCTTACGAAGCTGGGCGTCAGCGTCTGGTCAAGGATAATGGACGCAGGGACTTCGATGCGGCGAACACCGACCGACAGGCCCAGAAGCGCCGTAGGCAGGAAGTCGATTGGGGCATGCGCGGCATCGCCTTCACCCGAAACGAGGCTCAGCGAGACCGGCAGGCGCTCGTAGCCTGCCTCCTCGGCCGCGCGCTGGAATGAGGCCTGATCGAGTGGGGTCCCGACATCGACCTTGACGACCATCTCCCCCGCCACGCGGCCGGCCCCGGCCGCCAACAAGGCAGACACCTGCGCGGTGTCCGAGACCACAAAAGCAATCGGCGCGTTTGGTGTGGACTTCTTGAGCGTTGCGGCGGCCGCAACCAGGGTTTCCGCCTTTTCGCTGGGCACCATCTCCCATCCCGACAACCGATCCGCCATGGGTTCAGGCAGAAGGTCGTCGGCCGTAACCGATGCCGCGGCCACGCGGACCGTGACGCGGAATCCGCTATCCAACAGGTGATCCACGCGGTCGGCGAGATCCGGACCTTCGCCGTCGACGCGGACGCGATCGACCGCAACACCTTGCAGCGCGAGCAGCAACAACGCGTCGGGCGACTCCACGTGCACGGCGACCGGCTGGTCGCAATCCAGCGGCGGCCGGTCTACGCGGCAGAACGCGTGAGTCTCGACGATTTCGGCGCCCGCGTCATCCACGTGTATCTCGGCCGTATAGAACCCTCGCGTGTTCGGCGCCCCGTCCACAACGCACCAGTACGGCGCGTTCGGGCGCAGCGTGGTTGCCTTGAGCGCGATGGACGCGGGCGTTTCCTGGGCTGGAGCGGCAATGGCCACGTGTCCGTGCAATTCCATGGACTCCGTTGCCATGAACTCGATCACGAGCGGTTCGTCGACATATACCAACGGCAGTGGCTGATCCGGCGCCACGTCGATGGTCAGGGCGGCGGCCGTCGCCGCGCATAGCCATGTCGCGAGCATGCTCATAGCTGCGTCACGAAAGGATTCATGCGACGCTCGACGCCGATGGTCGTCGAGGGCCCGTGGCCGCAGTACACCAAGGTCTCGTCCGGCAAGGCCATCAGTTTGGTTCGGATGGAATTCATGAGTTGGTCGAAGTCACCGCCGGGCAAGTCCGTTCGGCCGATGGAACCGGAAAAGAGCACGTCGCCGGCCAGGACAAATCCATCGCCCACCAAGACGATGTGGCCGGGGGAATGACCGGGAGTATGCAAGACCTTGAGGGTGCTCTCCCCCACCTCGACGGTGTCGCCCTCACAGAGAAACCGATCCGGATCCGGCGATGGCGGGAAGTAGCATCCAAACATCTGTCCTTGGGCCTCCACGGAACGCAACATTGGCAGCTCCGCCTTGTGGATGGCCAGCTTCGCCCCGGTCCTCTCGAGAACGGCGCCGTTGCCTCCGCAATGGTCGCAGTGGCAGTGGGTATTGACCACCAGCGGCACCGAATAACCGTCGAGCGCATCGAGCAGGCGTGTGGGCGCATCGCCGGGATCGACCACGAGCGCCTCGCCGCCGTCTCTCAACACAAAGCAGTTCTCGATGAACGGCGTTACCGGAAACGTGAGGATTTCCACGATGATTCTCCAGTCTCCCGAGCCGGGATCAGGTTTGCCTCGGCGTTAGATGCTACCGCGCGTGCCTTGCCGCATTCAACCGGAACTGCGCGCCGCTGGAATCAGTTCTTGCGCCAAAAAGCCGGCATAAACAAGACCGAGATGCTGATGAGCTCGAGTCGACCCAACACCATGCACAACGACAAGAACACCTTTCCGGCGGCCGGCACGAGGTGGAAGTCCATGGCGGCGCCGACGGCCTCAAGGCCGGGACCGATATTGTTGAGCGTAGCGGCTACCGAGGTCACCGCCGTCTGAAACGGCAGGCCCAACCACGACATGAGCAAGGAACCGGCTGCAAACCAGAGCAGGTACAATACGAAGAAGGCATACACCATCCGTTGCGAATCATCATCCAACACCTGGTCGCTCACGCGAATCGCGCGCACGCTCTTGGGGCGGAACGTGCTCTCGAGACGCCAGTAGGCCATCTTCAACAGCATGATGATGCGGACTACCTTCATGCCGCCGCCCGTCGAACCGGCGCAGCCGCCCACGAACATGAGCATCACGAGTAGCATGCGCGAGAAGTAGGGCCACGTATCCGAATCGACCGTGCCGTATCCGGTCGTGGTCATGATGGAGACTACCTGGAACATCGCGTGGCGGAGGGCTTGTCCCACGGAATAGTCATACGACTCGACGGCCGAGAAATGCGCTTGATCGCGGCGCGCTTCGAGGGAGGCGAGTTCGGCCTTCAATGCGGCGCGTTCAGGCCCGGGGGCAGCCTCGACGGCCTCGGCCATCGCCTCAAGCCGCGGCGCGAACGCCGCCTCGACTTCGGCCGCGCGCGCAGTCTGTTCCGGCGTCAGTTTCCGTGCCGCGCCGGCCACGTCGCGCGCGGACTGCTCGATCATCGAATGGTGCTGCACGCCCAACAGGTTCAGCGTCACGGCCGCCGTGCAGACGATTAACAGCGCGATGTATGCGCGCCATTCCGTATCGCGGAAGGGGGCGCGCCAGTTGCCTCGGAGCATGGCGAAGTACAGCGCGAAGTTGCCCCCGGCGCACACCATGAAGAAGATGACGATCCCATCCACGAACACGCTATTGTAGGCGCCGATGCTGGCCTGTCGCGTCGAGAATCCCCCCGTGGCCAAGGTGCCGAACGTATGGCATAGGGCATCGTACAGACTCATGCCGGCCGCCATGAGCGCCACCGTCTCGACCACGGTCATACCGACGTAGATTGTGTACAGGATCGTGGCGGTATCCTGGATCTTCGGCCGAAGCCCGCGCGGGTCCGGCCCGGGCGTCTCGGATCGGAACATCAGTTTCCCGCCCGCACCGAGATGCGGCAACACCGCAATGAACAGGACGATGATTCCCATGCCGCCGAGCCAGTGGGTGAAGGAGCGCCAGAAAAGGATGCCCTTGTAGGTACCCTCGACATCCGTGAGAATCGTTGATCCGGTGGTTGTGAAGCCGGACATGCACTCGAAGTAGGCGTCTATCGGATTGGCCACGCCCGAGAATACGTAGGGAAGGGAACCCAGGCCGGCCGCCAAGAGCCAGGCGATGCCGACCGTGGCCAGGGCCTCCCGCTGAAACATGCGCGGCGGCGCATGGCGCCCGGCCACGGCCAAGGCGATCCCCGTCACCGCGGTGATCACGATGGACAGCGCGAAGGCATGCACCACCCTCCACTCCTGGTAGTACACGGCCCAGCCCACCGAGGGGATCATGAGCAACCCCAGGGCAACCATGAAATGGCCCAGGTATTTCCCGATCAGTCGGTAGTTCATCCCCGAAAGAGCTTTCGAACCGCCTCGACGGATTCCGCCGTCGTGACGACCACAACGGAATCGCCCGCGCGGACCTCGTCATCACCGCCCGGCACAATGACGTCATCGCCTCGCTGGATGGTGGCGACCAGGGCTTGTCGCGGAAACCGCCCGCGCGCATCCCGAAGACACTTGCCCGCCAATGCCGAGCGCGGGCCCACGGTGATCTCGACCACCTCGACCCGCCCTTCTTCGAGCACGATCACCGAAGTGCCCTTCCCTTGATGCACCAGCTTCAGAATCCGATTGGAGAACGAGGCCCGAGGCGTTACGGCATGGTCGATGCCCAGCTTCCAGACCAATGGCACGAAGTCCGGCTGGTGCACCACCGGAATGGTCTGCGCGGCGCCGATCTCTCGTGCCAGCATGCTCGCCACGATGTTCCGCTCATCGTCGCGCGTCGCCGCAACGAACACGTCCACCCCGCTCAGACCTTCCTCCTCGAGATCGGCTCGCGAGGTCATGTCGCGGCAGACCACACTGGTGCGGTGGAGGATACCCGCCAGTTCGCGGCACCGGTTCATATCGCGGTCGAACAACTTGACCGATCGCTGCCGCCCTTCGATGGCCTGTGCCAGGTGGACCCCGATGCTCGTGCCACCCATGATGGCCACATTGCGCAAGCGATCCTCCGTCACGCGAAACAGGCGCTCGACCGCGGCGATCTGCTTGCTGTGGCCGATGAGGGTGACCATGTCGCCGTTCTCGACGACGGTATCGCCGTGCGGAATGAGGATTGAATCGCCTCGGAAGATGACGCCCAACAGGACGCCCGAGCCCGGAGGGCAGACGTCCTTGAGCGTCTTGCCGTCCACCGTCGGTGTCTCGGTCACTCGGACTTGCCGCATCCGGACAAGACCGCGACCGAAGTCCTCGCTGGCCACCAGGCCGGGCGTCTGGATGAAGCCGGCGATGTCCAGGGCGGTCAGCGCTTCAGGGCTTAGGACGAAATCGATATTTAGCGTGCTCTCGTACAGGATGCTCGACTCGACGTACAGTGCCTCATTCACCCGCGCCACGACTTGTTTGGCCCCCAAGGCCTTCGCCGCCGCCGTCGCAATGAGGTTGACCTCGTCCGAACCGGTCGTCGCGACAAACAGATCGGATTCCCCCACGTTGAGGCTCTTGAGGGTCATGATGGACGCGGCGTTGCCCAAGACCGTGCTCACGTCGAGGGCGTAGTCCACGGTCTCCAATTGGGCTGGTTCGGACTCGATCACCGTAACGTCGTGGTTCTCGCGACTCAAGAGCCGCGCCAGATGGAAACCTACACGTCCGCTGCCTGCAATGAAGATGTTCATGTCGAGAAGTCCATCGCCGTCGCGCTGTCCCACACGCGACAAGGGGCGATATTCCTATAAAACGGGGGTGACTGTCAAGAAAACGGCGAGTTCGACGAGTGATTGGACACGGTTCCTCGAGGGATATCGATCTTCCCGTGCGCCCCATCCCAAGGTTTCCGCGAGAACGCAGGTGCCCCATTGAACCACAACCGCTTGGATGTCGTAGGTCGCGGCCGTGTATTCTGGCGTTGCCACGGCATAGAATGGAGGGCGGAATCCATGAACACGGCAACCAGAGCGGCCATCCTCATCGCATGGGTAGTTGCGACGGTGTCGGCCTCCGCGCATGCCGGCGAGACCAATGAGTCGGCCAAGGAAACCGACGTGACGGTGTACGGCATTGGCATACTCGGGAATTGCTGCACCCACGGTGCGGGCTTGTGCGGCATGTTCCAAGGACGGCCGGACACGCGTGTCGTGGCGGCGTATGAGAAGGACGCACGGCGCCGCGCCGAACTGGCCCAAGCATTCGGCGCGCCCTTGGCCGAGTCCTACGAAGCGGTCGTGCAGTGCCCCGAAGTCGAGATTGTGGCGATCGCGTGTAATCCCTGCGACAAGGCAGCCATGGTCGAGCTGGCCGCGGCGGCCGGTCACCCGATCTATCTCAACAAGCCGTTCTGCGACAGTCTCGAGAACGCCCGTCGGATCGCGGCGGCGGTCGAGCGATACGGCGTGCCGCTGGTGCATGACATCCCAATGGTACGGTCGGTGCCGGTCTATGCACGCCTACTCGACGAGGTCCGCGCGGGCACGTATGGCTCCGTCATGGGCTATCACCATCTGTTCGGCATGAATTTCCCGATGGATTTCGACCTCAAGTCCACCTGGCCCGAGCGTCTGGATCCGCCCGACGTGTCCGGCGGCGGCGAAATGACTAACATGGGGTGCTACGCCATCGATTTCGCCGTTGCCCTGTTCGGGCGGCCCAAGAGCGTGTCGGCCAAACGACGCAGTACATGGGACGTCTACGCCCAGGCCGGCGTCGAGAACTTCGGCCAAGTCATCCTCGACTACGGCGATTTCTACGCGTTTCTCGAGGTGGGCAAGCAGCAACTCGACGGCGAACACCGGCACGCCAACGCGATGACGATCAACTTCGAGCACACCGTGTTGCACATCGACGCGAGCGCGCAGCAAGTCTCGGTCAACCATGTTCCCCAGGACTACCCCGCCTTCGCCGAAGGGGCGCAGGCGGTCGGGTCGATCGAACAGCTCATCGCGGCCATCGAGTGCGGCACGCTGCCCACCAGTAACGCCGAGTCGGGCGTGGCGGCAACGGAGACGCTGATGGCTGCGTACCAATCCATCGTTGACGGCAAGGCGGTGTCGTTGCCGCTGGAATCCTCCGCCAATCCGTTAGTTTCCCGAAGAGAATAGCGTGTTCCTGGAGGACGCATACCAAGGAGAAGGAGGGTCTGATGTCTGCCAACCCGTTCCTCGGCATCATGCTTCATGCCTTGGGCGGCTTTGCGGCCGCCAGTTTCTACTTGCCGTTCAAGGGCGTCCGGAAATGGGCATGGGAGAGCTACTGGCTCGTGGGCGGTTTCTTCTCGTGGATCGTCGCCCCGCTTGTGGCTGCGGCCATCCTGAATCCGCACCTGTTCAAGATCCTCGCCGGGGCGCCCGCCCGAGCTCTGTTCTGGACGTACCTGTTCGGTGTGCTGTGGGGCATCGGCGGCCTCACCTTCGGCCTGGCCATGCGCTACCTCGGCCTGTCTCTCGGCTACGCCTTGGCCCTTGGTTTCTGCGCCGCCTTCGGCACGATCATCCCGCCGGTGTTCTCGGGTACATTCGTGGACCTCATGACCCACGCATCGGGCCTAACCGTGCTCGCCGGCGTGGGCGTGTGTTTGGCGGGCATCGCCGTGTGCGGCAAGGCCGGCATCCTCAAGGAGCGTCAACTGACCGAGGAGCAAAAGGCCGAGACGGTGCGCGAGTTCAGTTTCATCAAGGGCCTGTGGATTGCCGTATTTGCCGGCGTCATGAGCGCGTGCATGGCCTTCGCGTTCAAGGCAGGCGAGTCCATCGGCGAGCGGGCCGCCGAAATGGGCACCTCGTCGACCTTCTGCAAGACGCCGGTGCTGGTTGTCGCCCTCCTTGGCGGATTCACCACGAACGGCATCTGGTGTCTGTTTCTCAACGTGAAGAACGGCACGATCCGCGATTACGTGCGCGCTCAAGACGCTTCGCTGATCGCGAACTATGCGCTCTCGGCCATGGCGGGCGTCACCTGGTACCTCCAGTTCTTCTTCTACGGCATGGGCACGACCAAGATGGGGCGGTACGATTTCTCGAGCTGGACGATTCACATGGCCTTCATCATCGTGTTCAGCAACATCTGGGGCATTCTTTCCCGCGAATGGCGTGGTACGAATCGGAAGACGCATGGGCTCATCGTGGCCGGCATCGTCGTGCTTCTCTTATCGACGGTGGTCGTCGGCCTCGGGAATTACCTAGACGCGCGATAGGGCTACTCCTTGGGCACGTCCTCGGCGGGTGCCTCGGATTCCTCGGGCCCCGACGCCTGCGGTTCCTCGGGCCCGACGACGCGGAAGATGAACGCGCGCGCCTCGGCGGCGGCAAATCCGTTGAGCGCGCCCCAATGGATGGCGTAGACGCCGGGCTCCAGGGGCGACGGATAGCTCAACTGGACCAGCGTGGCCTCGGGCTCGTCAACGGGCTCGGCCGTGAGCGGGATCTCCTCGGCGGGTATCCAGGCGGGAATGGTGAAATCCGGATCGGGCGAGTCGGTAGGGCGCATATCTTGCTTGTCGAGCCGGCACAGCTTCGCGTCAAACCGCGGCATTTTGAACGACATCAAGAACGGCTCGGTTGAGGCGGATTCGAGTTCCGGTTCACGCGGCGTTCCGTACACCGCACGGGCGCCTTCCGTGCAATAGACTTGCGGCTCGACGAACATGAGCGGCCGATAGCGGTTGTTCTCGAAGAGATACACGCCTTTGCTCATCGGCACACGCCACAGCCGGACCGTCGTTGCCTCGACCTTGCGCGGCTCTTGAATGTCCAGGTGAAGGTAACCGGGCGTGTAGCCGCTCTTGAGAAATGAGACATCGACGGCCCCAGGGGTGAAGACCACGGCGTATCGGCCACAGCCGTCCGTCAGGGCAAAATGCTCGCCGGACGCAGTCTCGACGGCGACACCGGGCAGGGCATCGCCCGCCACATCGACCACCTGTCCCTCGATGACACAGCGGCCGCAGCCCACAATCAGGAGGCAGAGTGACGCCACCGCGCAGACGCCGGCGCCACGCCAATCCAGACGCCCCGACCGCCATCCCTGAGAATGCGAGACGGATTCCGCCCTTATCATATTCCCTGCTCGTCCTGCGCGATGCGTGTCTTCCGAAATGCTATCCCACGTGCGAATCGAGGAAGCGGTAGCTTATCGCCACATCATCCAGCGGATCGCCCTCGCAGGTGTCCTGTTCATACACGAGCCACTCTACCCCACAGTCGGCCGAGGTCGCGAGGATAGCATCCCAATCGAGCACGCCTTCGCCGAGCGGCGTGAACCAGACGCGGCCATCGCGTTGGTTCGAAGCCAAGTCTTTCACGTGAATCACGGGACACCGATTGGCATATTTCTGAATGTAGGCGGCGGGATCGGCGCCGCCGACTTGCACCCACGCCGTATCCAGCTCGGCGAACAGGTTCTCGGGCGATGTGTGCTCGTAGAGGATGTCGAGTTTGCAGCGATCATCGCCGGGAAACTTCTCGAACTCGCTCGCGTGGTTGTGGTACGAAAGCCGCATCCCATCCCCCCGCAACTTCGCGCCCAGGGCATCCAACCGCTGGGCGCCGGCGAGCCAGCCGTCGAGCGAGTCGCGGCAATCCCCCATCATACCGCCTGGCGCGACATCGAGGGCGCCCACCGTCTTCCAATAGGCCACCATCTCCGCGTAGTTCCGCTCGAAATCCTCTGTGTCGATGTGACACGCCATGGCTTTCAGGCCCGCATCGTCGAGGGCGTTCCGAATCTCCTCGGCGGTAGCCTGCGGCATGCCGCTCCACTGCACGTATTCGAAGCCCGCCTCACGACACCGTTTCAGCGTGCCCCGTAGATCCTGCTTGGCGGGCTCGCGAACCGTGTACAATTGCAGGGCGATATTCATGCTGGCCATCGAGATTCTCCTTCATCCAATGCAATACCGTTGCGCGGCCTCCGGTTGCATCGCTACGCCACGCCGAAACCGCGAAGATCCGATACACCACCTGTATCGATGGCATTGTGCACCGGCGCGCACGGCAATTCAAGACTCCCTGCGGGAATCTCATGCGATCCGCGCGCTACGGCCCGCGCGAAGGCGCCGTTGTCTTCCGACCTCCTCATCCTTACCTCGCTGCACCGCACTCAGGCCTTGCCACCGGTCGTGGCGATTCCCTGGATGAACGTCCGCTGCGCGAGGAAGAACAGGACAATCACCGGCGCGGTGAAGATGCAGGCGCCGGCCATGAGCTGCGCCCATTCGCCGCCGTAGCTCGACATGAACTGCTGGAGGCCGTAAGCCAGCGTGTACCGCGACGGGTCGTTCAGGTAGAGGAGCGGGCCGAAGAAATCGTTCCACGTCCCCAGGAACTGAAACAGGGCGCAGGTGGCCAGGGCTGGCCTGGCCAATGGCAGCATGAGCTGGGCGAAGATACGCCATTCGCCGGCCCCGTCGATGCGCGCCGCCTCGGACAACTCCTCCGGAATCGTCCGGAAGAACTGCCGCAGAAGGAAGATGTAGAACGCGCTTCCGCAAAACGAGGGCACGATAAGCGGCAAGAAGGTGCCATACCATCCGAGATACCGGAATAATGCGAACACAGGAATCATGGTCACCTGGCCTGGCAAGGCCATGGTGGCGATCATGAGCATGAACAGCGGCTCGCGGCCGCGGAACTTCAGGCGCGCGAAACCGTAGGCCACCAGCGCGCTCGAGAACACTGCGCCGACGACGGTCAGCGAGCACAGCAGGAGCGTGTTCCGCAGGTAGGCGCCAATCGGCACCGTACGCACGGCCTCGGAGTAGTTGCTCCACTTCACGGGATGCGGAATCAGGTTCGCGAGGGATACGGCGGCCTCTTGGCTGTTGCGCGAGAAGATCTGCTCGTCAGGTTTGAGCGACGTGGATACCATCCACGCGAGCGGCAAGACAAACGGCACGGCAAGCGTCACGAGCGCTATGTGCGCCGCGACGCGCCGCGACGCGCGCATCGCTATAGGCGATCTACTCCGCATAGCCGAATTCCTTGCGCGCGGCGACTTCGCGGCCCACTTCGCGCGCGAGCCGGTCGAGGGCGCCTTCGGGCGTGAGCGTGCCGCGCATGGCCGAGTCATCGGCCTGGATGATGCGATCCCAAAGGTACACCTGGTACGGCACCGGGGGCGTCGGCTGGATGGCCTCGCTCGGCAGCACGTCCAGGAAGGTCTGGAACTGCGGATGTTCCTCGACGTACGCGCGGTAGAACGGCGCCTCGGCAATACGCTCGTTCAGCGGCAGCCAGCCGCCCCAGGTGTAGAACTCGGCGGCGCGTTCCGGCTGCTCGAGGCCCGACCAGAACTTGACGAACGCCCATGCGCCCTGTACCTGCTTCGCGCCGATGGGAATGATCATGAAGTTGCCGTTTGTCCATCCGGCGTGGCGCTTGCCGCCTTCCGGCGGAGGAATCGGCGCGGTCACGTACTCGAGATCGGGCGCGTACCGCGCGATCTGCTCGACGCGCCACTGGCCGTCGACGGTGATCGAGTACGCGCCACCGATGAACGGCCACTCGACGTTGCCGATGCCGGTAGCAAGACCCGACTGGAACCGGATCACCTTCTCGAACCCGAGGCGCTTGCGCTCGTTGACCATATACGTCAGGGCGTGCAGGTTCTCCGGCGTGTCGAGGAGGACCTCACCCGTGTCCCAATCGTAGAAGCCGCCGCCGAAAGCCGGCGCGTACTGGGCGAACCATGTGAGTAAGAATCCAATGCGCGTAAGCTCGTTGCGCTCGTTGAACCGGTGCAGGCGATCGCCCCAGGCAATGAGGCCCTCGAGCGTCTGCGGAAATGCCGCCGGATCGAGCCCCTCCTCGCGGAGATGGTCGAGGCGCGCGTAGCAGGCCCAGATGTTGAGGCCCGTCGTGACGCCGTAGAGATTGCCCTTGTACATCCCAATCTTTTTGACGGCCGGATACGCGGTCTCCTGGAAATCGGCCCACTCGGTGTCGGTCATGAGCGAGTTCAGCGGAATCAGCAGGCCGCTCTCGGCCCATTTCGGAATCACCGGATTCCATTGCGCCATCACGTCGGGCGGATCGCCGCCGGCCACGCTCAGCAGGAACTTCGAGTCCGCGGCCGTGCCCGGCACCGAGAGCGGTATTACCTCGTAGATGTCCTGGCTCTCGTTGAACCGGTCCACGATCCGCTCGACGACCTCTTTCCACTCGGCCGTCCACATGTGCCAAAACCGTACGGGAATGCGGTCGGGATATGTCCTCGGCGGCGGGCCGGGCAACGCGAACACGATCACGACGCCGACCACGGCCAGCAACACGCTGCCCCACAGCGCGGCCAAGGCGCGCCTGGACATCGGTTCGCGGGAGCCTTTCCTCAGCATGGCCGCGCCTCAGTTCCCATAGTGCACCCACCGTTTGTGCGTACGGAAGATGACGAGCGTCAGCGTCATCACGATGACGAAGAGGATCCACGCCATGGCGCTCGCATAACCCATGTCGAGGTACCGCCACGCGCGGTTGAAGAGGTACAGGGCATAGAAGTGCGTGCTATCATCCGGCCCGCCCTGCGTCATGATGTAGGCCTGCGTGAAATACTGAAACGCGCCGATCACGCCCATGATCAGGTTGAAGAAGATCACCGGCGTGAGCATCGGCAGCGTAACGTGGCGCGTCCGCTGCCACGCATTGGCGCCATCGATATACGCCGCCTCGTAGAGTGTCGTCGGGATATCCTTGAGGCCAGCGAGATAGATGATCATGCTGCCGCCGACAGCCCACAGCGACATGAACACCAGCGACCAGAACGCCCATTTCGTGTCCTGAAGCCACGCCGGGCCCACCACGCCTAAGTTCCGTAGCAGGCCGTTCACGAGGCCGATCTGCGGGTTTAGGATCCAGACGAACACGACGCTCGTCGCCACCACCGGCACAATCGACGGCAGGTAGAACACCGTGCGGTACACGCTGATGCCGCGCACGTCGAGATTGAGCAACAGCGCAAGACATACGCCCGCCCCGATGCCTACCGGAACCGCTACCAGCGCGTACTTGAAGGTGATCCCAAGGGCTTTCCAGAACAGCGGATCCTCCGTGGCCAGTTTGCGGTAATTCGCCAGGCCCACCCATACCGGCGACGACACGACATCGTACCGCGTGAACGACAGGTAGATGCTGGCCACGAACGGAATCGCCGTGAATACCAGAAACCCCACCAGCCACGGACTGATGAAGGCGTATCCGACCAGACTCCGCTGCCTCATGGACTCCCTCTCGCGCCAGGCCACCCGCCCGCGCATCGCAGCGTGTAGAGTAGACCAACGACGGAAAGGAAGCAACGGCGAGTGCCCACCTTCTCCCACCACCGAACGCACTGAACGACACGGAACCGGACCGTGCGCAGTTCCGTAGATTCAGTGCCGTTGTCGGATGGCCACGCCGTGGTCAACAGGGTCAGTAAGGTCAATACGGTCAAAACGGTCCATGACCCAACCGGCTTAGCTCAGTTGCGGCCAAAGCCCGCGCGGTGCCAAGTACCTCACGGATCGTCTCCGGCCCGAACCACGTCCCGTCCGAGCGTACACCCCACCCCGCCCCAGACTGGTCTAAGACAGGTCTAAACTCACCCAAAACTTGAATCGCCCTTCTCCCTCTGCGGAGCGAGTGCCCACCTTTTCCCACCACTGAACGCACTGAACGACACGGAACCAGACCGCGCGCAGTTCCGTGGGTTCCATGCATTCAGTGGTTATTTGACGGGCCAGCCTTAATCTCCCACCCGCCTCGTGCTATACTCCCCTGCGTAACATTGCGATACAAGTGCACAGAGGAGAAGAGGAACAGCAGCCCTTTGCTCGAAAGGCCTGTACCGTGACAGAGCCCGTTGATAAGACCGAAAGTCGGCAAGGAAGAGCCCAGGCGGGCAAGACCATGGATGGCGGCAACGCAGGTTGTCCATGGCCGATGTGGATAATACCGATCCTGTACGCGCTGTGCGCGGTTTGTTTCTTTGTGCATCTCAGCGAATCGTATCGCCGCGTTCGCCTCGCCGAGGATATCGCCCTCATCCTCCGTGAAGAGAAGCCGGCGGACCTCGAAGAGCTCCAAACGCTGCTTGGCAAGCACGTCGATCGTGTGATACGGATGGAGGGAACGGAGGCCTGGCCTGAGCGATATGGCGCACGGATCTCCCTCAAACCCGATGTGTTGCTCTCGGTACGCGTTCATCTCGATCCTGAAACGGACGCGATTGTTGAGACTCACCTCATGTACATAAGCAACAAAGTCCCGCTTGACAATCCGCGTGCCTTCCTGCATTCCCCCCCGTTTTGGAGGAACGTGTTGTTCTACCTGGCAATCGCAGTATTCCCGGCCTGGCTCTGGCTAAGCATCTGCCGTAGGTCTCCGAAAGGGATTCTGGATGTTGTCGTCCTGATGGCCGTCGGATTCTCGCTCCCATTCGTGCTAGTCCGGGCCGGTTTCTGCCTGGAAAGGATATGGATATGATTTCCCGGGTCGTGTTTCCGGGCGTTACTGACGCAGTGGCAAATCGATGGGAGGCGGAAATCCTTGTTGTGGCGTTGTTGCTGGTTTTCATCTGCGTCAATCGGCGTAATCTGCGGATGAAACAGGAAAGAACGGTCCGCAGATGGCGCAGATGTACGCAGATTTGGCATGAACAGGAACGGCAACCTCTATCCGAAAGGCCCTGGCAGTGACTGAGAACAGCGACGATACGGAGAGGTCAGGCGAGGGTCCTCAGCCGGAGCGGCCGGGAGAGCTCACGAGCGCGACAGATCGCGCACTGCGATGGTTTGTGCCAGCCGTGTTCGCGCTCTACGCGGTGTGTTTCTTCTGGGACCTGAGCGAATCATATCGCCGCGTTTGGTTGGCCGAGGATATCGCGAATATCCTCCGCGGAGAGACCCCGGCGGATCTCGATGATCTACTGGCGCTGTTGGACGAGCACGTCGATCGCGTGTGGCGGTATGGTGCGTTGGAGGACTGTCCGGAGCGCAACGACGTCGTCATTGGGTTGAAGCCTCGCGTCCAACTGAAGATGTTCGTTGAGCTGGAGCCGGAAACAGACAGTATCAGGGATATCAGTCTGATCTACTTCGCGTCTGCAGAGGTCTCGCTCGATGATCCGCGTGCCGATTTGTCCGAGCCACCTTGGCGGGAAAGTCTGTTCTTTCTGGCCATCACACTGTGCCCGGCTTGGCTCTGGCTCAAGCTCTGTCCAAGGCCACGGAAGGGCATTCTCTGCGAAACGGCCATGGCGCTCATCGTCTTGTGGATGCTTTGCGAGCTGCCACTAGCCGGCATTAGCCTGATGAGAATATGGTTCTAGTCTCGGAACGTTGTCGCGTTTTGCCGAAGCCGCGCCCTTCGTCCCTCGCCGCGACCGGCATGCCGGCCTACAAGGGAGGCAACGTATCTCGGCTAGGTGCTCTCGGCCGGACTCCGGTGCCATCCGATCCACGCGATGGCGGCGAGTCCGGCGAGGACGAGGGTCGTCGAGACTATTACGGTGGGGCCGTCGAAGCGGGGCAGGTTCCAGGGGCCGACGCGCATCTCGACTTCGAGGGCGCCGGCTTTGCCGGAGGAGAACAGCCAGCCGAGGGTGCTGCCGAGGAAACCGTGGACGAATCCGAGGGCGACGAGGTTGCGGTTCTTGGCTTCCATAAACACCCAGGACAAACACGTGCCGAGCAGCCACGTCCCGGCGAGGAGGTACCAGCTCGGGATGTGAATGAGGCCGAAGAAGAGGCCTATCAAGACGGACACGGCGAATCGCTTGATCCATCGTGGCGCACCGGCCGCGGCCGGGCCGAAACCTTTCCGGAACCGCGTGCCGAAATAGCTCGAGAACAGCAGTTGCTGGATAACGCCCCAGAACACGTAGCCGAACACGTCGAGGGCGTACTGGCCGGCATCGAAGTCCGTAAACGCCGCAGGGCCGATGACTAGCAGCGCCGCACCCAAGAGTAACGCACCGAGCACCGCTGCGAGAATCAGCGCGGTCCTGAACGCGGACAGGAAGTTGTCGTAGCGCACGACGCAGGTTGCGAAGAAGAAGGCAAGTAGCGCGCCGAGGCCTACGATGAAAACGGGCCCGAGCGGCCGGGCCTTGATGGCGTGCGCGCCTTCGGCGTTGGCGATCCCGAGGAAGTCGGCGGCCTCGGTCCAATGGATGTAGAAGGCGGCCGTCAGCGTGATCGTCAGGCCGGCCACGACGGCGACGAGGATTGCCGCCCGCGATGCCGAGCCGTTACGGATGGAGCGCCAGAGCGCCACGGGATTGCCGAGGCCCCAGCCGTCAAGACCGTCGCGATGGACGGCGTGACTGAACAGCAGGATGTACGCGCCACCGAGGCCGAGCAGGACATAGCTGACAATGTTGGCCGGCGCCCAGCCCTTTAGTACGCCGAAAGGATACGCGATGTGCCATTGCACGGTGAGCAAGAAAGTCATCACGCCGATGGCCTCGATCAGGTTCCATCGGCGGGACTTGGCCTCCGGCTCGAACTCGCCGCAGGTGTTCGCGATTTGCGCTGCGCGCGTCTTGTCGGCACGTATCGGCATGGCCCCAATCTCCCGTCCGCCGAACCGCGCGAGTATAGCATGGGCGCGCGGCGGTGAAAGCGCCTTGCCAAGCCTGCTATCCTGACGCCAAGCTAAGGAGGCTTTCGCCATGAATGGACGATTCGGACATGCGCTGTTCGCCCTCATCATTGCCGCCACCGGCGCGCACGCTCAGGAGGCCACCGCAGAGAAGGAGGCCGCCGTGTTCGAGCCGCTGGACTACACGATCCGAGTGGACACTGTCTTGAAACACGATGACGGCGAGTTCATCTGGTTTCATCCGCGTGTGGCCGCGATACCGGGCGCGGGCAAGGACGGCGGGCCGGCCGTGATCATGACGCTCCAGAAGCATCTCCATGTGTCCGATCACTACTCGGGCCTCTACGAGATGCGCACGGACGATCTCGGCGTCACGTGGATCGGCCCGACGCCGCGCGCGGAGATGGACTGGGTGACGCGGCCGGATGACGAGGTCGAGGCCATGTGCGATGTCACACCGGGATGGCACGCTCAGGCCAAGCGACTGCTGGCCATCGGCGCCAAGGTGCGCTACCGCGAAGACGGTGAACAGCTCTACGACAAACCCCGTTCCCGGGCCGGCGCATACTCCGTATTTGATCCGCGCAAGAGTCAGTGGTACGCGTGGCGCGTGCTGTCGATGCCGGACGTGCTGTCCAAGTTCTTCGGCGTCACGCCCGGATGCGTGCAGTGGCTGGCCGAGCCGGATGGCAGCGTGCTGTTGCCGATCTATTTCTTCTCGGGAAGCGATCCGAACGTCCCTTCCAAGTCGACGGTCGTTCGGTGTTCGTTCGACGGCCGCACGCTGCGATACGTCGAACACGGCGATGAACTCGAACTCAACGTCGTACGCGGCCTCGTCGAGCCCTCGCTCGCCAAGTTCGGCGGCCGCTACTATCTGACACTCCGCAACGATGAGCGCGGCTATGTTACCGTTGGCGACGACGGCCTGCATTTCGCCCCGATCCAGCCGTGGACTTTCGACGACGGCGAAGACCTCGGCAGCTACAACACGCAGCAGCTCTGGCTCACCCACAGTGACGGCCTTTTCCTCGTTTATACGCGCCGAGGCGCCAACAACGACCACATCATGCGCCATCGCGCGCCGCTGTTCATCGCCCAAGTCGATCCGGAGAAGTGTTGCGTCGTCCGCAGCACCGAGCGGGTGCTCATTCCCGAGCGCGGCGCGCAGATGGGCAACTTCGGTGCGGCGAGCATCACCGCCGGCGAATCCTGGGTGACCGTCTCCGAAGGCATGTGGGGCGAAGCGCGTCAACGCGGCGCCGAGGGCGCCACCTTTGTTGCGCGCGTCCTCTGGTCGACACCGAACCGCCTGGTGGCCGAACATGAGTAGGGCGCGCGCGGCCGTGTTGGGCGCGTGGTTCTCCGCGGCGATGCTTACATCGATGTTGGCGTTGGGAGAAGGCGCCGTGAACGATCCCTGGATAGCCCGCCACTCCATCGCGCGACAGGCGCCGCGGCCCGAGCCGGATCATCCCGGCAACATCTACGTCCTCGGCGAAGACGTCGCCGTCAGGATACCCACCATCATGGATGCGACGGTGGTGCGGTGGCGCGCCCTCGACGCGGAGCGCAAGGTCATTGCCGAGGGGGAACTCGCCGCTGCGGCCGATCGCATCGACCTGGACGTCTTGGGCATCGGCTGGTACCAGGTCGAGTGGCTGGACGAAACCGGCGCGGTCATCCGTTGGACATCGGCGGCGGTGCTCGCACCCCTCGCCGTTCCGACGCCGCAGGACTCGCCCGTCTGCCTGGATACGGCCCTATCCTGGCACAAAGCCGAGCACCCCGAGGACCTTGCGCGCATGATCCGGCTCGCCGCGTTGGCAGGTGTCAATTGGCAACGGGATCGCATCCATTGGCGGGAAATCGAGACCGCACCCGGCGAGTTTGCGCCGCACACCGAGTACGACGACTTCGCTCGAATGCAGGCCGATGAAGGCCTCAAGGTCCTACAGGTGTTCCATCGGACGCCGCCGTGGGCCGCGGCGGATCTGCCGGACACCGGCCATTGCCCCACGGACCTGGGGTGTGTCTACGCATTCTGCAAGGCCGTGGCGGCGCGGTTTGCCGATACAGTGCCCGCGTGGGAGCCGTGGAACGAAGGGAACGCGCACAACTTCGGCGGCCACACCATCGACGAGCTCTGTGCGTTGCAGAAGGCGGCGTACCTGGGCTTCAAGGCCGGCGCGCCGCCGATCACCGTGTGCTGGAATCCGCTGGGCGGCATTAACACGAAAACGCTCTGCCAAGGCATCCTCGAGAACGAGACGTGGCCGTATTACGATGTGTACTCGATCCATTCCTACGATTGGCCCCACGACTACGCGAGGCTCTGGGAACCGATGCGGAACGCCGCCGCCGGCCGGCCGGTATGGGTCACCGAGTGTGATCGCGGCATGGCCGCCGATCCGGACTCGCCGTCGGGCGACTTCACACACGCGTACGCCCTGCGCAAGGCGGAACTCATCGCGCAGGAGTACGCCTCAAGTCTGTTCGCGGGCGCCCAGTGCCATTTCCACTTCATCCTCGGCCAGTACATGGAAGGCGAGAACCGGATCCAGTTCGGTCTGCTCCGGCCGGACCTGACGCCACGGCCGAGCTACGTGGCCTTGGCGGCGCTGGGCCGATTCCTGGCCGGCGCCAGGTGCCTGGGCCGGTGCCGCATCGACGACGCGCCGGACACCTGCGTGTATGTCTTCCGCAGCCGGCCCGATGGTATCGAGCGTGACGTACTCGTGGCGTGGGCGGAAAGCAAAGCCGATTGGCCTAGACGCGGCACGGCGCGCGCGCCGTGGCCGCTTAGCCAAGACGTGCGCGTTGAGGCCGTGTTCGACTACCTCGGCCGGTCCCTGGACGCGCCGCCTGCCGAACTGCGTCCGAGGGCGGTATTCGTGCTACTCGAGGCCGGCGTGGCTGACGCGCTCGATCTCGAGCCACCGGCCAAGTCGCCGTACCGCGAAGGCCACCCCTCACCGGTGGTCCTTCAGGTGCAGACGGCAGCGCTCGACACGGAAATGAGAAAGGCCGCGTGGACAGAGGAGCAAGAGCACGTGGCAACGCCCGGCCGCGACGCCGAAGTCGAGGTCGTGGCCTACAACTTCTCCGGCAGCCGGGCCACGGGATCCGTGCGCTTGGAGCAAGGCCAAGACAACTGGGGATTCGAACCGACGCGGTGGCCCGTTGAGATCGAGTCGATGGGCCATATCTCCACGCTGGTCAGGTTCTGTATGCCGGAGAACGGCGAAGGCGCAACCGAGTGGATCCGATTCCGAGGCGACTTCGGGCCGTGGGGTGAGCCCGTGGCCGCATTCCGTGTGCTACCTCGAACGCCGGCGGAGTAGCCCGTCAGATCTCGGGCCGCTCTTCCTTCCTCTCCTCAGGCGGAACCGGGTTCATCGTGAAATTCCGGATGGCCCCCGAGGTCTGCCACGTCGCGATACCGAGCGGAACGGATCGCTCGACCTCCCACCGGATGCCGACTTTCCGATCCGTGGTGTCCACATCGACGAGTGGCTCGTCGTCTATCCAGGCCTGAATGTGGTTCTCGGTGACGCGGACGCGGATCTTGTACCACCGGTTCTTCTCGAATTTCCGGAAGCGCGCCGTCTCGTTGTTGTAGGCATCGTTGTAGTCAAGCGATGAGAGGCCGCACACGGTGCCGCCCCAGCCGCCGACGATGAATGAGCACGGATCCTCGCCGACAGGGAAGGTCAATCCACAGAAGAAGTCTTCTCCCTCCACGCGCATCGCCTCAACCGAAATCTCGTAGTTCATCCGGTCGAGGGGGCCCTTCCAGGTGATGCCGGTCATGTCATTCCCGCGCTCCAAGTAGGCCACGCCCTCCTCGACGCGGACCTTGCCGCGCCCGTAGAAATCGGTTTCCGCCCACTTGCTGAAATCCACGACGTCGGCCTTCTCGAGCGGCGCGGTTTCCTCAGCCTTTGGGGCTTCCTCCGCCTGTTTGGCTTCCTCGGCCCATGCGCATGCGCACAGCATCAATACCGTCGCCGCTGTCGACGCGATCCGTTTCATGGCGATTCTCCTCTATGGTTTTGTCTCTGTCGGCGCGGTCCGTCCGGATTCCCGTTCCAGTCTCGCAATGAGGCCGTCCGGCAACCCTAGGCCGAGGGCGCGGCACTTCGCTACCTCCGTCCAGGCTTCCTCGTAGGCGCCCGTCGCGCATAAGGCCGCCACCAGAATCGGGTGCACGTATGCGATGGACTCGTCCATCGCTGCCGCCGCGCGCAACGACTCGACGGCATCCTCGGTTCGGCCCGCATCAAACAGCGTTCGACCCAGCTCCGCTTTCAGCGCGGCGTCGGCCGGCGCCAGTTCGCACGCGCGCCGGAGATGCACCACGCCTTCGTCCGGCTCGCCGTGCGCGACGAGCGCCTGGCCCACCTGCCAGTGCGCCCGGGGGCTCTCCGGATAATCCTGCACAACCTTGCCCCACAGTGCAACGCGGGCGGCCGT
Organism: Candidatus Hydrogenedentota bacterium; assembly: GCA_036769985.1. Classification (GTDB taxonomy): domain Bacteria; phylum Hydrogenedentota; class Hydrogenedentia; order Hydrogenedentales; family SLHB01; genus DAIPKA01. The sequence goes on along the minus strand of DAIPKA010000005.1, from coordinate 94,199 downwards.
ATGCTCGCGCGATTCGTAGAGCGCGTCCAGTTCGTGATACGGCATGACGAAGTTCGGATCCAGCGCGATGGCCTTGAGATACGCACGCGTCGCTGCGTCGAGATCGCCGCGATGCGCCTGAACGGCACCTAAACCGCACCAGGCCGTGACGCTGGCCGGATCGAGTTCGAGCGCCTTCTCGAACCGCGCCAGGCCCACATCCCACCGCGCTTCATTGGACTGGTAGACGCCTTCCGCGATGAGCAACGAGGTAAGGCGTTCGCGGATGGACGCATCCTCCGGAGCCAGGCTATGGGCCTGTTCGTAGGCCGCTACCGCGGCGCCCAGTTCGCCGCAATCCTCGAGTGCCATGCCGAGACGGAACTGAGCCTGAGCAATGGAGGGAAACAGCGCGGCAATGTCGCGCCACAACGACAAGCGCTCGGCCACGCCCGCGTCGCCTGGATACAGGGCGTCAAGCCCCTCGTACGCCGGCCCGTGCCCCGGATCATACTCCAGCGCATCGAGATACGCCGTTCGCGCGGCGGCCGTATCGCCCTGGCGCGCTAGGACACCCGCCTTGCCACAGGCCGCCTCGGCCGCCGGCTTATCCCGGTACGTCGATTGGCGCAACGCGAGCGATGCGGTCCGCCCGGAGGCCCGCTCCAGCTTTGCCACCAGGCCTTCGGGCAACGCCAAGCCGAGGGCGTGGCACCTTGCGGCTTCGGCCCAGGCTTCCTCGTACGCACCGGTGGCACACAGCGCGGCCACGAGGATCGGGTGAACGTACACGATGGACTCGTCCATTGCCGCCGCAGCCTGGAGCGGTTCGACGGCTTCCTCATCCCGATCCAAGTCAAATAGCGTCCGGCCCAGCTCCGCCTTCAAGACCGCATCATCCGGCGCGAGTTCGCATGCACGCCGGAGGTGCGTCAGGCCTTCCTCCGGCTCCGTGTGCGCAACGAGCGCCCGGCCTACCTGCCAGTGCGCCAGAGCGCTCTGCGGGTGTTCCCGCACAACGCCGCGCCAGAGCGCAACGCGGGCGGCCGTATCCTCGCGCGCCGCATACAGGGCGTCCAGTTCGTGATAGGGCATAACGGAGTCCGGATCCAGTGCGATCGCCTTGAGATACGCCCTCGTCGCCGCGTCGAGATCACCGCGATGCGCCTGGACGGCACCGACGCCGCACCAGGCCGTGACACTGGCCGGATCGAGTTCGATGGCTTCCTCGAACCGCGCCAGGCCCGCGTCCCACTGCTCTTGCTTGGACCGGTATACGCCCTCGATAACGAGCGAGGCCGCCAAACGTTCGCGGATGCATGCATCCTCCGGAGCAAGGCTATGGGCCTGCGCGTAAGCCGCTACCGCGGCCCCGAGCTCACCGCGGTCCTCGAGTGCCATGCCGAGACGGAACTGAGCCTGGGCAACATCGGGATGCTGCGCGGCGAAATCGCGCCACAGCATCAGGCGCTCGGCGACGCCTGCATCGCCTGGATACAGGGCGTCCAGCCCCTCGTACGCCGGCCCGCACGCGGGATCGCACTCCAAGGCATCGAGATACGCCGCCCGTGCGGCCGCCACGTCGCCCTGACGCGCCAAGACGCGCGCCTCCCCACAGGCCGCCTCGGCCTCCGCACCGATCCGACGCGCGGCCCGATACCACCGGAGCGCCTCGCCAAGCTTCCCTTCGGCCTCAAGCGATTCGCCTCGAGCCACCTGCTTCTTGACTGCGAGCGACTGCGTGTCCTCCCCGTCAGCGCCGGTCAGATCCGCCGCCTGCTGGTAGGAGATCAACGCTCCCTCCACATCTCCAGAACGCTCGAGGGCCAATCCAAGATGGAGGTGGGCTTTGGCCGCAGAAGGCCATTTGCGTGTCACTTCTTCCCAAAGCACTACGCGATCCTCGGCCTTTGGATAGAGGCCGTCCAAGAGCATATACAGATCTTCGTTCTCGATGTCGTTGCCGAGGGCAGCCAGATAGGAGGCTCGCGCCTCCGCCACATCGAGGATTCGCCCCTCGCCGCGTCGAACGTCGGCGCCCTCCGCCTGGCGGTAGATTGCGAGGGCTTCGGCCCGTCCCGACGACTCCATTAGTGCATCGGCCAGCGCGAGCCGCATTCGCGAATCGCCCGGACGGAGTTCCGCCGCTTTCCGAAACGCCTCAATGGCCGGATCGATCTCGCCACAGGCCTTGAGCGCCTCTCCGCAGCGAAACCATGCCCGTGCCGAAACACCCGCGCGCCGCGCAACGTCCTGCCACGCGTCGGCACGTTCCGCCGGCGTGGCCCGATCCTGCAATACGGCATCCAGTATCTCATACGCCGTCTCGTCCTCCGGGCGCTCGGCGATGCACGCTCCGAGCATCCGGACAGCCTCCTCGATTCGCCCCAGACTCACGTGCGCCCGGGCCTCGATACAGAGGATCTCGAACGGGTCCGCACCGTGCCTACGTGCACGGCGACACAGGCGCAATGCCTCTTCAGGACGGCCAACGCCGTTCTCGAAACGGGCGCAACGCGCGTAACCGTCCGCATCTTCCGGATGCAGGGCGATCAGTTTCCGGAGTTCATCACCGGCGCGTTCCATATCGCCCGATCCCATGAGGAGGTCCGCCAGGACCTTCCGGCCCAGCGGTCGGCATGGGAACTGCTGGACAAGCCGCTCGGCTTCCTTGAGTGCTTCCTCTACCCGACCTTCTATTCGCAAACGTTGCACGTACTCGAGCCCGAGCGGGAAATCCGGCGCCATCAGGGCCAGACTCCGCTGAAATGCTTGAAACAACTCGTCGCCCGAGTAGTTCGGAGTCTCGGCACGAATGGTAGCCTCGAAACGATCGGCCACGGCCTCAAGCTCCTCGCGAAACTGGCGTTCGCCTCCTATGAAGGCGCGCGTCGTCTCGACGCGTTGATCGGCCGTCAGACACAAGAGACGCAGACACTCCTCGCGCGACGGCGGCTCCGGCGCTGGTTGCGCCTGAACGCCCGTCTTCTCCGGAAGCATCGGTGCCAAGGCATCGTAGAATGCCTGAGCTAACACGTATGCGCCGTGGAAGTCGGGATGGCACATGTCGGGAAACAGCTCGAAACCGGGAATGCCGTGAGGCGACTCCTTGGCTAGGTATCCGGCACAATCCACAAGATGAGTGGAGGTTCCCTCTCGACGCTCGGCCAGGGTGCGGATGACGCCATTGATCGGCGTCTTGGCACGAACCCATTGAAACCCGTCTAAATCCAACGCCCGCGCGAAACAGTTCTCGGCGCGTGCCTGCTCCTTCAGATTGAGCCAACACTGCCCCTGCCGGAAGGCTAGTTCCGCATAGGTGTTGTCCAGCGTCGCCGCACGCTCAAAGGCCTGCAATGCCGCGGCGTACTCGCCACGTCCTTGTGCCTCGATGCCTTCCGTAAAGGCAGCATTCCACTGAGCCGTCGAATCGTCGGACATTGCGTTGAGATGGACCGACTCGCGCGGCATCCAGTCGCGAAGGTTGACGCCCACGGTTCCGACGAGTACTTCAGCCCCGGCCTTCTCGCCCATGGAACATATCGCATCGAGATTCCGCCCAAAGTGGGCAAACACCGTAGTCAAGCGCGGGTCGTCCGGCCGGATGGATCGACGGTCGTTATCCGTTTCTGCGAATGACATCGTTCGTGTTACACGCCCCATCGCCTGGAACACGCGGAAGTTGGCCAGAAAGAGATGCGCGCGGATCCGAAAGAGACTTGGCGCCGGCGTTGTATTGGGCGCTCCAGTGATCAGGCCGAAAGGACCATACGCTTCATTGTTCCCCATGTAGACGAGAAAGAAGTCGGGTTCGAACCGGGCACACGCCTTCGCTACCACGCGCATGATGTGCGAATTCACGCAGATATAGCCGCCGTTGAATACCTCGAAGTTCGTGTCGGGATACGAGGACTCGAGCATGGCATCAAGCACGCGCGGGAAGGACACTTCGCCCCCCGGCCAGCCCTGTGCGGCCGATCCGCCAAGCACGAAGATTCGCACCGTGTTGGGCGGTTTCGTGCGGGGCACCTCAAAGAGGTCTATCGCCTCGCTCACGGCGCCAAACCCGCCCCAGAAAAACTGGTTGAAGAACCCTATGTTGCGGACGTAATACGTCCGGCCGTCACACACTCTCCGAATGAAGGGACACCGATCCTCGCCGAAGTCGGCCAAGCGCAGCATCCCCTCGAGCGCAACCAGCAACAGCACGGGAACCACAACCAATGCCGCAAACCAGGACGCGCACCGGCGCCACCGCGACGCCCGCATGTCATTCCTCTTGTGCAGTTCAGACACCATGAACCAGCACCTTCTTCTCAACCATGCTCCGCCGTCCGGCGGGAACTCCAAACCGTCATGGGACAGATCCTCCCTCGACCGCCCGGACAAGGTCTTCCGGCACCTCGATGTTGCGCTCGCGACACTGGGCCAACTCGGCCCGCGCCTCGTTCCGATCGCCGTTCTGGTAGAAGGCCGCCACGAGCATCAGCCGCGCATAGACAATCTCAGGGTTGATCTCGATGGCCCGTCGCAGCGGCGGAATCGACGCATCGAACCGGCCGGCATCGAGCAGCGCGCGGCCGAGTTCCGCTTGAACGCCGGCATCCCTGGGGCTCCGTTCGGCGGCACAGCCAAGCGCGGCGAGGGCGCCGTCGGCGTCACCGCTCTCCTTCAGCGCACGCGCGAAGTACCAATAGGCGCGCCCGGAGTCTGGACACGCCTCGATCACTCGCCGCCAGAGTTGTTTCTTGCCATCCGCCAATGCGCCCGAGGCAAACAAGGCATCGATTGCCTCATACGTCTCCAAATCGTGGATGTCCATCCTCAGCGCATCGATATACAGGCGCAAGGCGTCCTCGGGCTTGCCTTCAGAGGCGGCAACGGACGCGTGCGTCCGCAACACCCGCACTTCGGTGGCCGAAGCCTGCATCGTCTGGTAACGTGAGGGCTCGCTCATAGTCTCCGTAGCCTCATCTGAGGATCCGGTGTCCGGATGCGATCGCCGCTCCACCCGAGCGGCAAGGCGGGCGGCTTCGGCATGGGCCGCCTCGGCCGCTGTAAAATCCTGGGCAGCCTCGAGTGCACGGCCAAGGTACTCGTAAACCAGATGGAATTGTGGCCCTTCCATCGCCAACCGTCGCCACAGATTCACTCGGTCATCGGGGCTCAGCACCCGTGCGGTCAACGCGTTCACGCCCGCGTAGAAGTCCTCGGGTTGGGTCCGGATGAGGGCCGCCGCCACATAAGCTTCGATAGCCTCCTGATCGCGGCCCAGCCGCTCGAGAAGCCGCCCTTCCTCACGCTTGGCATCGGAACTCAGCGGATCATTCAAGGCCAAGTCTCGATAGATCTCGATGGCCTCTTCAGGCCGGCCCAAGTTCTCGAGGACGACCGCCGCTCGCTCACGAGGCTTCTTCTCTTTGGGAGAGATGCGACTCGCTTCGCGAAAGCAGGCCAAGGCCTCCTCCGGTGCTCCGGCCTCCTCGAGCGCCTGGCCCAGATACATGCGCCCCCAATAGGACTCCGGCGTGCTCGACACGTAGCTACGCCATTGCGCCACGCGGTCGCCGTCTCCCGTTCGGTAAATGCCGTCCAGGCGCTCGAAGCACTCCGCGAAGTCCGGGTTGCGCACGATGATTTCCCGGTAGGCGGCTGCGGCTTGGCGCGTGTCGCCTACGTCTTCAAGGCTCTGCGCTCTGAGGTACTCGGAATTGAGGTCGATCGGGTCCCTGGTTTGAGCGCGTGCGTAGTAGAGCAGGGCATCGTCCGGGCGGCCGGCTCGCTGGAGTACATCTCCGCACAGGATCAGCGTCTCGGCATCTTCCGGATAGAAGACCAATGCGTGTTCGAGTTGTTCCATGGCCTCTTCGTATCGCTCGGTATCACACAGAATCTCGGCACTTGCCCATCGACTCTGCCGATTGTACGGGAACTGATTCACCCATACCTGAGCCTCATGGAGCGCGCGGCCCATATCGCCTCTGTCCTTCCACTCGCGGACCAGGCGTTCCTGCAACGGGTAATCCGGCGCCATGACCCCCAGCGCTGCTTCGAGACACGCGATCCGTTGCTCGGGCGTATCGAGCAACAACGCCGCCTTGCGCTTTTGGGCCTCGGCCAGCGCACGCCGTCGCGCCTCGTCGTCCAATCGCCAGTCCGTATCGGCCGCGGCCGCGCGCTGTTCCGCCTCTTGCATCGGATTCAGGCAGAGCAAGCGGCGGCACTCTTCCTCGGAAGGCGGTGTCGGAATGGCCCCGAGCTGCCCCAACACGGCCCGAGGCAACACTGGAATCAGCCGATCGAAGAAGGCGGCCGCGATAACGTAGTTGCCCCGGAATGTCAGATGACAGGCATCGCAGAACATGTCCTCCCCCGGAACCCCTCCCTGGCTACATGCGGCGAGACGGGCCTCAGCATCGGCCAGCGGATAACCGTATTCGCTGGCCGTGAACCGAATGACCTCGTTGATGGGACTCTTGGCCCGAGCCCAGGCAAAGGTGTCGTAGTCCAGGGCTTTGACAAAGCGCTCGCGTGCCTGTTCATACTCGCCCAGCTCGAAATGACAACGTCCGATGCGGAAGAGCAGTTCCGCGTGCGTATCTCCGATAGCGGCCGCTCGGGCAAACGCATCGAGGGCCTCGCGATAGTTCCCCGTATTCTGCAACGCCGCGCCTTCGCTGAAGAGCCGATCCCACTCGACGCGCTCGGCTTCGGAAAGCGCTCGAAGGTGAAGGGAATTGGTCGGTGTCCAGTCGCGCAGATTGACACCTACCGTTCCCAAGACCACCTGGGCGCCCGCCGTCCGGCCCGCATGGCTAAGATCGGCCAGGTTGGCCTTGAAATACTCGTAGATCGTCGGGAGCCGGGGATCGTCGGGCCGGGGAAGGCTCTGGGGGGCCGGCGGGCTGGAAGCGCGGCTGAGCCATCCGAGGGCGCCTGGCACGTGGCAGGACAACCACTGGCGGAGACGAGAGTCACTGAGGAGGATGTGGGCGCGGATCATGCCCCGGTCGGGCACCGTGCCGGAGTTTGGCACGTCGGAGAACATTCCAAAAGGACCGCTGATCTCGTTGTTGCCCATGTACACGAGAAAGGCGTCGGGAGCGAGGCGGGCGCACGCCATGGCCAACGGCCGCATCACGTGCGAATTCATGCTCACGTACGCCATGTTGTAGATTTGGAAATCCGTCTCGGGGAACCGAACCTTGAGCATGGCTTTCAGTATGCGCGGGAAGGCGGCCTCCGGCCCCGGCCAGCCTTGCGCAGCGGAACCACCGAACACGAAGATCCGGTAGGCGTTCGCCGCTTTGGGCTGGACGATCTCGAAGTTGTCCGGACAGGCCATATCTGAAACGGTCGGGCCGGAGAAGAACTGGTCGAAGAAGCCTAGGTTGCGGATGTAGATACACTGGTCTCCAGATGATCGCTTAACGAAGGGACGCATCGAGCGGCCATAGCCCGCAGCACGCAATCCCATCTCGGCGGCGGCCAGCACCCCCAGCGGTACCGCCACCATCGCCACCAAGGCCAGAAGCCGCGAGGCGCGCCGCCGTGACGCGCGCGGCCCGTCTTGATACTGCAATCCCGAGTTCATTCGCTGCCTTCTCTACGTGGCGCCGCGCCCGACCAGCGGGCTCACGGCTACCGGCTGCCTCCCTCAACCACCTCGACCAGATCGTTCGGCACATCAATGCCCAATCCTCGGCACCGGGCCAGTTCGGCGCGCGCCGCGTCGACATGGCCGCTCTCGTAGTGGGCCGCCACGAGCATCGGCCGCACGTAGGTGACCTCAGGGTTAATGCCGATGGCCCGTTCCAGCGCGGGTATCGACGCCTCGTATTGACCCAGGTCAAACAGGACACGCCCGAGTTCCGCCTGAATCCCGGCATCCCTCGGACTGAGCGCGGCCGCCCGCTCGAGGGCCGAAACACGGTCTTCGCCTTCACCCTTCTCTCTCAAGGCCTGGGCAAGATACCAGTATGCTCGCCCCGAGTCCGGACAGGCATCGATCACGCGCCGCCAGAACTGTTCCTGGTCATCACCGCATGCGCCGGAGGCGAACAGCGCTTCCAGGGCTATGTATGTCTCCGCATCGTGAACATCCGCGCTAAGCGCTTCGGAGTAGCTCCGCAAGGCCTCCTCCGGCCGGCCCTCGGCGATCATCGTAGCAGCGTGCTGCCGCATGGAGGCCGCCCCAAGCACCGTGGTCAGGTGTTTTTGAACAAGGCCGGACTCGGGGCCCTCCTCGGCCAGCCGCTTCCAAAGTCTCACCCGGCCTTCGGTGCCCTCGACTCGCGAAACGAGCGAATCCAGGGCGTCATAGACGGACTCGTCTTGCCCGCGGACAAACGCCGCCGCCGTGTAGGCCTCGATGGCTTCGGCGCCGCGCCCCAGTCGCTCCAGAAGGCGCCCTTCCTCTATCCGGGCCTCGGCGTGTTGAGGATCGACTCGAGTTATGTCCCTGTAGACTTGAAGGGCATCCTCAAGTCGGCCACATTGACGGAGTGCCGCAGCAAGCCACTCGCGGAAACGAAGGTCCTTCGGGGCGAGCTCGGCGGCACGCCGATAGGCGGCGATTGCTTCCTCACATGCGCCGGTATCCTCTAGCGCTCGGCCCAGATACAGGTGACCCAGCGGTTCCTCCGGTCTGCTGGACACGTAGCTACGCCATTGTAACGTTCGACTCCGCCCGTCGTGTTCTTTTTGATAAATGGCATCGAGCCGCGCAAAGCTCTCTTCAAAACCAGGGGCGCACTCGGCCACCTCGCGATAGAGGGCGACCGCCTCCTGCGTGCGCCCCAGCGCTTCGAAGCTTTGGGCTTTGAGAAGCTGAGAGTTGAGGTCCATGCCTTCGGGTATTTGTCCGCGCGCGTAGTAGACCAACGCGGCCTCCGGCTCGCCGGCGCGCTGCAGCACGTCGCCATACCGAGTGAGTGTCTGCGGATCCTCGGGATAAAGGGCCAGTAGCCAATCGAGCTGATCCTTGGCCTCCGCAAACTGCCCCTTCTCACTGAGTATCTGAGCCAGCAGCCATCGGCTCTGTCGGTGGAAAGGGAATTGCTCGACGAAGGTCCGCGCGGCCTCGAGCGTACGGTCGTCGTGGATCTGAGTACTCAAACCAGTCACGTACCTCTCCTGCAGGAGGCCGTCGGGCGCCATCACGCGCAGGGCCGCTTCGAGGCATGCGATTCCCTCCTCAGAGGATTCGACAGGAAAAGCCGCTACGTCTGCCTGCGTGCGCGTCTCCACGCGCGCGGCTTCCTCGTCGGAGGCACCCTGGCTCGAGAGCGCTTCCGCCCGTTGATTGGCCTCGGCGTGCGGATCGATGTAGAGAAGCCGACGACATTCATCCTCGGAGGGCGGCCCAGGCACAGCCTCGGTCCGGCCCAACACCCGTCGAGGCAGGACCGGCAGCAGTCGGTCGAAGAAGGCGCCTGCAACGGCATAGTTACCACGAAACGTCAGATGACACGCGTCGAAGAACATCTCCGATCCCGGAATCCCTCCTGGGCTGGCTTCGGCAAGACGAGCTTCGGCATCAGCCAGCGGATAGCCGTGCGCGGAAGCCGTGGATCGGATGATCTCATTGATGGATGACTTTGAACGCGCCCAGCGGAAGGAGTCGTGGTCCAGGGCCTTCCGAAAACACGCGCGGGCTGCGTCGTACTCGGCCAACTCGAAATGGCACCGCCCCATGCGGAACGGGAGCGCCGCGTACGTGTCTTCGATGGCGGCTGCGCGACGAAACGTTGAGAGGGCCGCTCGGTAGGCCCCGGACTCCTGCTGGGCCAAACCCTCCTGAAACAGGCGTTTCCACTCGGCGCGCTCGTTCTTGTTGAGTGCCCGGAGGCGTACCAGTTCGGTCGGTGTCCAATCGCGAAGATTCGCGCCCATCGTACTGAGGATGACCGTGGCGCCTCCGGAGCGGCCCGCAGCGGACAAGTCCTTGAGGTTATCCTCAAAGTGCCGCAGTACGGTAGATACTCGTGGGTCGTCGTGCCGAAGCGACGCGGATGCCGGCGTAAGTCTGCGGAGACGACGGAGCCTTTCTATGACCGGAGACACGTGCTCGACGAGCCACTGCCGAAGGCGGAGGTTACCCAGGAAGATCTGGGCTCGCGCCGCATACAGATTCGGCACGCGCCCTCCGTTGGACATGGCGGCCGTCAACCCGAAGGGGCCGCCCATCTCGTTATTGCCGGTGTACACGAGAAACGCGTCGGGCTCCAGGTGCGCACAGGCTTTGGCCAGGACGCGCATGACGTGGGAGTTCATGCCCGCGCACGCCATGTTGTACACCTGGAAATCCGTTGCGGGAAATCGCGTCTTGAGCATGGCCTTCAGGACGCGCGGAAAGCTGGCCTCGGGTCCCAGCCAGCCCTGCGCCGCCGAGCCGCCGAACACGAAGATGCGATACGTGTTGGGCGGTTTGGGCTCGACGACCTCGAAGTCGTCTGTCGAAGACGCGAGCTCCGGGAAGCGCTTGGGCCGAGCATAGAACAGATTGAAAAAGGCCATGTTCCGGATGTGCACGCGCTGATGCCCAACCGAGCGCGTGATGAATGGACGCATCGGGCGGCCATAGCCCGCCGCACGCAGTCCCACTTCCGCAATCACCAGCCCCACCAGTGGCAGAGCAACAACCGCCAACAGCCACCGAATCACGGGATGGGCCGGCCGGCGGCCGTGCGGTCGCACGGGAACCACGGGAGTCTCGTCAGGCGACGTCATGGCTTCTCCGAATCCTTGTCCATCGTTCACCCAGCGAGATCATGACATATTCCGCACCAAGTCGAAATCGCCGGTCCGCGCCGCTTCGAGAACCGGGCCCAGGTAGTCGTCCACGCGTTCGGCTGACAGCGGCACCGGCATATTCCGGAGTTTCATTTCGAGCTTCGCGCTCTTCGCCGCTTCGAGGGCCCGTTCAATATGGGCATCCGAGAACCCCGGCACCTCGCTCAGCATCGTCGGGAAGCCGAGGTCGCGCGCGTGCGCCAGCATGGCTTCCGCTACGGCAAGGCCGAGATCGCGGCCACGGAGTCGACGCAGATCGATACGTCCGTAGCCCGCGTTCCCGTAGATCGCACCCACGGCCCGGAGCTGGTCTTCAATGGCCGGCGCGAAGAACACCGTGTAGTATGGATTCATCATGGCGCAGGCGCGGCCGTGCGACAACACATCCACCAATGAGAAACTGGTGAGATGGGCACCGTTCGTGCCCCCAATCATGATCGCGTAGCCGCCGAGATCGGTCCCGAGGCCGAGGGCCTCGCGCGCGCCGAGATCGTCGGGCGCCTCACAGGCGCGCTTGAGGTGGCGCACGATCAGATCGATGCCGGTCAAACTCACGCGCCAAACGCGATCAAGCGATGCGCCGGCGGCGCCGTAGAGCACTTCCAGGCAATGGGCCACGCCGTCCAGCGCCCCGTCCATCGTGAGATCCCGCGAGGCCGTCGCCGTCATGGCGTAGTCGAAAATCGAGCGTGGCGGCACCATGGCCCCATCGACAATGAGCAGTTTCTGCGCCGTCGTGAGACTCGTGATGTTCGAGTACTTCGTGAGATGGGCCGCGGAGCCCGAGGCCAGTTGGGCTGCCACTATCGGTTTCATCGAGCGTCCCGACGCCTCGAGAAGCGCCGACACTTGGCCCACACCGAAGTACGCATCCAGATCCGGATGGATATCGCGCAAGGCGTTGTAGGCCACGGCCGCTTTGGCGGCATCAATCACGCTGCCGCCGCCGACAGCCACAACGACTTCGGCATCCTGCGCGCGGAGCGCATCCGCAATGCGGAACACATCTTCCCGGGGCGCATTCGGTCGCGCACCCCGCACAAGGTCGCCACACAGACTCACCTCTGCCGCGGCCAGCGAACAGCCGATCGCCTCATGGAGGGTCGCCCCCCAAGGCTTTCCAAAGCCCGACGCCACCACCGACGCACGGCGTCCCATCTCGGCGACCAGCGCGCCCAGTCGGCCGAAACAGTGGATTCCTCGGACGTAGGCGCCGCCCTTGAATTCATCGAGCAAGGCATACGCCCGCCTGCTCTGTTCCGTCATGTCCGCCATCCGTTCGCCGCCTCACGTTGACCCAAATCACCTGAGAGCACCACTATAGCGCCGCATGGCCCTGGAATTCATGTGGCCGGTCTTGAACTGACCGACGAACGGCTCGCCGCAGTCCGGCGCGAGGCGTCCGAACTGCGCGGCCTCAGGTTGCGGAGCGCCTGCTCTCCCCTACCGCCCGATTGCGGGCACGAGGATCGACGAAGGGCGCGAGGCGTCGTGGTACACGTCGATGACGGGATCGCCGGTGGCGGGGACGCGCCCGAAGGTCCCGTTGTCGTGACCGGCGACGGCCACGCGCAGCCGGGCGCCGCGCTCGACGAACACCGAGGTCGGCAAGAGCGTAAGCTCGACCTCGTTGACCACGCCCGGCACGAAGGATTCGGCATCGTCGCTCCGGAAACTGTGGTACGGGCCGAACACAGCGTGCGGTGGAGCCGCGCCGACCTTCCGATGAATCAGCCGGACCTGTCCTTCGGTTACGTAGGTGACGGCACCATCCTCGGAGACGATTTCGAGGTACACGAATAACGCGGCGTCGGCCTCCGAGCAATCGAGGAAGAGCGTGACAACGGGGTGTCCGGTGATCTCGACGTCGGAATCGAACGGCGGGCTCGTGTAGGTAAGAAGGCGGCTGTCCTCGCCTGCGCGATCCTCGTAGCGCCAGTCGCCGCCGCTCCGGTACCAGCGATTCTTGCGGCCGGTCGTGGCGTTGAAGTCGACCACGTAGCCATCGTGCCCTTCTTCGACGCCGGGCGGCTCGGCGGAAAGCGCGCCGTCGGTGCGCAAGTAGAACGCCCGTTCCTCGACACCGGCCGGCGGCCACTCGGTAGCCGTTCGCCACGCGCCTTCGTTGAGCGTGTAGTACTGGACCTCGTGGAGAGATGCGGGGGCGACGCCATCCCTGACGTAGGCGTCGAGGAACTCGATGATCCGCGTGCGTTGCGCCTCGGAACTCATTCCACCCAAATCGTCGCGAGGCGCGAAGGGGTCCACATCATCGTCGCCGCTGTGGTTCCACGGCCCGATGATCAGCCGCTGTGGATTGGAGAACGTCATGAACCGTCCAAGCGCGCCGTGGGCCGTGGCGGCATCCAGCCAACTGGCCCAGGCGAGGTACGGCACACCGGCGCGCTCGATGGCCTCACGCTGCGCATAGGCTCCTAGCGTTTCGGCGGGAACCGTGTTGAAGAGATCATCCTTGTAGGTGATACCTGCGGCCGTCTCGAACACGTCGATGTTGCCTTGGTGTTCGTCCACCGCGGCCGCAAGCAGGTCGCCCGAGGGGTCTTCGTCGACGGGCTTGACGCCGGCGACCACGAGCCGCTGCAGGAGGCATCCGAGCCCTTCGGACTCGGACACGGCGCAGATGTCGTTGGCGTCGAGGGCCTGGTTGCCCTCACTCCACGAGCGGAGGAAGCCCTCGTTGAGAAGACCGCCGGGGCGGAGGATGTCCGCGTAGACGTCGAAGTCGGCGAAGCACGGCACCACGGCTGTGAGCGCATCGTGGTCGAGCGAGGCCATAAGCTCGGCCGTAGCGCCGACATACGACACGCCATAGGCGCCGACGCGGCCGTTTGACCATACTTGGGCAACGATCCAGTCCAGCACTTCACCGTAATCCGCGATCTCGGCATCCGAGAAGGGATAGTCCTGACGGCCATAGGACGCGCCGGTGCCGCGCGCATCGACGATGATGAGCGCGTAGCCATGGCCATTGAAGAAGGCCGCCTCGGCCCAGGCCGGATCCTCCTCGAAGCACGCAAGCTTCAGGTCCAGCCCACGCCAATACCGCGTTGCCATGATAACGGTAGGCAACCGCTCTCCGGCGTCGAGCCCCTCGGGCAGCCAAGCATCGATGGCGATCCGGACGCCGTCTCGCATGGTCAGGTAGAGCGACTCGCAACGCGATCCGGTAGGCCCGGTGTTTCCTAGGCCGCAACAGCCGGACAGCGCGGCAACGAGCAACACGAGAAGCGCGTGACGACCCGACGATGCAACTCGGCGCATGATCTTCTTCCTCTCCGTATCTTTGCCACGACTTCGTACCACGGCGGAAACGCCGAGCGAGCTTCCCCCTTACCGCAGCGGCATGAGCGTCGACAACGGAATCGTCACGATACGCGGATCGTCGACGCCTGTTTCATCGCCACGCGTGACCAGCAGTCCGAAAGGCGCGTCATTCACGGCCTTCTCAACGAAGGTGCGCAGGCCCTCCGTGTCGCGGAGTGGATCGAGTCGGCGCTGGTACTTCACCTCGAGCGGTATGCGCCGGGTACCTATGGTCAGGACGAAATCGACCTCTGGCTCGCCTTGCCTTTCTGGCAAATGGGCGAGGTCCAACGAACTCACTGTAGACAGCGTGGCGCCAGCCACACTCTCGGCGATATGGCCCGCCAGATCCGCCAGGTGGGGGTTGGCATCGAGGTCCGCCGGTGCGAGCGGCACGATCTCTTGCAGCCAGCTTGCCCGCAGTCCGTGGTCCGCGAGGCAGATCTTTGCGTTGCCTCGCTTCCGCTTCAACCGGATCTCGAGAGGCTCAATCAGGCGCAACAGCAGCGTGTCTCCCAAGAAGCGCAGATAGTGCAAGGCCCGTTGCGCGCCTACGTTAGCTTGCAGAATCCGTTGTGCCTCTCGCGCCAGCGTGGCAGGATTGGGCGCCTGCCCGACGTACCGGCAGGCAAGTCTAAACACCTCCTCTAAGAGGGGGGCGTCCCGTTTTCGTCCCCGTTCTCCGACGCGTAGGTCATGTTGGATCACGCGTTTTATGACCGTCTCGTTGAGTTGATCCGCCAGAACCGCCCATTCCACGCCAAGCCGCTTATGTACCAGCGGATAGCCACCTCGGTTAGAGAACTCCCGGAAGACAACGTCTCGCTCCGAAGCCAATGCTACTCCGTGAGACGCCAGATCCTGCCAGAAGGTCCGTTCCGCCAAGGCGCCGACGCCGTTATCGGCAAGAAAGGGCCTGCCAAGCGATCGGCCGTGAAACTCGGCTATCTCGGTGAGCGACAACACACCGGCCTCGATAGTCGTAATCCGCCCCGCCAGGCTGTCCCGGCCCTGTTCGATTCGGAGCGCTGAACTTCCCGTGACGATTGCCTGCGTGGTTGAGGAGTCCACGAGAAACTTCAGTTGCGGCGCCCAGGTCTTCAGGTTCTGGACCTCGTCGAAGAACAGATAGGTCTGTCCGCCGTCGCGCGCGACCTCGTTCAGCGTCCTGCCCAAGACGTTGCTCTCGTACCAGTCGACGAGACGCAGAATGGGTTCATCGTGTTCGGTAAGTCCTGGCAGTTCGTCGCACTGGACTCGTAGGATATGCTGCGGCGGAATTCCGCCGTTCAGCAAGTCCTGCAACACGTGCAGTTGCGCCGTTGTCTTGCCAATCTGACGCGCGCCGCGCACGACCGCAATGGGGGCGATTCGCGCCTCGATCCGCCGCTTGATGTGCCCCACAAGATGACGGCGCGTGGCGGGAAGTTCCGGCAGCGGCAATCCCTCCCACCACGGATTCAGGCGGCGAAGATTCCGGACCAGGCCGTCGTCAAGCTGCATTTCGGCGAAAATGAATTTTCGTTCCATCTCGGATTCCCGGTTTTCTCCTCGCGCGCCAGTATACCATCGACGCCGCGATTTGCGCCTCCGCTCGGCGCCGACGACCTCAGCGCCATCGGCGAGCCGGCGCTCACGGGCCTCCCGAGTCGAGTATGGGAAATGGCAGGTATTCGAGTGTGGTTGGTGGATTCTGGATACGCGCCTCCGCGAAGTTGCGCGCGGGGCTCTCGCGGTAGTCGTCGAGGACGCGCTGGTAACACTTCACGCCGTCATCCGTTTTTCCCGACAGTGCCAGGCAATCACCGAGGAGCAGGACGGCCTCGCCGGCGAAGTTGCCGGAGGGATTCGCGGCGAGTACGTCCTCGAGTTCGGCGCGGGCCGTGCCGAGTTCGCCGAGAATCATCAATGCGATGCTTTCGAGGACGGACAGGTATCCCTGGATACGGTCCATAGGCACGACGTCCTCCCAGCGCCTGGCCTCGTCGAGGGCCGCGTCGGCCCGCCCGTTGCGGAGATGGGCCATGAGCGCCTGGGCGTGGCCGCCGCGTACGCGCGCTTCGGTCCCGGGCTCGGTACCGCAGAGGGCCTGCGCCTGGGCATAGTACTCCTTCGCTTTCGTGGCATCGCCACGGTGCCGGCACACGTCGCCGAGGCCCGCCAGACCTACCGCGCGTTGCGCCGGGTTCTCGAGCGAGCGATTCTTCAAGCGATCATATGTTTCCTCGGCGTCCTCGTCCATGCCGAGGGTCAAGAACAGACGGCCGCGCTCGCGGAGCGCTCGGCATATGACCTCCTCGACGCGATGGCGCAGCGCGACCTGACGAAGCAGGGCGAGCGCATCGTCCAATTGCCCTGCCCTGCGCAGGGCATCGGCGCGCTCGATGAGCCGGTAACCCAATGCCCCGTCGATGTAGGCGTCTTCGGAATTCACCAGCGCCGCCAACGCTTGTTGCTCGAGTTCGGCACGCCCGAAGAGATTCCCGAATGTCGCGAGCACGGGTAAGGCCCCGCCTTGTATCTCGTCCAGGTCATAGGTCGCGATGACCTTCGCATACTCGGCCGCCACGGCATCCGGCTCGCCTCCGGCCAGTGCTTCATTCTCCCAGACGCGCACGTCCTGACTTGCTTGGCGATCGCCAAGCCGCAGTGTGACATGGTATAGCCCAGGACACGCATACACATGGGCCGGCGCACGACGATTCGCTACCGTGCCGTCGCCAAAGTCCCAGTTCGGCGTCAGCATCTGGATGGACTTCGGAAACGTCACGCGGAACTGAACGCAGGCCATCAGTGTGTCGCCGACAATGAGCGTGGTTTCCTGCCAGAAATCGAAATCGATTGGCGCGTCGTCGTCCACCATTCCGTAATCGACAACGCGTCCTTCGGCGAGGGGCGTGAAGGCCTTGGGGGGAATGACCTCGAAGGATCCACTGCCCGGCAGTCGCCACGCCGCCTCGGCCACCTGATCGCCGACTCCGTCCACATGATAGTACTCAAAGCGATGCACGCCGGCCTCGAGCTGGAGCGGGGTTTGGTGACGGGCATCCCCCACGGCTCCGTGCGATCCCGGCCACGCGGTCACCATGTTCGAATCGATCAACAGGAAGGACGCGTCGTCGGAGGTAGTCGCGAACGCGTATGTGCCGGACGCCGGACACTCAAGGAATCCCCGGTAGATGCTGATGTAGTTGTCCGAGGGGCCGAACCGATTGCCGCCGTCGAACACGCAGGGGTGCAGACCGCGGCCCTGTACTTCCGAACTGGCATCCAGGAGTGCGCGCATCTCCTCCCAACTGTTGAAGCCGCCTTGGCCCTTCGAGCGGACCTCGAGAACGAGACCACGCCGTGGTTGCCAATCCATCTCGGGCCGCTCGGCTAGGCGATGGCCGTAGTACAGTTGAAACGTGGTCTGCCCCTTCTCCACGGGAAAGGCCACGGTGCACAAGTCCTCGAAGCCCGAAGCGATGACGGAGTACGGGATGGAACGGCCGGCCTCGTCAAGGATCCGAAGGTCGGCGGCGTCGGACTTGAGCATGCCGCCGGTCGTGAAGACCACCACGGCCGGCTCGGGGCCGGCCCCAATCACCTGGACGGTCTTCCGGCACCGCCATGAATCGTCCCACCACCCGGGCGGAGCATCGGCCGCCACGCACACCGCAGCGATCATTCCTGTGTAGAGGAACGCGACCACCATTCTTTTCGGCCAAACGGTCACCGTGCCACCTCTCATCGTACGTAGATCGGGGGATGAGGTTCGGGCGGCGCCAACGGAGCGGCCGGGGCGCCGGGTGCCCTGGGCGGATCGGCGATAGTTGCCGACCCGACACGCGACAGAGACACGTCGTCAAACCACACGTGGCCCGGGCGGAGGTACGCGTAGATCCATACACGGACGTATTCGACCGCATAGGTTCCGTGGCGAGGGTGGGCGCGGAAACGCAGGAAGGTGTAGGGTCCCTTCTCGAGATATCGGCCAAAATGCGCTTCTTTGTGCTTGCTGTACACCTCGCGGGACTCTCCCTGCACGGGCGCATACCCTTTGAGGAAGACCATGGCGTTCGGCGCATCGCTGCGCACGCTGACGGCCACCTCGTACTCGGTGTTCGGCTCAATGGGAATCGGCGCCGAGAAATAGCCTTGGCCGTAACCCTCCGCGACGCCCCGCTCCATTTCGATGCACACGCCCCGCGAACCATTCATGCCCTCCCCGGGCGCCCACCGCACACACGAATCCCGATCCGTCGTGCCGAATGTCGGCCTCGCCTCGCGGCCACCCGCATCATGCACGATGAAGAACGGGTCCCAACCCGCCGGAGCAGCCTCGCCGTACTCGAAATCCCCGTTAGTCACGAGATTCGCCGCCGTCGGTTCCTGGCCGAACGACACCAGACCCACGAAGACTGCCACGGCGGCCAGACCGCAACGGCGCGTGGCGCCGCCGTCAGCCTGCATCGATCTTGACCCCCCCATTCTCATCGGGGCGACTCCGCCAAGCGACGGAAGTAGTCCGCCACCATGTCGCGATACTCGGGCACGACTTCCTCATCCATGGCATCGAGCACCTCGATCTGCTCATCGCGCGGCATGCTCGTCCGTCGCTCGCCGCGCACCTTGATGTGTTGCAGCATCACGAGGTGCGACGATCGGAGGTCGTCCAGGACGACATCCTGCCGATCCAAGACATTCTGGTACCGGAAATCGCGCAAGTCTTCCTCGATCGCCGTCATCGCGCCAATGGCTTTGTCGAGTCCCGGCACGGGGATATTCACGACGTCCAGTTTGAACCTCAACCGTTCGGCCTTGTTCCGGATGTCCGCCTGCTTGTCGGCGAGCCGGGCCATGGCCTGTTGGCGCTCGGGCGGCGTCGGACCGCGCAGACCCGCGGCTCCGGTCCCGCTGACCTTGCCGCCGCCCGTCGCACCGCCCACCGGATCCGTGCTGGTATCGCTCACCACGCCGGATTCGAAGGGATCGGGCGTGAGGCGCGTCGGCGTATCGCGCCCGCCCTTGCCTTGGGCCGTCTCCTCGACAAACTCGCCGTGGGCGCGGCCGGTGCGTCCTTCGCCGCTACGCCCAGCGATCTCGCTCGAGTTCGGGAGCACGTTGCCGGTGATGCCCTGGGCGCTCATATTGCTGATGGGCCCGTCCATGGCCCCCCACCCGGCGCCTGCGTCGATCGAATCGGCCCACGAACTGGATTCATCCTCGACCTCTTCGGTCATGGCCGCCTCCTCGTCAATGAGATCGCCCATCATGTCGGTGAGTTCCTCGGGAAGCTCGGCCATGGGTACGTCGCATGCCTCGGGCGGCTCCTCCATGTCCCATTTCAGGTGATCGGGCATATCGGACAACCACTTCGGGAGACGGTGCACGAGCTCCGCCGCTAACTCGAGCCCGGCCTCGGCCGCGGAGACGGCCATGAGCCGATTCTGAAGGGCGAAGGCATCCTCGGCCAGTTCGACCTCGGCAAGGATCTCGACGATCTCCTCCCGCAGACACGGCCTCGAGAAGTCCTGATTCGGCAACTCACTGAGATCCGAGACCATCTCCTCGAGAAGATGGCCCAGGTCTTCCTCCGCCGACTGGAGCGCCTGAAGACTCGCCTTCTCCTCGGCCGTAGGGACCTCGACCTTCTCCTTACCGAGGCGGTTGGCCTCTTCGACCACTTCGCGTTGGCGCTGCGCGAATTCCGTCAGGTCTTCTCTCACCCGTTCCGCCATCTCGTTCTCGACCTTCGGTTCGGCGGTCTCGTCGGACGAGCTGGTCTCGACGACCGGTTCCGCCGGAGTCTCGCGCGCGTCGGCAAGGTCGTTCAGGAGCTGCCCGAGGGTGCGTACAACGGAGGCCTGGTCCTTCTTCACGCGCCCGGCCGTCTCGCCGTGTTCGCCGGCCTCGTGAGCGGCCAGGTCACGCAATCCTTCGGCGGCATCGGCCGCGGCATCCGCTACCAGGTGGCCTAGCGCGTTGCGCGCCTCATCCGCGAAGCAGTTTGTGGCTGCCGCTTCGTTGGCCAGCGCCACGGCATCCTCGGCCACACGCTGCTGCCGGTCGGCGCCCTCCTCGAAACGCGCCCCATGCATATCGAGAGCCATGGCCGCGCCAATGGTCTGTGCCAGCGGCATGTCGAGATCCTCATTGATCTTCTTCTGCTCATCGAGCAACGCACGGACGCGCGCCATCAGTTGTGCTTCGACCTCGGTGCGTTCGGTCTCGGAGGCCACGCCGGCGACCCGGATATGGATAGTGCGCGAGCGCGCCGTCTGAGGTTCCTCGGGCCGATTATCCGTAGCGCGCACCCAAACCTGGAGAATGTCCGCCGGAGCAACGCCGAGTTTCGCCAAGTCGAGCAGAATCGTTTTCTCGACGCCGCACAGGGTTCCATCCTCGGCCGCGACGACTTCGTGTGCATCCGTCTCGTCGCCTCGATTCAGACACCATTCGACGGAGGTCAGGCCGTAGTCATCCGTGACGGCAAAGACGAGGGGCACGGTGGCGTCCTGAGCCACGGTGATATCGCGGTCCGGCGCTGTGAGGGCGACCTCGGGCGATCGGTCGGGTTCGGCGAAGATGGTGTGCGCGGCGGGTTCGACGTTCGCGAAGCCCTCCGTGTCGCGAAGGTCGATCCGGTACGCGCCGCTCTTCTCGACGACCAGCGACGCAGCGAAGTCCCTATTCGACACGCGCCCCTCCACGGTATCCTCGCCCAAGCGCAAGCCCGCCTGCATCAAGGCCTTATTGGCGTGGCCACGCACCACTACCTGCGTTCCGACCGGGGCACGGATATCGCCCTTGGCCGGACGCTCCTCGACCGGGGGACGGCCGGTATAGGCGGGAAACGTGAACTGGAGGGCCATTTCTTCGATGGCCGGAGATGGCACGGTCCGGATCACGTACGTCGGCGAAACGGCCGGCCACCGAACCACCGCCCCGAGTAGCCGGCCCATGCCGCGCGCCCCCGTCGGCATCGCCGTAACGCGATAGTGTCGACCCTCGGTAATACCACGCATTTCGGCCTCGAAGGACTCATTACCCCGGCGCATGGCCGCGCGTACCGGTTCATCGGATTCGCTGGACTCATACTCGAGGACTACATCGCCCACGTCGCCATGAATGGCCGCCCGAACCTCCAGGGTTCCCCCTTCCGGAACAACGGCATCGCCCGGCGACACATCGATCTGAACACCCGCGGCGTATTTCGCCGTGGTCGAGGGATTCAGTAGTCGGTGTACCGAGTTGGATAATCCGCCCGGCGAAATGGCCGCGCACGCCGCCAACACGGCCAGCGGCCCGGCTGCCCGTTTCAGGGAAGCCCCCAGGCGCCTGCCGTCCAATGCCTCCCACCCCGAGAACCGTGCCAGTCGCGCACCGGCACCGGCCAGAAACTGAGCGGCCATCGCTTCGCTAGCCCCGGGGGCTCCGCCGGCGGCGATCTGCACGGCATTGACCAGTGTATTGTCCGTCTCGGCGACGCGCGCGTCGAAGTACACGGCTACGCGATCATCGCTGGCGAAGAAAGGCGCGCCATCGAGAAACCACCGCCATACCGCCGCCATCATCAGTACGGCCCCGCACACGAGGGCGATCCACCGGACGGCCGGCGGCAAGGCGAACAGGCGGTCCGCCGCGAAGACCGTCACCAAGAACGCCGCCGCCACCGCCGCCGTAAGCAGTGTGCCCACGGCCACGGCGGATACGCTCCACACGAAACGCGTCGTGCGGATCAGTCGTCGTACGCGGTCTGCGGAATCAGGCACGCCCTGCACTCCCACGAGTCACCGTCCGCAGAGGACGGGCATCTTGCCATAGCGCGGTCGCCCGACGGCCGGCCCGCAGCCCGTCACAGGCGCGTCTGGTCCGCCTCAGCAACCAGCTCGCCGTAGTAGGCCTCGTTCTCCACCTTGAGTCGCACGTGGCGATGGCAGACCTCGCAGCGGAACACATCGCCTACGTTGGCGCCCTCCGGAATGCGGATGTACGTGCTGCAGAAGGGGCAGGCAATGCTCTTCTCGGCCTTCATGTAGTCCTGGAAGATGCGATTGACCTTGCCTTCACGGTAACACGCGATGAGGGCGTCCGCACATACCGGATCGAACTGACCGCCCTTACCGTTCTCGATTTCCTGAATGGCCACTTCCGGATCCAGACCTCGACGGTATGGGCGGTGGCTCGTCATTGCATCGAAGGTGTCTGCCACGGAAATCAAACGACCTTCGATAGGGATGTCTTCCCCTTTGAGCCCTTGCGGATAGCCCTTTCCGTCATATCGCTCGTGATGACACAGGCAGAAGGGGATCAGCGGTTTCAGCATTCGGATGTCCGCCATCAGACGCGCGCCGCGCTCCGGATGCACCTTCATCATCTCGTATTCCTCGTCCGTGAGTCGGCCGGGCTTGTTCAGGATGGCGTCGGCAACGGCGATCTTGCCGACGTCGTGCAGCAGGCCGCCCATCTGGGTCAGCTTGAGCCGTTCCTCATCCCAACCGAGTTTCGCGGCCATCTGCATGGCGAAATTGGTGACGCGCCATGTATGGCCCACGGTATAATGGTCTCGCATCTCGACGGCGTTGGCCAAGGCAATCAGCGTGTCCTGGTACGACCGCTCGATCATGTTGACGTACTGCGCGTTTTTGATTGCGATGGCGGCCGGAGCCGCGAGCGCCACGAGCAACTCGAGATCGCTTTGTTTGAAGGCATTGGTCGTACCGCGCGTATCCACGTAGATGACGCCCAGCGTCTCCTCCTGATGGGTGAGTGGTGCGCACATGGCCGACGAGATGTTCTGCGCAATGATGCTCCGCCCGGCCTCGAAGCGAGCGTCATCCGCCGCGTTGATCGTTACAATCGCCTCGCCATTCTCCGAGGCCCGGTTGACGATGGTGGAGCTGATGACTACCTCGACGTCGCCCGACTTGGACCGCACGTATTCCGTCACCAACTCGGAAGTCCGCTCATCGCGAAGCATGATCACCCCATTGTGCGCCGGTACCAACGAGAACACCTGTTCGATGACCGCCGGGAATAGCCGGCGCAGATCGCGTTCTTGCGCGATGATCTGATTGGCCTTGTAGACTACCGCCAACCGGCTCTGGGCGTCCCGCAATTCGTCCGCCGTGGCCGCGCGACCTGGAGCCTGGATGAACGTCTGGTAGACATTGGCCGCAGAGGAGGCCTCGAGCGTCCCTTCCATCCCGCTCTTGAGTCGAACACCACTGGGTCTCGGCGCGCGTGCCGGCGCGCGCTGGGTCGTCGGCGCCGGATTCTCGAACCGGAGCCTCACCTGCCCGATGTGGACTACGTCACCGTGCGTCAGTCGATACTCCAGTATGCGCCGATCGTCTACGTACGTCCCGTTGCCGCTGCCAAGATCCCGAAGCACGCAACCTTGAGGCGTCTGCTCGACGATGGCATGACGACGCGAGATCTGAAGGTCGTCAAGCTGCAGCCCGCTGTCGGGGTTTCGGCCAATCGTCAACTGCCCTTCGATGGGGACACGGCGCCCCTGAAGGCTTCCCGTCAGGACAACCAGATACGGACTGCTCATACGCCCGCTTTCCCTTAATCTGTACCTTTATCCATTTCCGAAGATCGCCTGGATAAGCCCATAGTATCAGCTTGTCCGTGCTCCGTCCAGTTAACAACGCGCAACACGGCCTCTGGACGGATGAAGAGCCATGTCTTGGTTGAGGTTGCGGCGAAACGTACCGGAGGACGGTCACAGAAGAGGTCGACCGGACGTCAGGGGAAGCTCGACACTAGACCGACTTGGAAGATACAATATGTTGTATTGGCAAATCTCAACCAACACAATTTATGGGAAATAATCCCTTGACACGGATCTTCAACTCGTCTAGAATAATCGATAGCAAAGGTATGAGCGTATCCGCCGTCACCTGGGTCTTCGGGACACCGCCGACCGGAATAGACGGGGAGTGCGAATTATGTGCTTCCGGTGCCGGCGGGTTGGCTATGACGGAGACAGGGGCGGTCCCTGAGTCGATCGTGCCGAGAGGTAGATTGGGTGTGACGGACCAGATGCAGTCCCATTTGGATTTCTTCGGCCTGCGCGAGCAGCCGTTCGCTCCGACGGCCGATCCCGTCTACTTCTACGCAACGCAGGAACACAAAGAGTGCCTTTTCCGTCTTTGGAGCAGTATCGATCAGCGCCATGGAATAGCTGTAGTTCTGGGAAACTATGGAACGGGAAAGACCACGTTGTTGCGCAAGATCATGACTGGCATGGCCGCCGACCCGGAACGTTACAACACGGCCGTCATTGGGTCTCCCATCCCTTCTTGGACCAGCTTCGCACTACTCGAGAGCATCGTCGCGCAGTTCAATCTGCGGCCTGCCCACACCTCATTCGTCGCCTACATGGACGCCCTGAACCAGTATCTCCTCGCGTCACGCAACCAGGTGAGTACACTCATCATCGATGACGCGCAGAACCTGAACAAGCGGGGCCAGCTCGAGCTGCTGCGGCTGGTGCAGAATCTCGAAACCCATCAGCACAAGCTGCTCAACCTGGTCCTGTTCGCCCAGCTCGAGTGGCTTCAGGTGCTTCAGGCCGCGCCGAACTTCGAGCAACGCATCAATATGACGTTCACGCTTCAGCCGATCTGCTATGAGGAGACCCAGCATTTCGTGGAATTCCGATTGCGCCAGGCCGGATCGCAGCAGGGCCACGGCCCCCAGTTCGATGCGGGAGCCATCCGTGCGATCCACGGGTATGCGGAGGGCAATCCGCGCGTGATCGTCACCCTGTGCCGCAACGCGCTTCTGGTCGCCTCACAAATCAGGACGCGACTGATCGGGCGGGATATCATCCTTCACACGATCGACAAGACGACCGTACCGGATCGAGCGCGCCGCGCCCGAGCCGTGGCGGCCGCCATAACCGATGCGGGGGCTCCCCCAATACCGGAAGGGGGTTCAGCCGCTGTGCCTCGTCGCCCGCAGCCGGCGCCCACTGCGCCCGGAGCGACGGCGAGCGGTCGAGACGCGCGTGCGTCGCGACTGTTGCTGAAAGAACTGAGGACGCCACCAGGGCAGGTTAATGCATGATGTCGAATGAGCCACGTGCGATACGCGTTGACAACGACGCGGACGTCTCCCTCAGCAGCAACGAGGTCGCCGACAGCCTGCTCGAGCAGTTGCCTGACGATGAACGTCTCGGGAGCGGGGTGCCGCCTGAACAGCGCGCATCGGACCTTGATTTCATTCAGATGACGGGCCTAACGCGATCGCAGCGGCCTCGAGGTCACGCGCCCGAGACCCCGGTGTCCCGCGATGATCTTGACCCGCAGCGCCCCGTGAGCTTCTACGAGCAAGGCGTGGAAGACGTCGACGCGTCGATGGCGCCGGGGTCGATGGAAACGTTGGGCCGGGAGAGCGAAGACATTCTCGCCGCCCGGCGCGATTCGCCGTCCATCGCCCAACTGAAGGGTATCATCGCCGATCTCAGTAGTGAGAAGGGCAGTACGCCCCGAGATCGCGAGCACACGCCGCTGGAAATACCCGCGGCACACAAGCCGCTCATCGAGGGAAACGACATTGGCGACTCGGAACCGCGTGCCGGAACGCAGGATGAGACTGAGGAAATCATCATAGACACAGAGGAGGTAGTCGTCGAGGATCCGTCTCCTGCGCCGTGGCCTTCCTCTTCGCCCGACCTTCCGCCGCTCCAGGCGGATCCGGAACACCTGCGCGAGGCCGAGCAACTCCTCGACGAACTCCAACGCCAGCCCCGTGAGGCAACGTACAACCTGGAAGACGAACGGGAGGAACTCCCGCAGCCCACCGACGGCCCGACGGCGGGCGTTGTTCTTCCGGGCCCGGTCGAGAAGGATGCCAGCATCTACGAGCGACCGCTCCGGCCGCATGCCCGGCGAAGGTCTCGGAGCGCCAAGGATCGAGTGTCCCGACGTCTCGTTCGATGGGGCGTGCGGGCGGTGGTGGCCGCCGCCGTGTGCGGGGCAATCGCAGTACTGTACATGTACATCGCGCCGCTACTCTCGGCGCCTGATGAGACCCTGTCCCGAGCAGAGGCGCTCGCGCGAAAGGGACAATACGAGCGGGCATCAGAGGCATATCAGGCCTTTGCTCGATTGCACCCGCTTCACACCGACCGACCGCGCGCCCAGTTCGAGTCCGCGCTTATCCTGTTGCAGGCCAAGGCGGACGCGGCGGACAAGGAGCGTCGACTTCACGAAAAGGCACTTGGCCTGTTCGAGGCCTTCATCCAAGACAATCCGGACCACACCTGGGAGGTGCGCGCGCGGAGCCTGATCGGGGTGTTGTACTGCCGGTTGGGTG
This sequence comes from Candidatus Hydrogenedentota bacterium, assembly GCA_036769985.1. Classification (GTDB taxonomy): domain Bacteria; phylum Hydrogenedentota; class Hydrogenedentia; order Hydrogenedentales; family SLHB01; genus DAIPKA01. The sequence goes on along the minus strand of DAIPKA010000005.1, from coordinate 67,787 downwards.
CCTACGAGAAGGCTATTGAGGCGCTGCGCGAACTCGATGTTCGGCTCGCGGATCCGGACGCGGCGCTGCCCGCGATGCGCACCCTTGCCCGTGCCTACGCCCACACGGGCGATTATGAGGCCGCCGAGTCCCTTTACCTCCAAGCGGCGTCGCTCGCCGACAACTACGACGCCGACACGGACTACTACGAATTGGGCGAGCTCTATCGTAAGCGCGCCGAGGGCGCCCCGGACGCGAAGGAAAAGGCGGCGTTGCGCACGACTGCGGTTGACTACTGGACCCACGCCGTTCGCGTGCCCGGCATCGACCCGCTGGCGAAGGCCCGAATTATGGATAGATGCGACTGGCTCGCCGCTCAGGGTGTAATGACCGCGGCCGACACCTCCTCGCCGGCCGCTGAGGATGAGGTCCCCGTTCGCCCCGAGCCCGTCACCCGGGCGAACGTAGATACTCCGATCCCGGAACCGATCGAAGACCTCGAGTCGGCGCTTCCGGAGTTGACCGCTGAGGAGAAGAGCACCGCGAGTGAGTCGCAATCGCCGTAGCGGAGCGCGGGCGGCGTGTCGTCGCCCGGGGAGGAGATGGATGAAGACGTTGTACTCAGCACGCCGTATTCGGTTGCACGGCCGCCGCGCGCCTCTCGCGTTGGTTGCTCTTCTCGTCGGCGTGTCTCAGATAGCGGTCAGCCAGGCCGCCCCGGTGATCTCTCCCGGGGACCTTCTATACATCGATGTCTATCGTCGCCCCGAGTTGTGTTCGACCACGCAGGTGGATGCGACGGGCAATATCGCTTTGCCGTATGTCGGGAGCGTGAGCGTCGCGGGCGTAGGCGAAGACGAGGCCTCGGCGCGCCTGTGCGCCGCGATGAAGAAGATCCTAAGGAATCCGCAAGTCACCGTATCGCGATCCGCGCCGCGTGCGATCACGGGGGGCCGGAGCGCCGACATGCAGACGCAGTTGGTCAACCTGAACAATGCCAACGCCGAGATGCTCTATGAGGCCCTACTCGGGATGACGTCGGAGGGCGGCAACATCGGTTTCGATGCCAACACGAATACCTTGATCATCACCGACACGCCCGAAGCGGTGCAGAACATGATGTCTGTTATCGCCCAACTGGACCAGATGCAAAGCCAGATCACGCAAGTACGTATCGAGGCAAAGATCGCCGAGGTGAACCAAGGCGCCATGAAGGAGCTCGGCATCCGCTGGTTTGTTCAGGGCGAAGAGGGCGGCGGCGGTTTCTATCCGCCGATGACGCAGGACACGCGGATCGTGGGATTATCCGGGGCGGGCGGCGCACTGGCCAATGAGAGCATCTATGGCGGCTCGAACAACCGTGGTGGGGCGTACGGAAGCGACACGCGCGAGTTCGTCGGCGGCCCCGACTTCGATCGACGACTGAATATCCCGGTTCAAGTACCCGTGGCCGGCCAGTTGTTCTTCGGGTTCCTGAACGACTATGTGGATATCGGCGCCTTGTTGGACGCACTGGTGGCCGAGAACAAGGCCGAGACACTGGCGTCGCCTATGATTCTGGCCGTCAATCACCGTAAGGCCCTGATCAAGATGACCGACGAGTACCCGTACACCGAGTATGGGGTGCAGGGATATGGCCAGAATTTCTCCACGAAGTTCATGGATCTCGGCATCAAGATGGATGTGACGCCCCATGTGTACCGCGACGAAGGGGGCGTTTACGTGCAGCTCGAGCTCGAGCCCGAGGTGTCGTTCTACAATGGGTCCGCCAACGGCATTCCCATCCGTGCCGTCCGGAGCTCGAAGAGCGTGGCCAACGTCCGCGACGGCCAGACCCTCGTGATCGGCGGCATCGTCCTGAGCGACATGCGGAACACGGAGCAGCGCTTGCCCGTCATCGGGAAGATGCCGGTAGTCGGCGAGCTGTTCCGACACCGGGAACGCGTCAAGGAACGCAAGGAACTCATGGTGTTCGTTACGCCGGCGGTGCATACATCGCCGGAATCGGTGACGTGGGATCGGATGCTCGATGTGTCTATTGCCGACGTGCCCCAGGGCAACATACCTACCCGAGGGAGTCAGCGCGAGGCCCGGAGAGAGTAACCTCAGATGGAACCCGATAGACTAGCGGCTGACCCCTCCGCGCAACGCGCTCAGGACAACCAGTTCCGGTTTGTCATCAATGTGGGCCTGCGGCGTTGGAGGATGATCGCGGCCTTCACGGTGATCACGATGCTCGCAGCCGGCCTCCTCGGCCTGTACCGGCACAACCCGCCCGAGGGAATCTACCGCGCTCGGGCCGATCTGCTCGTCAAACCGTCCATTTGGGAGAAGGACATCCTGCGCGACGTGGGTGCCGCGCCGCTGGTGCAGTACACGCCGAAGGCGCTGGTGCGCCGTACCAGCGCCGAGATTCTCGCAGAACGAGTCGTGTCGGCCGTCGTACGGCACGACATTGCGGAGGGAGGCCCGTGGAGCCGCGTGGTCGGCCCGGCGGGTCTTGCGGCAAGGAAGGCCGAGATCCTGTCGTGTGTCACGTTGACGGAAGACGACGAAGCGGGGCTGATTCATGTCGAGGTGGATCAGCGGCCCTCGCAGGAGGAGGCGAACGCGATCGCCGAGTTTGCGGCACGGGTGTTCGTCGAGATGAACCGTCAGTCCGCCGTCGAGCAGGAGCGCGAAACCCACGATGTGGTGAAGCAACGTTTGCAGGAACTCCAAGCGGATCTCTATGCGGCCGAATCGGCCGAGTGGGAGTTCAAGCGCACGATGGGTTTCCGAACCTATCCGAAGGTAGGGGAGGAAATGGTCGGGATGTACAACGAACTCAACGAGAAGAAGGCCACGCGCGACGAGATTGTCTCGCGGCTCGTTGAGATCGATCAGGGACTCGAGGAGAACACCCAGATGCTGCCGGCCGCCCTGGGCAGCGTGACCGACGCGGTCATCAATGAACTGTTGGCCGAACTCGACGAGTTGCTCAAGGAGCAACTCGAGATGAGCATCGTCTACCAGCCGTCGTTTGAAGGGCTGCACGTCTTGCAGGATGAGATCGACGAGCAGAAGCAGGAAGTGCTTGAAGCGGTGCGTTCGCTGGACGAAGGGCAAGGCGGCACGAGTATCTGGCAACGTCGGCAGGATCTCTATCGTCAGCAGATGGATTTGCGGGTTCAACTAACCTCGCTGGATGTCCGAATCGCGGCCCTCGAAAAGATGCTCGAGGAGATGATTCCTCAGATTCCCGAGCTGGCGAGCCAAACGCTCGAGTACGAGCGCCTGGCGCAGGAAGCGGAACACGTTCGCACCCAATTCAACAAACTTCGCGAACGGGAGTTCGAGATTGCCACGGCCCTCAGCCAGACCTCGGGACAGGTCCAGCGCCACGGCGCCGTCGTGCCCCTCGGCTCGATTCCTTCGGCCACACCCATGCGGACCTGGCTCAATTTCGTCATCGGCGCCTGCCTGGGCCTGGTCCTTGGTTTCTGCCTGGCCCTGATGTGGGAAATGATGGACACGTCCATCCGCGGCATCGAGGATATTGCGCAATACATCGGACTCGAGGTCATCGGCACCATCCCACGCATGCGCTTCGGCAAGCCGCGCGGTGGCCGGCGCCGCCGCGGCACATACGTGGCCACCGTGGACGAGGAGCAGATCGACGCGTGCATTGTCACTCAGCACGATCCCAAGTCGCCGATCTCCGAGGCCTACCGAACCCTGCGGACGAATTTCCAGTTCGCTACGTTCCAGGCCAAGCCCCGGACCGTGATGATCACCAGTCCCGTGCCGGGCGAAGGAAAGACCACCACGGCCGTCAATATGGCCGTGACGATGGCCGATCGCGGCATGCGCGTCCTCATCGTCGATACGGACTTGCGTCGGCCCAATGTCCACCGCGTCCTCAAGATGGAACGCGGACCCGGCCTCGCCGATATCCTGCGCGAAGGATTCGACCCGAAACGCGTCATCCGTCCTACCCGCGTCGAGAACCTCTGGATCGTGTCGAGCGGCCGCGTCCCGCCGAATCCTTCCGAGCTCATCGCTTCCGAGCGCATGGCCAACGTCCTCCGCCAGTTCGGTGACCAGTTCGACATGGTCATCTGCGACACGCCCTCCATCCTGGTCGTTACAGATCCGGTGCTGTTGGCGACGCAGGTGGACACCGTGGTCGTAGTCGTCTCGGTGAACAACGCCCGTCGCGAGACCGTGCAGCGCGCCTACAAACTGCTGCAGGCCGCGAAGGCGTCGATCGCCGGCGTGGTGCTCAACGGACTGGAGATCACGAGGCGCCATTACTATTACTACTATTACTACTATGACGATATCGGTGAACGCGGAATGCGACGGTGGTATCATTTCTAGCGAGCGGTCGCGCCACGCGCTGCGCCGGCTAGTCGCTATGGGGCGAGATGGGGCTGTTTAGGTCAGAACGCGGAATCGGGCGCGGCGAGATCGCGGAAAGCCGGATCGAGGCGCCGTTCTTCGCCATCTTCATGATGCTGTGCACGGCGGTGATCCTTGCCGTGCATCTCCGTTTTCAGAACCAGAACGTGACGTTGGCCTTGGCCGTGAGCCTCATCGTCTTCGGAACGACCGTGGTGCGCGTCGATTATGGCGTGTACATTCTCGTGATGGCGATGTTGTTCTCGCCCGAGATTTTTGCTGGCCACGAGTACTCCGGCGAACGGCCGCTCAACGTGCGCTACGACGATGTGCTCATCGTGGTGATCTTCTTGGGCGTCCTGGTCAAGCTGGCCTTCGAGGGTCGGCAGAGCCTATGGCATCCGAATCCGATCAATCTCGGTATCGCGGCCTACTACGGTGTTTGCATCATCTCGACGTTGCTGGCGCTGCGGGCCAATCTGCCGGCCTGGGACAAGCGGACGGGGTTCTTCGTCATGCTCAAGATGGCGGAGTTCTACATGGTGTTCATCCTGGTCGGCAACGCCATACGGACCCGGGCCGAGGTGCGCCGGCAGTTGATTCTCTTCTTCATCGTGGCCGCGATCGTGTGCATCTACGGGGTGCTTCAGGTGGGCGCCGGTCAGCGCGTGAGCGCGCCGTTCGAATCGGGAGGTGACACCGAGCCCAATACGTTCGGCGGCTACTTGACGTTGGTCATCTCGATCGCCATCGGGCTGTACGTCTATGCACCCACGCTGCGGTTGAAGCTGCTGCTGTGCCTGTTCGCCATTGGAGCGTTCGTCCCGTTTCTGTTCACGCTGTCGCGGGCCTCATACGTAGCGCTCTTGGCGGCCATTGTGACGGCGGGTCTTTACGGCCGCAAGCCGCTCCTCCTTGTGAGCGTGGTGGGCATTCTCCTGGCGAGCCCCATCCTAATGCCCGAAGAGGTGAAGGATCGCGTGAACTACACGTTCCAGCGCGGGGCGGGCGAACCCGTGACGGTGGCAGGGCGCGAAACCGGCATTCAGGTCGACAAGTCCACCCACGAGCGGATCTATGTGTGGCGCAAGGTTTGGTTCATTCTGCACGTGGCGCCGTGGTTCGGCGGCGGCGTATCCTGGGAGAGCGTCATGGACAGCCAGTACGCCCGCGTCATCCTCGAGTCAGGCCTATTCGGCATCACGGCGTTCCTATTCCTGCAGCAGCTGCTGTTTCGCACGGCGCGGCAGGCGAGCCGCTGGTCGTCGGATTGGTTGGGACGAGGTCTGGGCTTGGGCATGACGGCCGGTGTCGTCGGAATGGTCGTCCACGGCATCGGCACCATCACGTTCCTGATCATCCGTATCATGGAGCCGTTCTGGTTCCTCATGGCGCTGACGGTGGTCATGAGAACCCTTGCGCTCCAGGAACACGCGCAGCGCAGGGCGTCCGAACGAGCGCGGACGGCCGCGGCCAACCGCGGTATTACGCCTCCCACACGCGGCGTACAAGCGCCCGCTGCCGATGCGTAGGTTCCGACCGGATCGGATGGAACCCGACGCTATTCCTTCTTCCGCGCCTGTTGGCTGGCGTCGCGGGCGGCCTTTAGGGCTTCGAGTCGCGGCACGGAATAGGTACCCATCACCAGCTGGTCGAAGATACTGATATCGGTTGCGTGCTCGCGGCAGTGCTCGAGATCGACCTTCTTCTCCTTATAAAGAGTGTGAAGATACTGCTCGAATATCAGGGAGTGGCTCGTGGTCTGCTGCATACCGATCCGAAGACCGTCCGTGTCTCCCTCGTCGATGGCATCCGAGATCGGTTTGGTGTCGTTGAATAGCATCTCGAGCGCGGGGACGCGCCCCCCGCCGATACGCGGAACCAAACGTTGGCAGATGATGCACTTGAGACAGTCGCGAAGCTGCAGCCGCACCAAGTCGCGCTCGACGGGATCGAAGAACGACACAATGCGGCTGACCACGTCGGACGCGGTGTTTGAGTGCAATGTCGACACGACCAGGTGCCCGGTCGAGGCGGCGGTGATGGCCGCGCGCACGGTGTCGGAGTCCCGCATCTCGCCCAGCATGATCACGTCGGGATCGTGCCGCATTGCCCCGGTCACGGCCTCGGCGAACGAGTTCACGTCGTTGCCCAAACACCGCTGCGAGATGATGGAGGCCTTGTTGCGGTGCACGTACTCGATGGGGTCCTCGATCGTGACGATGTGGACTTCGCGGTGCTGGTTGATCCAGTCGATGATGGCCGCAGCGGTGGTGGTCTTACCCGAGCCGGTCATGCCCGTCACCAAAAGCAGGCCGCGATGAAGGTCGGCCAGCTTGATCATCGTCTCCTTGGGGATCTTGAGGGCGTCGAAAGACGGGATGTCTTCGGGCAGGAACCGGAACGTGCAATGGGGCGCACCCGACTTGAAGAAGGCGCTGACGCGCGCGTAGCCGAGGCCGATCTGATGGTAGTTGAAACTCGTCTGCCTCTTGGCTTCGAACTCGGCCCAGTGCTCATCGGGCGAAATGCGGCGCACCAGACTGAGAATCTGGGCGGCGGATAACGCGGACAGCAGTTCCGAGTGGCGCGTCTCGTTGTCGATACGGAATACCGGGTGCTCGCCGGGCGATAGGTGGACATCGCTGGCCTTGTATTGGATCATCGCCTTGAAGAGCAGCTCGACACTGATCGGGTCGCCGCTGAATCCCTCTCCCCGAACACGCCACACTTCGGGCAGCACGAGATGCCCACACAACGTGTCCACGGCCGCCCTGATCCGATCCTCGGAGATGTGGAATCGGTCGGCCGGGGGACACTCCATAGTGTGCCACCCGTCTTCCTCGGCCAGCCGACAGACATCGTCGTACTCCCGCGTGGTTTCCACGAGGGCATCGACCTGAGATCGTAATGGCACGGCGCGTATTAGGAATACATTGAACTCCCCAAAGTAGTCCTTGCGATCGGCGGTGAACTCGACGTTCTCCGCACGAGCCACGATGCGCAGCGGCGGCCCTTGATACTTGAAGATTTCGTCGGCCAGCATACAGACTACCTCGCGTATGCTCTTCTTCTGCCCCGTGCCAAGCACCATTTCCGGCATCGCTTCCTCCCTCCGGTCTCCACGACCGGCGTTCCGACGCCGCCCCGGTACGTCCGCACTGCGTCGGAGCGCCCGTCTTGGAACAGACGCTTCAGACACTTCTCTGGCCGACCGAAGAACGTGGGCGAACCGCGCCACTCCACCGCGGCGGGCCTCGACGTCCCCGCAGACGCCGGCTCCTTCGCTCACGAACACCACGTTCATGATACACCCGTTCCCGGCCCGGAATAAAGGACAATCCGGGCTCGCGGGTGGGCTCAGTCGCCCGCGCACGGGCAGGTTGCCACGTCCGCGCGCTTCGTGGTACCGTCGCATCGCGGCTGCCTCGCTCCGGCAGGCCGTGTGAGGCATAACGATGAGTGAAACACCCGTGCCACTGCTGGTGGGTTTTGACGGACGCGCCGCCAACACGGCCGACCCGTTGGGGGCCGCGGTCTATGCCCGGGAACTCCTGCGCGAGCTCGTCCGGCCCGACCTAGGCCTCGCGCTACGCGTCTATCTCGACGCCGCACCGCGCGCAGGCTTTCCCCTGCGCACGGACGAAGCGGACGTGCGCATACTACCTCCGGCGCGCTTCTGGACGCAGCGCCGGCTGGGCGCCGAGGTCACGAAGGACCCGCCGGACGTGCTGCTCTGCCCTGTCACACAAGCCCCGTGGCTCTCTCCTTGCCCGATCGCGGTGACCAATCACGGACTGGTCTACTATGAGCAAGACGGCCGGCGCATTGTCGAGCCACGGGATTGTCTACCGCTGATGATGCGGCTTCGCCGCGTCCTGCTGTGCTGGCTGCAAGTCCATCGCGCAAGCCGGATCCTGATGGTCAGCGAGGACTCGAAACAGGTGTTTGTCCAGCACACGGGCATCGCCCCCGAGAGGGTCTGCGTGACCTATCACGGCCACTCGCTCGACTTTCGCCCGCAGACCGACGAGACAGCGCATCGCCGCGTCCGGGAACGCTATGATCTGCCGCCTCGATTCTTTCTGTACACGGGTCGTCTCGGGCCACGGAAGAATGTGGTGCGGCTCGTCGAGGCCTTCGAGGCCTTTCGAGACAGCTATCCGGACTTGCCCCAGGAGCTCGTGCTGGCGGGTGGCCCGGAATGGCACGCGGAACCCATTCTCCGCGCGATTGGCGAGAGTCGTCACACCGGCGCCATCCACGTGATCGGGCACGTGGGCCATGACGATATGCCCACCTTGATGACGCTCGCCGATGCCCTGGTGCTTGTGTCGCTTTGTGAATCCTTCGGGATCCCCGTCATTGAGGCCATGGCCTGCGGGACGCCCGTGCTCACGTCGAACACGACAAGCATGCCGGAGATTGTCGGCGATGCGGCTCTATTGGTCTCGCCCACCGATGTGCCCGCCATAGCCGGCGCCCTCCGGCGGCTGGTTACCGATCAGGGACTCCGCGCTCAGCTCATCGAGAAAGGCTTCGCGAGGGCCGCCGGATTCACCTGGCGCAACACGGCTCTGCAAACCTGCGAGGCCCTGCGCCAGGTCGTCACCGGGACATGAGACGCTGTCCGGAGACGCGTGCCGGGACAAGCATGAGACAGGAGGAGAAAGCGTATGTTGCCGGAGCCCAAGGCGTTCGCGGCGGAATGGATTGACGCATGGAACGCACATGATCTCGACCGGATACTGGCGCATTACGCGGACGATGTGGAAGTGACCACGCCGATGATCCAGGTGGCCCTTGGCGTGACCGACGGAACCCTACGCGGCCGCGTTGCCGTGCGTCGATACTGGGAGGCTGCGCTCCGGAAAGTCCCGGATCTACGGTTCGAATTGGTCGATTACGCGCAGGGCGTCGAGTCGATTGCCGTCTACTACAGGTCCGTCATGAACAAGATGGCCATCGAGGTCATGCATTTCAGCGCCGAAGGCAAAGTGAGCCGAGTCGTCGCCCACTACACCTGAGCCCCGCGCCTTCGTGGCGGCCATCGGTCGCGCCATGGCGATCTCTGGCGGCGCCCATTGAGGCATGAATTCCCAAACACATCGAAATGTGAGCAAGATAAGAGTATTATAGTGATGATCCGGATTCTGGAAAACGTCACCGTCGATATGTGAACGGTTGTTCCATGAATGCTTATGCTGCAATCCTCTTCTTCTCGTGTGTCGCCGCGCTGGTTCTCGGAACGGCCGTAATCGTCCGAGACCGCTCCAACGCGCTCAATCGGGTATTCCTGACGCTGTGCGTGGTGCTGGCAGCCATCCTGTATGTGAGCCTCGGGATGTCCATCGCACGATCAAGGGCGGAGGCGTATCTGTGGTGGCGGGCGAACTTCGTCTGGCCCTTCGTATATCCCCTGTTCCTTCACTTCGTGCTGGTCTACACAGAACAGGAACGGTGGCTGAAGAAAAAGACGACCTACGGAATCCTTTATCTGCCGTCGGCGATTGCGAGCCTGATCGAGTTGTTCACAGGGCGCATCAGTGGCGCGCCCATCGAGACCCCTTGGGGGTGGACCTACAATGCCCCGCATCGGGATCTGCTGACCGTGACCGTCGTCTGTTGGAACTTCATCCTGTCGGCGGTGGCCGTCGCCCGGGCGGTTCAGTTCTGCGTGTCGGCATCGAATCCGCAGAAGCGGCGCCAGAGTCTGTTCATTGCGGCCGGTGTTACACTGCCGGTGTTGGTGGGCATTGGCACGGACTTGCTGCTCCCCTCGTTCGGCATTCGGTTTCCCGAATTGGGGAAGCCGTCCTCGCTGGTCACCAATGCGCTGTTCGCGGTGGCTATCTGGCGCCATCAGGCCTTCGAGTTGACCCCGCGAGACGCGGCGGACGGGATCCTGGCGACGATGCACGACGCGGTGATCCTGGTCAACGCAACAGGAGAGGTGGCCGCGGCCAATTCAGCCGCTGCGCGACTGTTGGGACGCGACCACGTCGAGTTGCGCGGCCTGTCGTTTCGAATGCTCCTGGGGGAAACCGCCGCTGAAGTGGTCCCGTGGAGCATCCAGGAGGCCGTTCTCCGACGGGCCACGGGGGAGGCAGATACCGAGGTGCCGACCCAAACGGGCCGGCGCGTTCCCGTGATGCTGTCCTGGTCGGTGCTACGCGATGCCGCCCAGCGGCCGGCCGGGATGGTGTACCTTCTCCGCAACATCTCCCAGCGGAAGGATGCCGAAGCAGAGCTCGACCGGTATCGTCAACACCTCGACGAACTGGTCGATACGCGCACGGCGCAGTTGCGGGCAACGGACGAGCAGATCCGCAACGTACAGAAGATGGAGGCGCTCGGCCAGCTCGCGGGAGGCGTAGCCCACGACTTCAACAATCTCCTGATGGTGATTCTGGGGAGCGTCGAACTGGCCCGTCATTCCCCAGATGCCGTCGCGATGGAGTCGCGCCTGAACGAGATCGAGAAAGCCAGCCTGCGCGCGGCCGATGTGGTCCGGCAACTCATGACCTTCAGCCGGAGTCCGGAAATCTCGATCAAGCCGGCCGACGCGCGCTCCGTCTTCGACGAGGTCGTGGCCATCGTCACGGAGACCTTTGATCGCCGCATCGAGATCCAGGCCCATCACGGCCGGTTCCTCCATCCGATCCTCGCCGACTCGACCCGGATTCACCAGGTCCTCCTCAACCTCTGCGTCAATGCCCGAGACGCCCTCGATCACGTGGGCACGGCCCTGCCGCCTACGCGGCTCCGGATCGCGCTCGAAGTCCGGAACGCCCATATCTCGCCGGCGCAGTGCCGGAGGAATACCGAGGCGCGTCCCGGCCATTACGTCCGGTTCTCCATCGCCGATACCGGCATCGGCATGGACGAAAAGACCAAGCAACGCGTCTTCGAGCCGTTCTTCTCGACGAAGGATCCCAGCAAGGGAACCGGACTCGGCCTGGCCACCGTCCACGGTATCGTGAAACAGCACGGCGGCTGGATCGAGGTCGAGTCCACCCCCGGCCACGGCAGTGTATTCAGCGTCTTCATCCCCGCCGCCCCTGTAGATGCCGACCTCTCCGACGACGAGCTACCGCCCCCGCGGTCTTCCGGTCATGAAACGATTCTGGTAATCGACGACGAGACACCCATCTTGGACGTGGCTACCGCCATGCTCGAGGGGCTGGGCTACACGGCCCTCACCGCCGAGGACGGATTACAGGGACTCCAGATCTATCGGGAGCGGCAGGCGGAGGTCTCGGCAACCATTCTGGATTTGTCAATGCCGCACCTGTCCGGACGCGAGGTCTTGATGCAGATCCGCAAGCTTGACCGAAAGGCCCCCGTCATCATTGCCAGTGGCTACGCGCTCGACGACCCCGTCGAGGAACTCCGGTCTCTCGGCGCAGCCGCGTTCTTGACCAAGCCCTACACCGTCTTCGAGTTGGCCGGGACCTTGCGAGGCGTCCTGAACACCGCTGCCCCAAACGACGTCTCGGCCTAGGTCGGACAGGATTTGCATCCCTCCACGCCGGGCCGATATAGTCTTGGTATTTCGTGCATAACGGGATTTTCGAGTATTCGGCGCGTTCTCGCCGGCCTCTGGAAAGGATTGCCTTCGACCATGTCTGATGTCGTGTTGTTTGAACGAGAGCCCTCCATGGCGCGGCTGTATGTGCGGGCGTTTGCGCCCCGCCTGCAACACCGAGGCCACAGCCGGCAGTTGCCGCGGCTCGGCGCCGAGCGCCGCAATGTCCTGATTGCTCCCGACAAGCTGAGCGCGTACCGTCGGATTTGCCACCTCGACGACGATGGCGTTCTCCCGCTGATGTATCCCCAGGTGTTGGCATTTGGCCTGCAACTGGCCCTGTTGGCCCATCCGGCGTTTCCGTTGGCGCCCATGGGCATCATCCATCAACGAAATCATGTGCTCGGGCACCGGCCTGTTGGCGTTCAGGAGAGCGTCGATCTGCGGTGCCTAATCGGGGAGACGCGCGTCGTGAAGAGCGGCCTCGAGTTTGACGTCACGACGGTCATGATGGTGGGCGGCGAGGGCGTGTGGGAAGGGGTGAGTGTATACTTGTCGCGCGGCGCGTACGGCGAGGCCGATGCGCCCTCGCCCCTGTCACAGATGGAGGAACTCGGCGCCGTCGACCACGAGTCCAGTTGGCGCGTGGCGCCCGACACGGGCCGCCGCTATGCGCGCATCAGTGGCGACCTCAATCCGATCCATCTCGCGACACCGTTGGCGTGGCTGTTTGGATTCCGGCGTGCGATAGCGCATGGGATGTGGTGTGCGTCACGCTGCCTCACGGAACTTCCGAGTCTGCCCAAAGGCCACGCCCTCCGGTACGACGTGGCGTTCAAGGGCCCGGTGTTCGCCGGGAAGTCGGTGGTTCTCAAGGCGGCCACTTCGAAGGACAGACACCGGTTCGACCTCTTCTGCGCGGGCAACCCGAGGCCCGTTATCAAAGGCGCCTTGCGTTCCGAGCCATCGTCAGCCGCCCTCATGTCATAGAGGCGACACCTCGCCGCCCTCCGGTGAGTCAGACGAGCAACGGTATGATTCGCGGCAGCGTCGTGGAACGAGGCGCGTGAGTCTGTGCGCGTGGGAGGGCGTTATGAACCACTGGCTCCGTATCGCGATCGTCTCGATCGTCTCGGTCTTGAGCGAAGCGCAGGCCACCCAAGTCTCCATCGCGGGGGACGGCATGATCGTGATCAACGGCCAACGGACCTTCGTGCTGGGACTCTACGAGAATCCGGGGGACGACGCGGTGCTCGACCAGGTGGCTGATGCGGGTTTCAACCTTGTCTGCGCCTCTTGCGACTCCGCGTCGCTCGATCGCTTGGCGGCGCGCGGGCTCTATGGCTGGGTGAATCTCGGCGGCCGTATCGACCTCGGAACCGACGGACACAAAGACGACGCGCCCTTGCGGGAAGCCGTGGCTACGTGCGGCGCACATCCGGCGTTGCTGGTCTGGGAGGTACCCGACGAGGTGTTGTGGGGCTGCTGGCTGGCGGCATATCACGCAAACCCCAACTGGCTGGATGCCATTGTGGACTTCAAGCGGCGCGCCGCCGATACGGCGGCCGGCCTGTTGGCCGGTTACGAACGGATGAGGGCGTTGGATCCGGCCCACCCCATCTGGATGAATCATGCACCGTGCAACGCCCACGGAGACCTGGCCGCATTCGGCCGGGCCGCTGACATTGTCGGCTGCGACATCTACCCGGTCATGCACTTCACGGACAGCCCGTGGGATTGGTCCGGGTACTTCCTGGGATTCGTGGGCCAGATGACGAGGGTCATGCAGGCCGCCGCGCCGGAGAAACCCGTCTGGATGGTCTTGCAGGGCTTCGGTTACTGCGATCTGGGCCGAGGACCGCTGATTCTCGAGACCTCGGGCAGCCGCCGGCCCACCGCCGCCGAAGTGCGGTTCATGGTGTTCGACGCTGTGGTGCGGGGCGCGCGCGGTGTGCTGTTCTGGGGAACGCACGCCGTTGAGAAGGACGCCCCGCTCTGGCAGGGCGTCCTGGATGCGGCCCGCGAACTCGATGGACTCAAGGACGTGCTCGCGGCGCCCGATACGGATATCGAGGTGGATGCGCAGGCGCGGGCCCTCGTACTGCCGATGAATGACGGCGTCCACGCCTTGGGAAAGGCTGTGAACGGACAGGTCTGGTGGCTGGTCGTGAACGAGTATCCGTTCAAGCTGGACTATGTCCTGCGCGGGCTCCATGCGCTCAACGGTGTGAAGTACCGTGATGAACGGGCCGGGGTCGAGGCCACGGTGAGGTGGAACGCCCTCAGTCTTGAGCTACCGGCCTACGGTATCCACGTGCTGCGGCCCGTCCAGTGATACCCGCAACCGTCGACGTTCACTTGAGAACCTTGATGCGCAGGTTCTTGAACTGGATCTTCATCGGCGGACCGGGATGCATCTGGACGGCGATGATGCCCTTCCGGCAAGCGAGTTTTGCGTCTTGATCGTCGACCTCGCACATGAGCGTTCCATTGATGCGCAGGGCGACGTGGGGGCCTTCAGCGACGACCTCGTAGTCGTTCCAATCGTCCGCCTTGATGGCTTTCTGTAGTTCCTCGCTCGCGGCAAACTCCTCTTCCTGGCGCTGGCCGTCTTTGGCAATTACGGCGCGTTTGCCGCGCATGACAACGCCGCCCCGGTCATGCTGGAACAGGCAGCCGCTCCATTGTGGGCCGGCCTCCATATCGGCTTGGTAACCCCAGGTATCGTAGTCCGGCCGCCGTTGGCTGCGGATCTGGACGCCGGAGTTGCCGCCGACGAGTTTGTATTGGAACCGTAGGATGAAATCGGCCGGCTCGCCGCCTTGCCAATAGAGATAGTGGCATTTCAAACACGGGTTCTCGGCTGTGCTCTGCGAGGTGATAGCGCCGTCCTCGACCCACCAGCCGCCGGGCTTGCCCTCCCAGCCGGTGAGGTCCTCGCCGTTGAACATCGAGACGAAGCCTGCTTCGTCGGCTGCACGCACGACGGGAACAAGGGTCACCAACGCCAATGCCGTCACGAGAATACGTCTTCCGGTCACAATAGATTCCTCCGTTCACGCAGGCAGTTCGTAACCGGCGCGCCGGGGCCGCGCCAGCATGGCGTTACCCTCGTCGCAGTTGGTGAACCGCTCGGCATCGGGATCCCATTTCAGCGATTCGCCGACGCGGCCGAGGTCGCGGGCGATGTTGACGAGGTAGCAGATCGTGGAACTCCGCTGGCCGTACTCGATGTCGGCCGTGCAGGTCCCTCGACTCTTGATGCACTCGATCCAGTTCTCGACGTGCGCCTGGGTTTCCTCGACTTCGAGGTGGCCCGGCATATCGGGCGATTGGATGAGTTCCTTCGGGTTGGCCGAGATACGGTCGCGGTTGATCTCGATGATCCCCTTCTCGCCTTCGAACACGCAACCCAGGCCCGGACTGCAGTCCGCGTCCATATCGAGATGGAGTTCGGTGCCGTTGGCGTACTTCATACTCACTTTTGCCCTCGGGCCGATCGTGTTGCGCACCATGTGGTAATACGGAGCGCCGGTCTCGTCTTCACTGGGCTGGCGGTCCGTGAAATTACCGGCACGGATGACGCTGACGGGCTCCTCGAGCACAACCTCGACAGGACCGGTCGTGTCGGTGCCGAGTCCGCGCTGGATCTGGTCGTAACTGTGGGTACCCCAGCCCGTGACGCCAAAGGAGATGCCGCCACCGTCGTAATCCCACCAGCGCGCCCAGCCGTAGTGCAGTTCCTGTCGATACGGCCGCAGCTCCGTCTGGTTCGTCCAGATGTCCCACCAGTTTTCGCTGCCGCCGTCCGGCATTTCCTCGGCGTCCTGCGGCACCCAGCGATCCGGGCTGATGAAGTTCGGTGCCCGCACGACCTTCACGGGGCCGATGGCGCCGTTCTTGACGAGGTCGCTGGCCCAGGTGTTCAGTGCGATGGTGCGCTGCTGCGTCCCGACTTGGGTCACACGTTTGAACTTGCGGGCGGCGTTGACCATGGCGCGGCCCTCGGCGATGGTCAGACACATCGGCTTCTCGATATAGACGTCGACGCCGGAAGCCATGGCCCAACACGTCACCCAGGCCCGGGCGTGCGTCGTCGTCTCGACCATGACGGCATCGAGCTTCTCCTTTTCGATCATCTCGCGAAAATCCGTATATCCGTTCCAGCCCTTATCTTTGCCGGTATCGGCGAGGAACGCGTCGACGCGCGGCTTGAAACAGTCGCACACGGCGACGACGCGCAGGCTCGGGATATTCAGGGAATTGCCCGCAATGTGGCGGCACCGGCCACCGAGGCCAATCAGGCCGACCTTCACCTGCTCATTCGCGCCCGATCCATCGAGACCCAATGCCCGCGCCGAGATGATCAACGGCGCCGAGGCAACAGCGGCTTTGAGGAAGTCTCTGCGGTTCATCATACGTTTGCTCCTCATCGAGGATTGCCCTCGCTGCATTCTCGCGGAAGTGCCCTCAGACAGGATCGAGTATACGTGGAAATGGATCAGGAATCGAACTGCCTGTCCGCCATGCTCGACTCTTGGAACACGCCGCAGGTTTCCTCATTCATCCCCGCCGCTGAGGTAGAGAATCTGCGCCTCGCCGAGCGGAACCGAGACCGAGAGTTCCACGGCATTTCCTTCGCCCTGAGTGAACGCAACGGGCTGGCCGGTGTCGAGGTTCTCGATACCCCCAATATCGAAGCCTAGGTCGGCGAGACGGATGGTAGTTTCTGGCGTCTGGGCCTCGTGGTTGATGATGAAAAGGAAGCCTTCGCGGCCATTGCTGCGGATGGCCGCTTCGACGTCCGGATTGGTCGAGTGCACATGCGACCGTATGCCCGTCTCGCGGATCATCGCCGTGAGGAGGCCCCTCAACTGCGCGCGTGCTGCCGCGTTGTCGTCTTCCCATGTCTGGAAATAGGTGTCCTGAAGGCAGAAGCCGAGGACGAAGACGTGGCCTTGGTCGACACGGCGCCGGAGTATGGCGGGCTGGCCTGAGGTCGTGGACGCAAGCACCTCGGCGGCGGTTGCCGTGCATGGGCGCGGACTGACGAGCGTCAGGTTGAGCGGCTGACCCAACGCGGTGGCGTCGATGGTGTCTGTAGGGAAGACGCGCTCGTCCGGGAAGTCGGCGGGCCGGTTCGCCCAGATGGGATCCTGCGTCTTGTACGGCACCCAGTGGCCCGTACGCCGGATCCGGCCGCCGGCCATGTCCTTGACGCCGAAGAGGTCCTCGAGTATGGGAGTGGGCTCCTTGTACGCGCCGAGGCTCGGTACACAGTCGGCGATCACGACGCCGCCATGGCGCACGAAGCTTGCGATGTGGTTCGCCACGGCCTCGGGCATCAATTCGACGTCGAAGAGCACCAAGACCTCGTAGCCGGCCAGCGTGTCATCCTTGACTTGGTCTTCATGGAGCACGTCCAGTTCACCGAAGGCCCGCAGGAATAGCTCAAAGGACAGGCCAACGTTGAAGTACTCGTGCTGGAGCTGGAGGTACTGCGTGCGCGGGAAGAGCATGCACGCCTTGGCCCGAAGCCTGGGCGCGTCGAGTAGGCGGGCGCCGGCCTTCTGAAGTAGGCGCAGCCCTTGGCCGAAGGACGCGTAATGGCCCGCGTCGACGGGGATCTTGTAGCCGGTGAGGAGGTAGTTAGCGCCCTGCGCGACAGCGGTCAGGCTCATCTCGCGTTCCGACCAGTGCATGGCCTCGAGTTCGGGACAGAAGTACGGGGCGAACCACGCTGGATTGTAGGTGCCCACCCAGAATCCCAAGTCCTTCTTGGCCGCGCGCGCGAGGTTGCGCATTTGGGCAAACGAGTAGTGGGTTTGGCTGATGCGCGGCTTCGGAAGCTGTGAAGGCCGGCCGAACCGGAAATCGAACATCATGTAGGGGTAGATGTCGAATACGAAGAGATCCGCGAAGTCGCCGCCCCAGTGAAACACATCGTCGATGGCGATCTCGGAGTGTGAGCTGTATCCGGCGCCGAAGGTGTTGTGGCTATCGTGGGTAAGGGTGACTTTGAAGGTGGGGTTGATCGCCTTGACGATGGCGTAGACTTGCCGCCAACCATCCGGGAAATAGCTCGATCGGAAGTTGATGACATCGAGCCATTTCCGGGGATCCTCGCGGATTGACTCGAGATCCGGCGGCAGGTCGTAGCCGTAGCGTTGGGCGAACTCGGCCTTGACCTCGGCGTTGTAGCCGAAGGATTTCGGGCCCCAATGGAACGGCTCGTCCTGGTAGGTGAACACATTGTAGAGGCGCGGGATACTCGCAAGCGGCGCCAGGTGCTCGACGGCGTTGGCGCGGACGGCCTCGGCGTATGCCGGCGAGTAGACGCAGGTTTGGGGGGGATCTGTGCGGCCGAACAGCTCGAGGGCGCCGGCGTGGTAGCTGATGATCATGCCTTTCGACTGCGCGTACTCGAGGATGACGGTTTCCTCTTCGGCGGGCCGGTGCGTGGGGGCCTCGATACCGGTGAAGCCGTGTTCGCGGATGTTGTCGATCGTGTCGCGGAGCACGTCCTCGCTGAGCGGCCCGTCTTCGCCCCTCCAACCCTTGCCCGAAGGCACCGGCGAGAACTGCGTGACCGCCGGAAAGAACTCGATGTCGCCCACTTGTGAGGCGGCGCCGCGGCCCACGATGACGAGGAGGGCCAACAGACCCACCATGCGGAACAGACTCATGTTCACTCTCCCCATTTCCCGAAGCGAGCGATCTCGCTCGGCGGGTGCATCATTGTTGCCGTGTGTAAATGAAAAGCGCGGAAGACGGGCGTTCGAGCAAGGACACACCGAGGCCGCTGTCGGTGAGGTCGGTGCCCGTCACACGCTGGACTCCATGGGTGTCAAGATTTTCGACACGGTACGTGGCGTTCGATTCGAGGCCGCGAAGCGGGATCCGGCCCGTTTCGCAGATGCTCGCAGGCCTTCGGAATACTTGGACGATGCCAGCGCCGAGGTCGTCGCGGTGGAACTGCCATGCCATCCACGCGTCCTCAGCCTGCGAGTAGTCCGTGAGCGGATAGTAGTCGCCTAGGAAGTACTTCCTCACGTCGTTGTACTGCTGCAAGGCCGCCTTGGCTTGCGGGAAGGGAAACGCGTCGGGATGGGCGCGTGCCTGCGAGGCCTCGCCCGGTTCGAACAGGCCAAAGACGAGCGAGCCGGCCCATGCCGAGCGCATGGCATAGTCGTTGTCCTTGGCGGGATTGACCGCGCCGGTAGCGTTCAGCGGCACCCAGAAGGAGACTCCGTAGGTGTGGCACTGCTTCGGCGTTGGGCCGGCGGGGAAATCGGTGCGCCAGAACGGCGTCGCTCGCGAGAGCGACTCGAGGTCGATTCGACGTCCGCCGCTGGCGCAGTTGTCGATGATGAGTCCGGGATGGCGTTCGAGCAGGGCGTCCCAAAAGGCGTACAGTCCTTCAATCCAGCGAATCTCGGTGATGCCTTGGCGGTCGGGCGGATCGGCCGCGCGCCAGAACTCGAGCGGAGCAATATTGGCGTCATGGCGGAAGCAGTCCAGGCCGAACTCGTCGATGCGTTCGGAAATGTAGTCGGTCAGGAAGGCGCGGGCCTCGGGAATGGCGAGATTGAAGAGGCGATCATTCTCGCGGATTTGGTTCCGGTCACTCTCCCAAACCACCCAATCCGGTTCGGCCTGGGACCGTCCCCAGTTATAGCGACGCCGATCCTTGGGCACATCGAGCAACCAGTCGCGGTGCGCGTCGTACCACGGCGTGCCCTCACACACGCGCTCAGGCTCGAACCAGAGCAAGAGCTTCCGCCCGGAGGCGTGCAGCACGTCAGCCAGTGGCTTGAATCCTTGTGGATAGATATCGGACTTGGGCGTCCAATCGCCGACGGTCTGGTGCCACTTGCCCTGGCCGAACCATTCGGCGTCAATCCAGTAGTAGTCGAAGGGCACTTGATGTTCGAGCATGGCCGCGGTGTTCTCGATGTGATCGGCCGCGCTGGTCCCGCCCCAGTTGCCGTTCAGGAGACAAGGTTCGAGGTCTTGGCCGGCGATCTTCGGGCGATGATGCGCCAGGATGAACGCGCGGAACAGATTCTGCCCCCGAATCCAGCCGCCGCCTTCGTAGGAAAGCCAGACGATTCGAGGGGTGCGGATTTCCTCGCCCGGATGCAACGTGAGATGGGTTTGGGCCATGCCGCACCGGATACGGACGCCCTGTTCGTCGCGATGGACGTCTGCGGCCCATTCGCCTGACCAGCCGATGGCGATGACCCGTCCTCCCTGTGACGGAAATTCGAGATTGAAGAAGGGAAGGAAATCGCTCGAGGATCGGCCACCGTGGGGCTCGAGATGGGTGCGGCCACCCCGATTCAAGACCCGAGCTACAGGCCGGTAGTCCTCGATAGAGCACGTAGCCCCTTTGGCGTAGTGAAGGACCGGGTCGCCGGACGCCATCGGCACGGTCACGTCAAGCGCCTGGATATCCTCGATGATCGGCGTATCGGCGGAGCCGGTGTTCTTGAGATACAACACCCATTCGACGGCCGGCGCGTCGGCATACGCGATCCCTTCAAGCCTCACCTCGAGTCCGCTGCTTGCGCACGTCCGGACGCTCCGATAGCGCAGACCTGCGTCATCGCTGGCTTGCTCGCGGGTCTCCGGCCATTGCGCCATTCGTTCGGAAGCGGGAAGACCGCCATAGACAAAGGAGAATCCCGCCCCGTCGAGGGCCTGTGTCAACTGGGCGCGCGCAGCCATTCCGTCCTCGGGATTCACGCTCACCGCGTACGATCGCCGAGTCACGAGCGATACCACGACGACCAGCGCCAACACACCCGTTGCCTTCATCGCGCTCTCCCGCTACCCGTTGCGCATCTACACCCCATCCGGAACGCAGTCCGGTCGGGAATCACGGTACGTCAACGCGCCCACGCGGTTCAATCGAGAGCGAGGCCGGGACCGGTCGGAGGGCCTCGAATCCAGACGGCCGCAGAGGCGGGAGATGAGCGCTCGCCCTGCGGCCGGTCTGGTGAGGATAGTGGCTAGCTCTTGCCGAATGCACCGGTCAAGATGAACATCATGACCGTCATCCAAAGTTGCAGAAACAGCGCGCCCGCCACATCGTCGTCCTTCTCGAAGGCCTGCGCCTTCGCCAACGAGATCGTCCTTACGTGTGCCATAACCGAACCCTCCGTTGTTCGCCTACCTAATAGACGCCGCAACGACGCTCGTATTCACGGAGGGGTCAGAACGTAACGACACGATCCTCGTTGGCGGAGACTCGGATGGCGTCGAGAGTCCGCGTGAGTTCGAGGGCGTGGGCGGGCGTTACGGGATACTCGGATTCACCGGTGAGCGCCTTGGCGATCTCGGCGTAGATGGCCACTTCGTCACCGTACAAGTCGCCCTCGAGCGTCTCCTCGACGGTGGTGTCTCTGCCGGAGGCCATGGCGCTATAATCGGTGGGATCGTTCGGCTGTTTCGGCGTGCCTCGGTGCAAGGCCAGGTGCCGTTCCCGTACCACGATCGTGCCACGGTCGCCCTGGATGAACCAGCTCGGCGGATCGACGGAAGACACGGTGAACTCGGCCTGCACGAGTGCGCCGCTATCGAGTGTCATCAGCGCGAAGAACACGTCCTCGACGTCGCCGGGATTGATCACTTGCTTCATCCGCGCGTAGACGCTCTTGACGTGACCCCCAAGCAACTGCACGGGCGGGTCGACAATGTGCGGCCCCCAGTTGAGCAGGTAGCCGCCGCCGCACTTGCGTTCGGTCTGCCAATCGCAACGCGTCGCGAAAGTGCTCACGCTCCGTCGGACGAGGAACGGCTTGCCGATGGCGCCCTCGGCGATGAGTTGGCGCAGCCGGCGGAGGTCGCAGCCCCAGCGCGCCGGTAGCCACGGCAAGAGGCGATTGCCGGTGCGGTCGGCGGTATCGATCATGCGCTGTGCCTCGGCCTCGTCGAGGGCCCACGGTTTGGTTACGAGGACGTTGACGCCGGCCTCGAGGCAGTCGCAGGTCATCGCGCAATGCTGGTGGCTGCGCGTGATCACACAGACGAGGTCGAGTTGCACTTTGTCCAGCATTGCGTGGTAGTCGTCATACGTGGCGCAGCCGAATCGCTCGGCGGCCTGGTCGCGCCGCGCACGATCGATGTCGCATACGGCGACCACTTCGAAGGGAGCGTTGTTTTCCAGGGCGCGCGCGTGCATCGAGCTTCCGCTTCGTCCGTAACCTAGAATCGCTGCGCGAATGGGCATCACGTTCTTCCTCTCCTTCCAGATTCAATCGCCGAAGAGCTTGTCGAAAGCGTCCTTACCGCGTTCTTCGCGCGGCGCGGCATCGCCGAAGAGCCGATCCACCGCGTCGCGGCCCTTGGCCTTACGCCGTGCCTCATCGCTATCGTTACCAAACTCGACGAAAGTGAACTCCTCGCAGAAGTTGCACTTGATGCGGTCGCCGACCCAATCCGTGGTCGGAATCCGGCACTGGTTGTGTGCGGACGGATCGTGGAACGTGCAGTTGATGCAGCAATGAAGGTAGGCGCCGCAGCCTTCGCAGATCTCCTTAAAAGCCGGCTGTCGTTTCTCGCCTATCCACTCCTTCTTGCACGCGTGGCATCGGTTCATGGCCGCTCGACCTCCTTCGTGTAGAGTACGAGTGCCGGCGGCGGCCAGTCAACAGCGTGCGCAGCAAGGTTGGACTCGTCCGCGCGTTGGGGGTAGAATGCCTGTCAAACGACGGAGTGAATACTCATGGTCAATCCAGAACTGCTCGATCTGTTGGTGTGTCCGGAGAACAAGACGCCGGTGAAACTGGCCGATGAAGCGTTGGTGGCCAAGGTCAACGCGGCCATTCAGGCCGGAACGGCCAAGAATCGCGGTGGCGAGGCGGTGACGGCGACCATCGACGGCGGCTTGGTCCGCGAGGACGGACAGTACTTGTACGCGATCCGCGAGGACATTCCGATTATGCTCATCGACGAGGCATTGCCGCTCGATCAGTTCGACTGATCTCCCCTCACGCGCAAGCAGCGTACCGCCAACCACGCCGTCGCGTACACGAGCCGGCCCCAGACGTTTCGCCCCACCGCGACGGCGATAGCCGCCATCACCGATGATCGGATCGGCACCAGCCGGCCATCCATGGTGCCGTGTATGCAGGTCGGCGCGCCGCTCAGAGCGGCGAGGAGGGCCAGTTGGTCGCTGTCGAACATGACGGCGAAGACATCGTAACGCGCGCGGCGGATATGGCCCAAGAGTCTCAGGCAGGCGCGCGGTTGTCTCGGCGAGAGATGGGCAGTCTCGGTTCTCTCGATGGTGTCGACGAGGGGAGTCCATTCCTGTGATGCCGGATAGCGGGGAGGCACGATCGCGGTGATACATGCGTCCGGATATGCTTCACGCAACCGCCCGATCACCCGGATGAAGTGGGGGCCGTGACTGTAGTAGGCGCAGACGCGTTTCCGTTCGCTCATGACAGCAGTCTCTCCAAGAAGGGCGGCCAGTGCCCCTCGATAACGCGGTTCCAGTCGTACTTGGTTTCGACGATGCGCCGGCCGGCCGCGCCCAAGGCGCGTCGACGCCCGGAATCGTCAAGTAACTCCGCCAGATAACGGGCCAATTCCTCGGCATTCTCGCGCTCGAACAGAAACCCGGTTTCGCCGTGGCGAACAATGGTTTGCAGGCCGCCGACGCGGCTGGCGCACACCGGCCGGCCGGCCGCCATTGCCTCGACAGCGGCGAGGCCGAAGGGCTCCTCCCAGATCGATGGCACGACGCAGATGTCCGACTGCTCAATCAACTCGACCACGCCTGCCGGATCGCGCCAACCGACGGTCTTGAACCAGTCGTTGCTGAGCTGATAGTCGCCATGAGTGGCCCAGATCTCAAAGTCGTGGCGTCCCTCGGCCAGGATGGCACCGGCCCGGCGGAGCACATCGAGTCCCTTGAGCGGATCCTCGAGGCGGCCGGCGGCGAGAATGATGGCGCGCGGCTTGGCCGGCGGCTCCGCATAGGCGAACCGTGCAAGGTCCACGCCGCCCGGAAAGATGTGGACGGCATCGGTTATGCCTTCCAGATGCGACGCCATGAGTGGATTGGACACGATGACGGCGCTGAAGTGTCTCACCGACTCGAGGAGCCTCGCATGGTAGCTTGGCAGAAAGGCCCGGCCGGCCACGTACTCCTGCGTCCATGCCACCATACGCCAGTGAATCAGCCGCTCGCGGAATTGGGGCAAGGCGCAACGGCGGCATGCGTCGGGTGTCTTGAGATAGTTGTTGGTGCACGGCGCGCCGTCACGGAAGAGGAGGGCGTCGCGCGGACACACGAGTTCGTAGGCGTAGTACCGGCCGACGGTGGGATAGTGCCGGAGCGCCTCGGCGATGAAGGGTTTCAGAAAGTAGCCGTGGTAGAGGAACACGGCGTCGGGCCGCCACGCGTCTATGGCCTCCCGGAAACGCGGGGCCGTCGTTCTCGGCGTGAAGGTACGCCACGTGAAAGGGATGGGCTCGGCCGAGAAAGGCAACCCGGCCGGATCGGCGCAGCCGCGCTCATAGGAGGCCTCGTACCCTGGATAGAACAGGCGCACCTCATGTCCGAGCCTCGCGAGTCCTGCAAGCGTCTCATACAGATCGACGTCCGCGCCACCATGGGGCGGCCACGAGAACATGAGGTCCACAAAAGCCAGTCGGTATTTGCGCGGGCCGGTCGTCATCGCATCACCTCATCGAGCAGCGGCGGCCATTGGCGCTCGATAACGCGTGGCCAGTCGTATTCGGCCTCGACAACCGCTCGCCCGCGTCGGCCCATACGTTGCCGGAGGTCGGCATCGTCAAGCAGCCGCGACAGGCGCTCGGCCAGCGCGGCGGCATCGCCTCGATCGAACAGGAAGCCCGTCTCGCCGTCTCGGATGATCCGCTGTAGTCCGCCGACACGGCTGGCGCATACCGGGCGGCCGACCGCCATCGCCTCCACGGCCGTCAGGCCGAAGGGCTCCTCCCAGATGGAGGGAACAACACAGATATCAGCCTCGGCGTAGGCGGCACGCATGGCCTCGTGATCGAGCCACCCGGTCGACGTCAGCCAAGGGGCGTCGTCTTCGGCGGGCGGCCGTGTCACGCGGATCTCGAAGTCCCGCCGTTGCCCAGAGAGCCGTTCGCCCGCGGCCCGCAGCACATCCAGACCCTTCATCGGATCCACGGCGCGGCCCGGCATGAGAATCACCTTCCGGTCGGCCGCGTTCCTTACCGACCGCGGTTGGTATACAAATGCCGCTGCATCGACGCCGCCCGTCCAGACGTACACCCGATGGGCGACACCGTCGAGCTGGGTTCGCATGAGTTCGTTGGAGACAATCACGGCGTTCAGACGCTTCAGCGCCTCCGTCAACAGGCGATGGTAGCCCGGCATGAACGCGCGCGCGGCCACGAATTCCTGCGGCCAGGCCAGCATGCGCCACGAACGGATGTGCGGCGCCAAGGCATTGAGGGCGCACCGCCGGCAGACGTCGGGCGTGCGAAGGTAGTTGTTGGGACACGGCGCGCCCTCGTTGAACAGCAACATGTCCCGCGGGCACGCCACTTCGTACGCATAATAGCGGCCGATGAGAGGATAGTGCGCCAAGGCCTCGATCACAAAGGGCTTCAGGAAAAACCCATCGCAGAGGCACACTACATCGGGCCGCCAGGCGTCGATAGCCTCGCGAAACCGTCGAGGTACGTTCCGTCGGTTGAAGGGACGGGTGTCGAACTCGATGCGCGTGGCGGGAAACGGCATTCCCCCGGCATCGAAGGCGCCCCGTTCCCACGAAGTCCCGCCGCCCGCCGCGAAGAGATGCACCTCGTAGCCGAGCTGATCGAGACCCTTCAGGGTATGATAGAGATCAACATCGGCGCCGCCATGGGGCGGCCATGAGAACATGAGATCTACGAACGCCAAACGCATGTCGAAACCTCTATCGCCTACGCGCGGCGCACGGCGTCAGAAGTGCTTCTGGGTGCCGTACCACTGGCTGCCGCCGTGGTCGAGATGCAGCGCCGGCAAGCCGGTGAGGCGCGTTTCCTTGCCGAACGCGCGCCGCATGGCCAAGCCGAATTGCATGTCCGAACCTTCGAAGTGATCGAGTTCAAGGTAGCGGACCTTGTCGAAACACGCGGCGCGGACGCATTGGCAGAAGCCGATGGGCACGCCATGGGATTCGCGCAGGCGCAGTTCGCCCGGCCCCTTCAGTAGTGCGTCCCAGTCGCGCCACGGCTCGAGTTCGCCCATGAGGATCCGCGCCGTCACGTCGGCCGGGAGCAGCTTGCGGCCATCGGGCGCGATGAAGTCGCGCCCAGCCTCAACCGCGTCGACGGCGGCGAAGAATCGCGGCGGCAGGAGCGTGTCGGCATCGAGCAGCACGACCCATTCGCCGGACACCATGCGTAGCGACTCGTTGATGATGAATCCCTTCGAGCGGATGTACTGCTCGGTGAACGGCGAACGGAGGATGTTGAGTTCCGGATACGTGGCGCGTGCGCTGTCGATGAGGTCGTCCGTGGCGTCGACGCCGGGCACGTAGCACACGATGACCTCGACGAAGCCCAGGTCGAAGTCCTGCTGATGGGCCAAGCACCGAAGCACGGCCTGCAAGCGCCGCGCGTACTTCGTGTTCACGATAAGCACGGAGTACTTCGGCCTACCGGCGCGTGGCGGAAGCACGTAATCGCCGCGCCAGATATCCACGAACTGGCTGTATATGGTCTTGTCGATGTTCCACACCGACAACCGGAGCTCAAGCCGATCCGGTAGACGCAACGGCGCCTGATGCTCACCCTCGAGTTCGGTGGGGCGAACCGCCACGCCGTCGCGAAGCAGGACATAGTGGCCGTCGGAAGCTACATGAAGCGTGATCCGATGCCGCGTCTCCTCCATGGGACACAGGATCTTGCCGTGCCGGCCGAAGCTGAACCCGATATACTCGGCCACGCCACCACCGAAGGTGACCGAGACCGTGCATGGCGGCTCGATCGTGGTGAGGGGCCAACTGACTTTCTCCGAATTGGTCACCGAATGCCACTCGACCGCGCCCTCGAGCTGGGCATAGTGGCCGTCGTCGGTGCCGTACTCGAAGGGGCCGATCCGTGCATCCCACGGCCGATTCGTGATGATATCGTTGGCCTGTCTGGCCAAGGCGGCATAGCCTTCGTGCACGGCCACGCGTTCGGCGTCAACAGCATCGTAGTATTTCGGCTGCTGAGGACGTACGTGCCGGGCCGGCGCGTCATCGGCTTCGATGGCCAGGCCGGGCAGCAGCCGCCGCACGGCCTCGACATCGTATGCGCCGCGTTCGGCCGGGTCGTAATCGAACAAGGGATCGGCCACGGGCCTGGGCGCGTCGTGAAACGGCCAGCCATGGCGTGTGAGCTTGTGCCAGGCCATGACGCGCGCGTAGAGCCACGGACGGTTCATCAGCCACGGCAGTATCTTCGTGTCGATGGCATTCTTGAGCAGTGTATGGCGCGATTGGATCATCGCAAGGGCGATCCGCGCGCGGATCGGCCCGCGATGGTGAAGTGCCGCGGCTAGTTCGAACGGCCGGCGGAGGTACTGCTGGTGGTCTTCGAAAAACTGCGCCCGATTGAGCGCATGCACGCGGTTGGCCTCGTCGATGAGCGCCGGCGGCCAGCCGATCAGATTGACCTCGGTTTCGCGGGCAGCGGCAGCCGTGGCCAACGCGTTCATCCAGGCCACGCTGGCCTCCGCCTCGGCGCGGTCGCGGCACGACGCCTTGTTCAGGAACGGATCGAGTACCGCCAGGTTCATCGCGACGCCGCCGGCCTCGGCAAATCGCTCGGCCAACGCGGCGGGGTCGCGCGGTGCGGCGTAGGGTGCCTGGAGCTGCATGCGCAACGGCAGTGCGGCCGCCTTGCAGGCTTCCATCCAGGAGTCGAGATGCGGTGCGTCTGCACTCGAAGGGCAAAGAAATGCGTCGAACAGACCGGCCTCTCGCAAGGCGTTGAGATCGCCCGGAGCGGCGGTGCAATCGCTGCGCAGGGATAGTCGCACCTGGAGTTCGTTGGCGAGGGCGAGCCACTCAGGCCATGCCGAGGCCACAGGGCCGGGATTCAGGATGTCGATCTTGCGCGCGTGGAAAATCGAGGCATTGATCCGAATCCAGCGGCGCACATCGACCAGCGACAACGGCGCGCCATCCACCGTCCGCAAGACAACAAGTCCTCGGACTGGCGGCACGCGCTGCTCTATCGTCCTCAACGCCACGAAGGGCTGCTCTCCCTAGCCATCGCGCATGGCCCTCTAGCCGAGCGTCCACGGCGTGCGGTACTCGTAATGAAGCAGTTCGTTGGCCTTTTCGTTATTCGTAACGCGCTCGGCGACGGGATCCCAGTCGATCCGCGAGCGCGTGGCCAAGGCGATGTTGGCCAGGAGCGAGAACGAGGTCGAGCGGTGTCCGATCTCGACGTCGGCTTTCGGCAATTCGCGGGACTTGATGCATTCGAGGAAGTTGCCGATGTGGTCGACGGTAAGATCGTGGTTGCCGGTCGTGTCAGTGACCTTCATGGGCTCCATGCGCGGATCGGCCTTCTGGAACTGCCCATCGCGCTCAGGAATGAACTCGAAGAACCGCTCACTGGCATAGCAGATGCCCTTGGTGCCGCGCAGGTCGATCTCGCCCGGCATCATGGCATAGCCCGAGGCCTCGTACTGGCCGAAGATGAGCAGTCGGCCCGACGCAAACTCGAAAATGACCTCCATCGTATCCGGAATCGTCCGGTCGTCGTCGACGGCGAACCGGCCCCCATGGGCCGATACCGAGACGGGCGCCTCCTCGTCGACCATCCACCGAAACATGTCCATGTAATGCACGCCCCAGTTGCCGACTTGCGACGAGTAGTTCTGCCACCACCGGAACTTGTACGGCGCGATGTTGGCCCGGAAAGGCTGCTCGGCACGCGGGCCGAGCCACATATCCCAGTCGAGCCCCTCGGGCGGCGGGCTATCCTCGAGCTTGCCGATGCCTTCCGGCCACATATTGCTCAGGCGATAGCAGTGGCCGACGCTCACCTTGCCAATGGCATCTTCCCGGACGAGCTGGTGAAGCTTCTCGAGCAACTCGGACGAGCGCCGGTGGGTACCCACTTGCACGATGCGCTTCGTGCGCCGCGCCGCCTCGACCATCTTTCGGCCCTCGACGATGGTCATCGACAGCGGCTTCTCGCAGTACACGTCCTTACCGGCTTCGCAGGCCATGATGCTCTGTATCGCGTGCCAGTGGTCCGGCGTGGCGATGAAGATGGCATCGATATCCTTGTTCTCGAGCATCTGGCGGAAGTCGTCGTACTGCTGAACGCCGCCCAGCTCTTGCGCGCGCTGTTCCATGATCGGTTTGTAGACGTCGCACACGGCCCCGATCTCGAGGTTCTCATGCGGCTGAGAAGCCTTGATCAGTTGTCCGCCTCGATTGGCAACGCCGATGTATCCGGCGCGGATCCGCTCGTTGGCGCCCCGTGCGCGCGGCGAGGCGAGACTGGTCGCTACGCCGGCCGCCACGGCGGCGCTTCCCTTCACGAAGTCCCTACGGCTCACGGTCGATTCCATGGCACAGCTCCTTCCGCGCATGCGGTTTCCCTATGTTCCATTCCAAAGCCCATGATAAGCGTTTGCCGCCACAGCGGGCAATCCGGGGCGGGCGCGTGCCGCCGTTCACTTGGCCTCTCGAATGGCCTTGGCGGCGATGCGATCGATCAGGCCTGGCGCGATCACCTGGAGCACGCGCGCGATCTTGCCGCGGCGCGACGTGATGAGAAGGCGTTTGCGCCGCTCGATGGCCTCGACGATCAGCGCCGCGCACTGGTCGGCCGTCATGATCTTGTCCTCCTGCATAGGACTTTGGCCGAGGGGCGCTCCATCCGGGCCAAGGGCCCGGCGATGCACCTCGGACAGGACGTAGTCCGGCGCGATCATCGTCACGCTGACACCGGAGTCGCGCAATTCGATGCGGAGCGAGTCGAAGAAACCGAACAGGGCGTGTTTACTGGCCGCGTAGCCGGTTCGTGTCGGTACGCCGGCGAGTCCGGCCACGCTCGATATGGCGGCGATGCGTCCGCGCCGCGCCTTGAGATGGGGGAGGGCGTAATAGGTGCAGTACACGCTGCCGAGGTAGTTGACGCGCATCAGGCGCTCGAAGATCGAGGTGTCCTGGATATCCTCGAGCAGGGCCCACATGGTGCCGCCGGCGTTGTTCACCAGCACGTCGATCCCGCCCCACTCAGCCACGGCACGCTCGACGAGATGCTTGCAGGCTTGCTCGTCCGTGACATCCGTCGGCACGACGAGCGCCTGCGCGCCAAGGCGCTCGACTTCCTGCTTCAGTTCGTCGAGGCGTGCCTCGTTTCGTGCCGCCACGACAAGCTTCGGGCGCTGCGACGCCAGCGCGAGGCACAAGGCTCGCCCGATTCCTTCCGACGCGCCCGTGACGATGATCACCCGATCCGATAGCATGGCCAGCACCTTTCGTGTTCAGGCTATGGACAATACATGGACACTATGAACACGTCCATCGCCCGGTCTTTCGTGCCTCGATCCTGTCCATCGAGTCCATACGGTCCATTCCGTCGCCGTGGCGCTGTCCTCACAATCCCGTCAAGCGAAGGACGCGTACGCCCAGCGGTTCGAGTTCGACATGGAATCGCCTAGGCGATAGGCCCTCCACCGGCGCATCGGTGGCCACATCCGTCGCGGCCTGCGCTGGACTGGGCAGCGAGAACCGCGCGGTACGGGCCTCATCAGCGCCGTTCACGACGAAGAGGTAGACGGCATCGCCGTGTCGTTTCGCCATCCAGCTCAGTCCGTCGGCCTCATCGGCCGAGATAGCCGGGGCCTTCTCGACGGAAAGCAGCACCGGAATCAGGTCGGCGACTTCGCCCGCGATCTCCTTGAGCAACGGCCATGTCTCGTCGAAAGCCCGCGCTTCATCGCGCCGGATATCGAACCAACTGTAGCAAACGATGCCATTCGCGCCCTCGGCGATACACTGCCAGATCATCGACCGCATCTCGTCGAAGGTTGGCGGGCGACACGCGGCCTTCTCTTTCTCGTCTTTTCGGTAGCACGCCCAGTTGAACACCTGCGGCACTTGCCACACCGGCCGCGCGCCTTCGACGGCCGCGCGCGTTTTGCGTGTCCATTCGCCGGCCATGGCGGCCGGCTGGCTCGGAATGGGATACGGATCGGTGCCGATGGCATCGAAGGTCGGCAAGTAGCCACCGACTTGATCCACCTGGTACAGCACCACCCAGGTCGGATGGTCCGGATCCAGGGCCTCCATTTGCTGCTGACGCGCCGCCAAGCGATCCACCATGTCCAGCGGCAGCTCGTCATTGATGTACCAGGCCAAGAGGGCCGGATGGTTTCGGAACGCTTCCACCTTATCGCTGATCTTGTTGATCTCGTGGGCCTCCGTCTGGATCTCCTTCGGGCAGTAGTGTGTTCCTGCATAGTAGTCTTTCACCGAGTAGATGAGCTTGAGGCCCTTCGCTTGGCACAAATCCATCGTCGCTTCATCCGCGCCACCGTACGGCATGAGGCAGTTGAAGGCACTGTCGGCATAGGTCTCGAGTTCCTCGGCGTTGACCGATCCCCAGTACATGCCCAGCGGGAAGAAGGGCTGACCGTCCACGATCACGCGGTTGTGTTTATCGATGTAGACCTTGCGTTGTGGCAGGTGGCCGACGCGCCGGATGCGCTCGCACTTGGTCGACAGCGTCTCGCCCGATGCTTTGGCCACGAGCACTACTTGGACGGTGTACTCGCCCGGCGCCCATTTCGACACCGGTACGGCAAGGTCAACCGATTCCTTGCGGAGGCGCTCCTGGCCGCCTGCATCGATGACGTCTTCCGATCCTTCCCCAAGCGCGCGCCAACGTAGGGCAACATCCTCCAACCCGACGTTATAGTCTGCCA
Organism: Candidatus Hydrogenedentota bacterium; assembly: GCA_036769985.1. Classification (GTDB taxonomy): domain Bacteria; phylum Hydrogenedentota; class Hydrogenedentia; order Hydrogenedentales; family SLHB01; genus DAIPKA01. The sequence continues at coordinate 35,958 of DAIPKA010000005.1, read as the reverse complement.
GATTGAGATGCGCGCGGATCACGGCCTTCTTCGGCCCCTCGTCGGCGACCTCGGCACGGTAGTTCGGCGTCACCAAGACCGTGCGAAGCGGATCCTCTCGAAACAACGCAATGGAGACATCGTCCCACCAGGCGGTGCCAATCATTCCCTGACGCAGGTAACACTTGATGCCTATGTAGGCGGCCTTCTCCGGCACGCGACCGGTGGTGCCTTGGATGAGCGTCCAGTCCTGCTCGCCTTTGATGCCGGACGGATAGCATCCGCCGAGGTACTTGCCCTCGGCGTCGCTCCATTCCACGCAGATCGTTGCGCCGGAGTCATCGCCTTCAACGCCGGCTGTCTTGACCCACGCCGAGATCTCGTACATTCGACCAATCTCCAGGTGCACGTCCTGGCCGCAGAGCGCATAGTGATCCGCGCGATCATTCACGAACTTGAGCGTGGCTTCCCCGTTACGAACGACCGCGGTGTCGCGTTGGAACACGTCCGCCGGGCCGCTCCAGTATGCCGGCAGCCCGTTTGCCCCTGCCTCTTCGAAACCGGCGTTGACGACGAGGCTCTCCTCGGCGGCCATGGCGTGCGCGGCCATGAATCCCAGACACGCGATAGTCCCGGCAAATCTGAACATGGTCTCTCCTCCGTTTTCGCCATGTCGGCGTGGATCACGCGAACTCGGGCAGCATGTCCGCCTGGAGCCGGAGCATCTCGTCGACGCACTCGACCGCGCGCCGGTAGGAATCCACGCAGGGATCCAGCAAGAAGGCCTGAAGCAACTTCTCTTTCGATCGCTCCGCGTACGCCTCAACCAGTACCTGATGGATACTGCCCTGCAAACGGATCATCGCCGCGATGGCCTCGGGAAGCGGCGCCATCCCGACGGGGTGCAGTCCGTCCGCGTCGGCTGTCGCGGGGATCTCGACCACCAGGTCGTCGGGCAGATTGGGAATGGCGCCCTGGTTGGGCACGTTCACGGCGGCGAGCTTGCGCACCACGCCGCATCCGATGCCTTCCATGATCGGCACCTGAAGCTCGCCGGAACGCTTGAGCTCCATCTCCTCGAGTCGTGCCCGTTCAGCCGGCGGCCTTTTCCACGGGCGTTTCGTGGGCTCGCCGGCCAACGAGTAGACAAATTCCGGCACACTACCCGTTTCCCAGGGATGGCCATCGGCCGGATCATAGTAGTACTGAAGCTCATCGGCAACGAACTCCTCCGCCCAGCGAATATACTCACCGTAATGATTCGCCGCCGGCGAGGGCCAAAGACCGAACCGGCGAAGCAGGATTCGCGCCATGCCGATCTCGTGCCAATCGTGGAGCCAATCGCCCGCGCGCTCGGCCGCGCGCAGGGCCGGATAGAGATCCTCACCGGTCTTGGCGTCGGCGATACGCTGAAACCACGTAAAATGGTTGATGCCACAGGCCGCGCCATCGATGGACTCGACCGATCGGTCAAGGATGTGCGCAATCTGCCGAAGACCGCCGAACACGCCGTGACATAGGCCGACGTTCTTGATCCGCGTCAGGCGCGACAGCGCCTCGCACAACTTGTGCTCGGGATTGGTGAAATTCAGCAGCCAGGCCTCGGGACAGGCACGCTCCATGGCGTGCGCCACGTCAAGCATGGGCCCCATGTTGCGCAGTGCGTGAAACAGGCCGCCCGGACCGCCGTTTTCGCCGAATACCTGGCGGAACCCGTGCTTGCGCGGCACGTGGAAATCCATCGACCAGTACAGCTCCCGCTGGACCTCGATGGCCGTGACCACGAAGTCCGCCCCATCCACAGCCCGATCCAGGGCCGTGACGGCCTCGATGGTGGTCGACCGGCCGAGACGCTCCTTGACGTGCCGCGCGTAGGCGGCGGCTCGATCGAGCGGTTCGTCGGCCCTATCCATGAGCGTAAACGTGACCTCGTGTTGGGCCAACGTCTCGCTCAGCAAGATGTCTCGGATAGATGCCGGGCCGAAGGATCGGCTTCCGGCCCCAATTAACGTGACTTTGATTCCGCCCATAGGAAACTCCCTCTGCCTTGCGATCCCGGAGCCAGCATACCGGAAGCCTCGTCAGGCGGGCAACACGCTCGAGTACCGGCGCGAGGAGGGAAGGTCTCGGGGAACAATCGCCACACGGCGCCGGGGATGACGCTCGGGCGTGTCGTATCGCGGGAATAGGAACTACTCGATGAACTCGAGCTCTCCCTCGACGAATTGGGCGATATTGAGGACGATACCGACACTGTGGTCCGCGTTCATACTGAGCGAGCCGAGCACACCGTCATAGGTGCTCAACGAGGCAAGATGATCGCGCACCCGTTCTCTCGTCACCGAGAAGAAGCTGTCCGCATCGAGAATCATGCCAAGCGCGTCGTACGCCATGGCGGCATAGGCGTCCGGTTCCGCGTTGTACGTGGCACGGTAGCGTTCGGCGAAGTCGAATGCGGCCGTACCGGGTGTGTTCTTCTCGAAAGTGAACGGCGTCACCGTGAAGAAGACGCCGTCGTAGGCCGTGCCCGCCTGCTCGATGAAGTGCGGTGTCGCCATCGCCATGTTGGCGGCCAGGGGCTGATCCATCCCGGCATCGCGAATCTGCTCGATGAGTTTGAGCGTGGCCTCGACGTATCCCGTCACGTACACACCGTCCGGCTTGGCCTTGGTAGCCGAGGAGATCAGGCCGCTGAAATAGTCGGCGCGCTCGCTGTACAGCCCTTCCCACACCACCTCGCCGCCCGACGTCTCGAAAGCGCCGCGGAAGGCATCGCGCGCGCCACGGCCAAACACATCGTCCAGATAGAATACGGCGATCGACTTGAGGTTCATCAGCGACGAGGCCAGGAAACCGGCCATGGCTTCACTCTCGTCGACACTCGTGGGATGGTTCCGAAACGTCCACAAACGGTTGTCGGTGAGATTCGGCAGCGAGGCGCCCACGGCAAGCATGGGAACCTCGTACTTCTCGGCCACCGGCGCACAGGCCTGGCTGACGCCGCTCAGCGAGGATACGCAGGCCGACACGCCGTCTTCGACGAGGTCTTCGAAGGCCGACACGCCCATGGCCGGATCGCTCGCGCTATCCCGATACCAGACGTTGACGGCCACCAGAGACTTGGCTCCGTTGAAGGTCTGCGCCGCGAGGCCGATGCCATTCTGTTGCTGCACCCCGATGCTCGACGCCGCCCCCGTGATCGGCAACACCGCGCCCACCGAAAGCACTTCGGTCTTTGGGCAAGCTGTCAGGAAGAGCGGCATGAGTGCGAGGCACAGGAGAGAAACAAGCGGCATAGCAGTCCGTGTCATTGCAGTTCTCCAAAGGGTGCGGACAACCGTGACCACCGGCGGCTGCACACATCCGAACTCCGTAAGCCACCGTGGCATCGGCAGGCCCGTCGTGCTCTCGGGTCATGCTCGATACGGGGCGCCGAATCCATTCCTTACTCTACAGTTAATTGTATCGCCCCTTCGGTTTGTTGTCAAGGGAATGAACGACGCAAGTATTTACGGTGAAACCACTTGCGCGACTGTGGTATCCTACATCACGAGGTGTTCTTATCCCAGAAGCTTTGTCAACAATGAAGTCCGGACGAGGCGACTGCTATGTACGATGACATCGCGCATCGCGCGCCAACAGAGGAGTTGCCCGCGCACAGGCGGTCGGCCGACCTCCTTGGGCTCGTGGTGAAGGCCTCGTTCGGCAGTTTCATCGTCAACGTGCTCTCGGCGGGTGTCGGCTTTCTCTGTCACGTCTTGCTCGCCCGCCTGCTAGGCCGGCGCGACTACGGGATCTACGCCTATGCTTTCTCATGGATGACGCTGCTCGGATTGCTCGCAACCGTGGGCCTGGATGGGGCATTCCGGCGATTCCTTCCCGTCTACCGCGCGCAAGGGGACTGGGCGGCCTTTCGTGGGTTGTTCCGGTTCGGCCACGCGATCGTGGTCTTCGCAGGTGTCGGCGGGGCCGTGCTGGCCCTGCTGGCGGTACGAGGCTTCGGCCCGAGTCTCGGCAACGGTTACGGCCCGACCTTGGCGATCGCGGCCGGCCTGGTGCCGCTCCTCGGTCTCGGATTGCTGGCACGTGCCGGCCTCGAGGCGCAGCGGCGCGCCGTGCAGGGTCAGATCCCGCTGCGCTTGGTAAGACCCGCCTTGACCATCGGGTTTGTGGTGCCGGCGGTGATGGTTCTCCCCGGGCGCATGAACGCCCCGGGCGCCATGGCACTCCACGTGTTGGCGACCCTGGCGGCGGTTTTGCTGGGACACACGCTCCTGTTCCGGGCCTTGCCGCCCGCAACACGCGGCGTGATGCCGCGCACAGAACGGCGCGCATGGCTTGACATGTCGTTGCCCGTATTCGCCCTCACGATTCTCGGCTTGGTGCTCCAGCAGATCGACCTGCTGATGCTGGGCGCGTTGCCGGGCGCAGCCACCACCGGGGCCTATGCGGCCGCCCAGCGACTGGTCCTGCCGGCCTCGCTCGGCATGGTCGCCGTCAACAGCATCACGGTCCCGATGATGGCCGAGTTGCACGAAACCGGACGCCACCGCGAACTCCAGCGTGTGCTCTCGACGGCCGCGCTCGGCATATTCGTGACGACCATTCCCATGGCGCTGGTTCTCTGCGCATTCGCCGGGCCGTTCCTCCGCCTGTTCGGACCCGGCTTCGACGAAGCCCGAAACGCCCTCCTCTTGCTCCTCGCCTGGCAAGTCGTGGGCGCGGTTACCGGATCCGTCGGCTACCTCCTTACCATGACAGGATACCAAGTTCGCACGGCGCTTGTGTTGGCCATGTGCACCGCTGCCAACGTTGCGCTGAATCTCGTGTTCATCCCGCGTTGGGGCATGGAAGGCGCCGCCTTCGCCACGCTCCTCACCACCATCGCCTGGAACGCCGTGTTGCTCCTCTTCGTACTCCGGATACTCCGCGTTAATCCCACGGCCCTGGCAATCGTGTGGCGAACACGCGGATAATCGCGCCAGCCCCGCTCCGCACCCGCGTTACGGCAAAACCTCGCCGCGCCGACGTCCGCATGTGCAACGGAGTCTCGCTTGCTGCGGTAGCCGCGTACAGCAGCCTGAATCGGGAGCGAGAAGGAAACGGTCGCCCTGATGGACCAATTCCTCGTATGGACGCGCGGAGGAGGAATCCCTCATCCAACAGCGCGTTCGTGTTCTGGATTGCCACCCCTTCATGGCGAGCGAAGCGAAGCAATCCCGGCAGATTCCGCGGCGGATTCCGGGACATTCATGCTCAATCCTCTTCTTGACGGCTCTCGGGCGTTGACGGAACGCGCGTAGCGCCGATGGGCGTCGACGCGCAAAGCCTGCATGTGCCGGTCGCCCCGTTGGGTCACGTGCTACGGCGCCCTCGAATACCACCACTCGTTCCATGCGTAACATGCCCCGATCGCACCACACAAAACACTTCCATGCCAGAATTAAGTGAGGTGTCCCGTTAGTCACGAAGAGCGCGGGCGCTGCCTCTACGAGCGGATGCGTCTCGACGGACCGCGCGTCAGGGCGCGCTGAGGGTAAACGCCGGACTCATGGTGCGCAGGTTGCTGTCGGTATACGACTGGAGACGCAGTCGATAGCTGAAGGCCGGCGTGAGCCCCGTGGGCACCGTCCATTGCCACGAGCCGTCATTATCGGTCTTGCGGATCATCCAGTCGATGAACGCACCGCCCTTATGGAGACCGATGCGCACGTCGCTGCCGACGCCGGGATCGTTGCTTTCCCACGTTACCTGGTGGGCCGTGCCCATGGCCCATTCCTCGTGCAGGTCGGGCGTAAGGAGCAACAGCGGCGGCAGGTCGATCGAGAACTGCGCATCGCTCAAGTCGCGCATGTCCGGATAGGTGTAGGACTGCACGCGGACCCGGTAGTCGTCGCCGGCCGTGAGCGTCGCCGGGATCTTCCAGTAGTACGCCCCGTCGTTATCGGTACTGCGCACGATCCAATCGACGAAATCAACGCCCTTGTGGAGTCCCACGCGCACATCCGCACCGACGGCCGTCGGATTGCTGCCCCACTCGATGGTGTAGACGCTTCCCATGACCCACGCCTCGCCGCCGTTGGGAACCACCACGCCAATGGGCGTCACCGAGAAGTAGGCGTCGCTGTAGTCCTTCACGGCGGAATCGTCGTACGACTGGACGCGGACATGATAGTCGCTGCCCGGATCGAGATCGGTCCAGACGATCCAGTTGTACAGCCCGTCGTTGGTGGTGCTCCGGACGATCCAGTCAACGAAGGTCGTGCCCTTGTGTAGCGCAACACGCACGTTCGTGCCCACTTCGCCGTAGCTCTGCCACTCGATACCCCGCGTGGTACCACTGGCCCATTCTTCGCCGCCGTTGGGAGACGCTACCACGAGGATCGGCGCGCCACCGTTATCCATGAGGCACAGGCTCAGATCGAGGGTCTCGGCCGTGAATCCCTCGACGGGATCATAGGCATACGACAGCCCGTCGCCCACGGCCGCATCGAGCCACACAAAGCCGCAGCCGGATGTCTCACCGGTGCCCTGGATAGACAGCCAGCCCGAGGTCTGATACCACGGTGAATCCAAAGCCGCCGAGTAATAATAGAGTGGCTGATTCCCGTAATAGTAAAGTCCGGTCGGAAAGCGCGTCGGCGTTACCGTGTACGATCCCGTTTCCGCGCCGGGCGCGCCGCTGCTGTCTGCGTAAACGCGGATCCGGAACGAGTTCCCGGTCCTCGTGCACGCTGCTCCCGTTGTGGTGCGCATCTCGAAGCCCCACCACCCAATCTCGCCCACGGGCACACTCAAGCCCTCGAACGACTCATAGGCGATATCACCGGTCTGGTCGTCGCTCCACGCGCCGTCATAGAGATGGGTGGCCTCCAGGGGCGGTTGACCGTGAATCGCCTCTTCCGGACAGGTCTCCTCGGCCGCGCCGGTACCGGTCAGGCAAACGGCAAGGTCCACGCTCAAGTCGTACCACTTCGCCTTTGCCGAGTCATACCGCTTCGCGAAACCATCGCCCTCGTCTGAGGCGAGCCAGATGAAGAAGCAGCCGGAGGTACACGTGATGCCCTCGATCGAAAGCCAGCCGGCGTTCTTGGTCAGCGGCGTGCTCAATGTGGCCGTATAGCGATAGATGGGAAACGTATCGAAGAAGAGGATGCCGGTGTCCTCACGCGTCGGAGTCACCGTGTAGTCGCCGCGAACCGTGCCCGGCGTGCCGCTGTTGTCGTCGTAGAAGCGGATCCGGTACTGATCGGGCACTCGGTAGCACGGGGCGTAGCCGGAATTGGCGTTTACGCCCCACCAGTGGACATCGGTGATCGGGCCCGACAATCCCCAGAAGTTATCGTACGCGACTTTCTGTCGCTGGACATCGCTCTCGTACGAGTCCCCGTTGGTGTATGACTGCAACGCCTGGCCGAAGATGGATCCCGGAGGGCATACTTCGCCTTCGCCTTCGCCCTCGCCTTCACCCTCACCTTCGCCCTCGCCTTCACCCTCGCCCTCGCCTTCACCCTCGCCCTCACCCTCGCCGCCCTCGCCGATCAGGCAGAAAGAGAGATCCATGTCCATTTCCCACCGGAACCCGCCTGTATCGTTCGACCGGAAGGCACGGCCGTCGCCCGAGGTCGAGCCCATCCAGATGAACGAGCAGCCCGTCGTGTTGTACACACCCTTGACCGAGAACCACCCCTGACTCATGACGAGCGGCGGATCGAGGTTGGCCAGATATCGGTAGACCGGATACGAACTGAAGAACCGGAGCCCCGAGTCGGCCTTCGAAGGATACACGCCATACTGGGCTACCGTGGCCCCAGGTTTATCCCCATTGTCCAGATAGAACGTGATCTCGTACATATCGGGATTGCGGCTGCACGCACTGTAGTCGGTGTACGCATTGATACCCCACCACTCGACCGCCTGGACAGGCTCTCGCACGCCCCAGAACCCATCGTAGGCCACCGAGTCCGTCTGCTCGTCACTCTCCAGAGACTCCCCTTCCATGTCAGACTGCACGCACTGGCCGAAGATCGTGCCCGACGGACATAGTTCGCCCTCACCCTCTCCTTCGCCTTCCCCTTCGCCCTCCCCTTCGCCGCCATCGCCCGTGAGGCAGATCGCCAAGTCGACGGGATGCGAAAGCAACGTCGGCGACTCGCCATCCCACGTGTAGCACAAGCTGTCGCCCACCGGAGAGGATATCCACTCAAAGAGGCATTCCGCGCTGTCGGCGACCCCCTCGATGGATACCCAGCCCTGCGCCATCTCGAGCGGTGGATCCAGCACCGCGCCGTACCGGTAGAGCGGCAAGGCGCCGCAGGTCAGGCCGGTCGCTTCACGCGTCGGCGTCACGACATACGCCAAGACCGGCGCATCCGGCGCAAACGCATTATCTGTGTAGAACGTGATGCGATACGCATCCGGCGCACGTGTACAGGCCTCGGCCTCAGCGCCAGGCTCTTGGTAGTACGCCGAGCTGCCCCACCAGTGAATATCCCGAATCGGCGCCGCCACCCCGGAAAAACGTTCATACGCGACGTCCCCGGACTGATCGTCGCTACCCATCAAGTAGTACGTCTGCGAGGGCTTGTGAGGAGGCTGCGAGAACAGGGAGGCATCCGGACACACTTCGCCCGCGCCCACAAGACACACGCTCAAGTCAAAACCCGCCGGCACAAAACCATTCGTCGGATCGTACGAATACGACAGATCATCGCCCGTTTGGCCGTCGAGCCACACGAAGATGCAGCTCGCCGTCGTCCCCGTGCCCTGGATGGCCACCCAGCCGGACGACGCGGACACGACCGACGGCAGCGTTACCGTGTACCGGAAAAGCGGGTAGATTCCGTTGTAGTAGATATAGGTCTCTTCCTTCGTCGGCGTCACCGTGAACGTGCTGATCTGGCTACCCGGCGCGCCACCGGAATCGCTGTAGAACGTAACCTTGTACTGGTCCGGCGTACGGCTGCACGGCATCGCCGTCGACGAATTCATGTTGAAGCCCCACCAACGCACCCCCTGAACGGCCTGACTCAAACCACTGAAATTCTCATAGGCCGTGCGACTCACGCTCGCATCGCTGATGCTCCCCGTGAACGGCTGACTGTTGCCCACCGGCAGTTGCGAGTATATCGAATCCTCCGGACACGCCTCGCCCTCGCCCTCCCCCTCGCCTTCCCCTTCGCCCTCGCCTTCCCCCTCGCCCCCAACGCCTACCAGACAGAACGCCAAGTCAAAAGCCTCGTAATGAAGCGACGTATCATAAGAATAGGAATACGTGTCGCCATCCGGCGAACTGATCCACGCGAACATGCAGTTCGAGGTATTACCCGTCCCGACGATGGAAACCCAGCCCATACTCATACTCACCGACGAACTCAACACCGCGCTGTAGCTATACAATGGAAACGTACTACTAAAATATTTCAGTCCAGTATTCGTCTTCGTCGGGCTTACCGTGAATTGGCTCACTTGGCTCCCCGGTCCCCCGGAGTCATCCTCGTAAAACGTGATCCGATACTGCTCGGGGCTACGAACGCACGCGGTCGGATTCTCTCCGGATATGTTCCCGTTCACCCCCCACCAGTGCACTTCCGTGATGGTACCCGAGATCCCGGTGAACTTCTCGTACGCGGCCTCGCTGGCTTGAGTATCGCTGATCAGATAACCGGCCCAGCCCGACGCCGCGCTCGGAAGCTGGCCGTAGAGCGTCCCCTCGGGACACTCCAGCCCCCAAGCAACTCCTGTGGTGAACACACCCAGCAGAACGGTGAACAACACGCGCGCCGCCCGTACCACGCGATCATTCGCTACACCTCGAAGATACAGACCCGCGTTCTTCACATCGCACCTCGATACCAAGTTGTATCCGGAACTCAACAGATTACACTGGCGCGATTCTCCCCTATTTACACGTGGAAAACCGCTGTCGCGCCTTTCGACCGACTTCTCTTGGCTCTTCCCGCGCAAAAGGCCTCGGGCAGACCCACTCCATAGGCTATTTATACCACAACTCCGGTGGTCATCGCTAAGCGGCCTCGGGGCTCGGCCACGCTTCGGCGGACAGCACCCGTTCTGCCCCGCCCGTTCCGACACTCGAGGCTCAAGGCAGAATACGAATTCTGATAATGGCCGGGATCCAAACTGCCGGAAACGAACCCCATCACCGCCGTGAGCCCCGCTCCGGAGAGCGTCCGAAATGGCGATCCTCTCGCCCGAGCCTTCGGCATTTGACAAAGCCGGTCACCTTTCCGCATAATGCGAAGTTGTGCAATGGGTGCACATGTGAGTCTGGAGTTCGTGAGCTGCAGTCGCCGATACGGATCCAATCCCGCCGCGTGGTTTCCTAAACCGATTTCATGCTTGCTCCGGGGTGGTTACCGACCGATGCTGACCATCACCCTCCACCAAACGAGTTCGAGAAGGAAAAAGCAATGAACATCTATGTTGGAAATCTCTCCTACGACACGGGGGATGCGGAACTGCGCAGCGCCTTCGAACAACACGGCGCCGTCAGCGAAGCGCGCGTCATCCAAGACAAGTACACCGGCCGCTCACGCGGATTCGGCTTTGTCGAGATGACCAATGATGGCGAAGCCAAGGCAGCCATCGCCGCGCTCAACGGCGCCGACCTCCAAGGCCGACAGATTACCGTGAACGAGGCGCGTCCCCGCGAAAGCCGGCGCCCCTCTCGCGGCGGCGACTACGGCTCGCGGTACTAGTCCCTCATCCTATGAAACGGGGCGGGAGGCGCAGCGCCCGCTGCACCTCCCGCCCCGTCGATTATGCCCCCCGGCGTGCCGACCCTAAGGTGTCTCCGATTCGGAGTCCACACCGGCTACCCGCTCACAGAGCGCCACCCATTCGCCGTCGGACATGGCATCCCACTCGTGCGATTTCATCGCTTCCACACACAGGGCTTGTTCCCGTCGGGTCGCCTCGGTCTCATGTCGCCCCGATTGAGGCGGGGTCTTCCTGCTTTTCATAGGCTCATGCACCGCGTCCAGACCGATCCGCTATCTCACGACCGAACCCGCACGCCGCGTGCTGCCACGCGATTCCCACGTTCAAAGCATACCCAGTCCCTCACGCGCCACTTGGGACTTGGGCTGCGCGCGACCGGCACACTTCGTACCCCGAAAATGGGGCAACTCACGCTCGAGTTCGCCCGCCCTGCCCTCGGCAGAAACCAAGCGCTTCAACGGACAGAAGACCGTTACAGCGGCCGGACTTCTCGGGCCTCGGAACCCTTACGACCTTGGCCGACCTCGAACTCGACGCGCTGGTCGTCACTCAGAACCTGATCATCCGTCTGAATGTTCGAGCGGTGGACGAAGAGATCGCCGCTGCCGTCATCCGGCTTGATGAACCCATACCCCTTCTGAACATTGAAGAACTTCACGATACCTGTAGGCAACACTATCTCCTTCCGCTCAAGCACCCGTGGCGACTCGAGCCCAATCACTCCCCGCCCGTCAATACAAACTTCCGCCGGGATCTCAAGGGAAACGGCGCGAGGAGCGTGACAAGTCCCTTTACCCCGTGTGTTTACTCTATCACTAATGGCCGGGAAACGTCAATCCGAATGTCAGAAGGCGTCATGCGCGACCGCACGACCCGGCCAAGTGCCTTCGAGGTACACGCTTCTGCTATTCTGTCAAATGCCTACCCATAACCCCGACTTTCCGGACAGGCAGAAGCGGAGGTACCTATGCCCAACGAGACCATGACGCCCCGAGAACGCTGGCTGGCCGTCCTGAATCGCGAGAAACCCGATCGCGTGCCCATGGACATCTGGCTCACACCCGAAGCACAAACCAAGCTCCTCAAGCACCTCCAGTGCGACTGGGATACCGCCCTCGACGGCCTCCATATTGACACGCCGCTCGACGTCGGCGGACACTACGTCGGACCGCCCCCAAACGACGGCGAAGATATCTGGGGCCTCCGCTACCGCGAAGTCGACTACGGCGGCGGAACGTACAACGAGGCCGTCACCGCCCCCTTGGCCGCCTTCACCTCCGTCGACGAAATCGAAACCCAATACCGCTGGCCCAGTCCGGACGACTGGACCTACGACCACCTGCCCGAACTTGTACAAGGCCAGGAGCACCGTATCATTCGCGGCGGCGGCTCCGAGCCCTTCCTCCTCTACAAGAACCTACGTGGCGATCAGCAAGCCTTCATGGACCTCCTCATCAACCCTGACATCGTCCACTACTGCCTCGACAAGCTCTTCGAACTCGCCTACCAGAACACCCTCCGCATCTTCGAGACCATCCCCGGCGTCGTCAAGATCACCTACGTCGCCGAGGATATCGGCGCCCAGGACAAGCTGCTCTATGCCCCCGAGCACCTCCGCGAGTACCTGTTTCCTCGCATGAAACGTATGATGGACCTCACCCGCCAGCACGACTCCTTCGTGTTCGTGCACTCCGACGGCTCCTTTCGCGAGGTCATTCCCGACCTCATCGAGATGGGCGCCCAGGTCCTCAACCCCATCCAATGGCGATGCGCCAACATGGACCGCCAAGGACTCAAACGCGATTTCGGCGATAAGCTCGTATTTCACGGCGGCGTCGACAACCAATACACGCTGCCCTTCGGCTCCGTCGACGAAGTCCGACAAGAAGTCCTCGACAACTACCACATCCTGGGCGCCGGCGGCGGCTACATCCTCGCCCCCTGCCACAACATCCAAGTCGTCTCACCGCCCGAAAACATCGTGGCCCTCTACGAAACCGGCTACGAATACGGCTGGCAGTAGTGTCGATGGCCAACGGGATTAGAGGGGACACCATCGAATGGCGCTGACCTAAGCCGTAGCCGTAGGGTGCGTGCAGCGAAGCGGAACGCACCACCAATCTACGGCGGTCTTGGCGGCACGGAGTCGGCGCGTGACGTGCGCGATTGGGATGCGCACAAGACCATCATCGATGGCCAGAGCACCCGCCGTTGCGTCATTGGCACCAACGATGCCACCCTCGATGGGTTCACGCTCCGTGCGGGTAGCGCCACCAACGGCGGCGGGACGTACAACAGTCACGCCTCTCCGACGGTGACCGACTGCATTCTGTGGATTAATACGCCTGATGAAAATGCAGGTGATGCGCCCAGCGTGACCTATTCAGACGTCCAGGGCGGCTATCCCGGCGAGGGCAACATCGATGGGGATCCCTTTTTTGTCGATGCTGCCGGGGACGACCTGCATCTTCTGTGGAACTCGCTGTGTATTGACATGGGGACCGGCGCCGGCGCGCCCGGCATCGATCGGGACGGGGTGTCCCGTCCGCAAGGCGCGGGCGTACGTAATCCTCAACCGTTCAGAAAACCGGGCCTCGGGATTAGGCCGGGCGTCCCCCCAATCAACTCGGGGAGGCGCGTCGGCGTGCGATGAAGACGCCGGCCGCTTTCTCTATCTGCAAGGATCCTCGGCTGCGGATCCGTTCGCGGATGGCCTCATCGATCTCAGCAAGATGCACCTCGCTCACCTCCGTCAGGCCGGCCATGGAACGAACGTAGCCTGTCAGTGCGGAGGCGTCCGGAACCACGAGTCGGTCTTCGTATCGCCGCTCGGAAATGCCCTCGAAGTGGTGCTTCAGGGCATCCGCTCCGTTCTCGAGCGTGAAGGAGCCCGTTGGCATTTCGAAGTCGGGTATCGAGCGACGAATGATTTCGTTCAGCTCGCGCATGTGTGCGACGCCGTTGGTGGCTGCGCTCAGCGTGCCGTTGGGCTTGAGCACTCGGGCGATCTCCGATAGCGCACGGCTCAGGTCGGACACGTGGTAGAGCATGTGATGGGCCGTCACGAGGTCGAACCGGTGGTCCGGGAACGGGATTGCCTGTGCGTCGACAACGGCGAAAGCAAAACGACGGTCGCCGAGGGTACTCCGGGCCTCGGCCACCATTCGTTCCGATGCGTCGGTCAACACGAGGCGGCATCCGGCCGGAATGGCAACCACGTGGCTTCGCCACAAGCGGCCGGGGCCGCTACCAACGTCCAAGACGGTTGAGTTCTCTCGAAGGCCGAGTTGCTGGAACAGCCAGCGTTCCCAGCCTTGCGGATTGGTGCTGTATCGCACATGGATGTTGACGCGAGCCGAGAGGTGCCTCGAATCCGCATACTGGTTTCGACGCAACTGGTTGTCTGAGTTCACGGATCTCTCCTGCTCTCCGCCAATTCCGCGCCAATCCAAGGGCCTAGGTCCGGATCTCGTCGAGGAGGCGCTGGGCGTTGCCGCCGAGGATCTTCGCCTTGTCCTCGTCGGAGATCTGGGCATAGAGGACCTTGCCGATACCGCCGGCGGCGCTGATGAACGGCATGTCCGAACCGTAAACGATTCGGTCGGCGCCGATGGTCTCGACGGCGTGGGCGATCATGCCGTAGCCGTGGTTCGAGGTGGTGATGTCGAGGATGAGGTTCTCGAAGTCCTGGGCGAGCGCGGCGGCTTCGTTGAAGGTGGCCTGGAACAGGGCGTGGCCGAAAATGATCCGGATGTCCGGGTGTTTTTCGAGGACGCGGCGGACCTTGGCCGGGCCGCAGTAGGGGCAACCTGTCCAGGCGTGGGTCAGTACAGGGCAACGGCGCTCACGGGCGCATGTCCAGACGGGGTCGTAGTTGGGCCCGTCGATGGGGTATTCCATGAGTGCCGGGTGGAGCTTGATCATGGCGAACTCGGGCTGGGCCAGTCGCCGGTCGAGTTCGCGACGGACTTCGTCCGGATAGTGGGGATCAACGACGACATATCCGAGAAACCGGCCTGGGAAGGCTCGCGCGGCCTCGGCGACTTCCTCGTTTCCGCGTTCGGCGTCGGCGGAGATCGCGGCGTGGGCGGAGATCCACATCTGGCGGATCCCGAGCCGGTCCATCTCGGCGATCAGGCCGGAAGGGCCGTGGTTGGCGATGTGGAACTGCACGAAGGGGCCCAAGTGGGCGTGGGCGTCGATGATGTCGAAAGGATGTTTCACGGCTCGATTCCTTCGCGGCCGGCTATGTCGATGGTCCGCCGCCTAATCGTGGAGATATCCCAGGCTTTCCATGTGTTGTCGGACTTCGGAACTGAGGGGCACCGGCTCGGCCTTGGGATCGGGCGCAGCCAGGAATTCCCGCAGATTCTCCATGGATTGATCGAGGCCCTGGAAAGCCGAGGGTTCAAAACCGAGGGGGCGCGTTTCCATGGGGTCTTGGAGCAGATCGTACAGCGAACGCTGATCACTCTCGAGGTCACGGATGCCCAGCCATTCCTTCGATCGGATGGCTTTGAGCTGTCCCATCCAGGACTCGAGCAAGACGGCTTTGCGATCCCAGTCCTCGCCATTGAGCAAGGGGACAAGACTCCTTCCCTGGTAGCCATCCGGTGCGGGGATGCCGAGGATTTCGAGGACGGTGGGGGCCACGTCGATGAGGCTGACGAGTTCGTCGATGACCATGCCGGCATGGGCTCCGCCGGGAAGTCGGATCAGGAGCGGCACGTGGGTGGTCTCACCGAACAGGAACGCGTCGTGGGTGAACAGGCAGTCGCGTCGTTCGAGCAGACTCTCGCCGTGATCGGCCGTGATGATGACGAGGGTATCTGCTCGTCGTTCGGGCGTGGAGAGTTCGTCGAGCAGTGGCCCGAGTTGGGAGTCCGTGTACGCGATGCCGGCGTCGAATCGATCGGCGATGAATTGGAGATCTGCTTCACTCAGATGTAGGTGCTGGACGTCCTCTGGCCGCATGTTGTAGTGGTCCTCGATAGAACCAATCACGGGATCGCCCTCGGTGTTGAACAGGTGCATCCAGGCGGAAGCGTTTTGCCTACAGTAGGCGCGATGCACATCGAACAGGTGCATCCAGAGAAAGAGCGGTGACCGCGCGTTCCGCATGGCGGCGAGTCCTTCATCGACGATAACCCGGCCGTCCCGGAATCCTTCCGAAACGCGTTCAAAACCTTGATCGAGACCCTGGTTGGCGAGCCGTTCCCAGTTCACGGAGGCCACGCCGTCATAGCGGGCGCCCGTCAGCGTCTCGGCGAGGGTTTCATTCTCCGTGGGAAGGGCGTTCCACGTGAGCAGGCCGTGGGCGTACACATATTTCGAGGTGAACAAGGAGGCATGCGACGGCGGCGTGATGTTGCTCGCGCTGAAGGCGTTCGAGAACCGGACGCAGTGTTGCGCGAAGGCGTCGAGGCGGGGTGTCACGTTCCGGGCGTATCCGTAGCACCCCAAACGGTCGGCGCGCAACGTGTCGATGGTAATGATGACGACGTCGTAGGGATGCACGACGCGCGTGAAGGGGAGGGCATACACGTCCAGAGAGAAGGAGCCGCCTTCCTCGCCCCACAGGCTCTGAAGGCGGATCCTGTACTCGAAGTCATTGTCCGGCGTAGGCTGCTGGACGACGTCGGTCCACATGCTCCCGCTGGTGATTCTGGGTTCGACACGGCAATTCATATCGGTGGGCAAGACCCGCGTGACTTGCAGATGCGCGTTCCCAAGATCCTCTCCACTCAGGGTCTGTAGGGATGCGTCCTCGCCGTGCACCGACAAGACATAGACTCCCCGAGCCCGATCGACGGAGAGCGTGAGCACCCGAAATGCCACGGAATCCGGAGGAGGGGATTCCTCTTCCGCGACAGCACCCGTGATGTCGGCGGCGACGCACCCCATGATGAAGAGAAGCGCATAGGCCCCGAGCATCAAGCGCCGATCGCCGTTCCGGCCCGGTCGGGTGCTTTGCCCACTCGCACGGACGGAATTCCCCATCGGCCAGGGCGTCTCACCTGAGCAGACCATGCCCTTCTCCTCCTCACACATTCCGTGGTTCAAGCACTTCCTTCGAAGACCACCCCAAGTCAATGGGTTTGACAGGCCGATTCCCTTCGGTGCGGCGTCTGCCGAACGTGTCCTGGGAGATGCGGAACGCCGATCGCGTCACCACGGGAACTCAGGATTCGCAGGCATGCCTACGCGAACACCGGCGGGACTTCGCTTCTACGGATAATCATATCACAGCCCTTGTTTGTTCGGCATGGGCTTCGCCGGGAAGCCGGATCAGGAGCGGGAGGGGGTGGTCTCCCGGAACAGAAACACGTCGTGGGTGAATAGGCAGTCGCGTCACTCGGGTAGACGCTTGCCGTGATCGGCCGTGATGAGGACGAGGGTGTCTTCTCGTCGTTCGGGCGTGGCGCGTTGGGCGAGCAACGGCCCGAAGTTCAGTAGAGCTAAATGGGGAGAATGCGTTCGCTTGCTCCGTCTTTCTCACCCATTCCGTGTCATGCTGTTTGTCAACGCCCCTTGGGCAATGGCACTATCCTCTGGGTTCTGCGTTGAGCGACTCCGGCAGGATGGGAGGGGTCAGATGAGAACGCAATATCGGTCGTCCCCAGCGCGGTGGATCGGGGCCGTGGTCGCGGCGCTCTGCCTCGGCGCATTCGGCGAAGAGCCGGACGCCGTGACCAAGGAGGATCCGTTACCCTTCGTTGCTGGCTCGTTTACGGTAGCCGTGTTGCCGGACACGCAGGGATATGCCGAAGACTCTCCGGAGACCTTCGATGCACAAACCGCGTGGATTGTCGAGAACAAGGACGCGCGCAACATCGTGTTTGTACTCCATCTCGGCGATATCACGGATGATAACGTGCCGGCCCAATGGGAAGTGGCGAAGCGCGCCATGCAGCGGCTCGACGGGGTGGTTCCCTATTCGCTGTGCTTGGGCAATCACGATCTCGGCGCGGGCGGCGGCACGGCCACGCGCGATACGTTCTTGAACGAGTACTTCCCGCTGTCGAGTTACGCAGAGCGGCCAGCCTTCGGCGGCGTGTTCGACGGCGAACCGGATCGACTCGACAACAGCTATCACCTCTTCAGTGCCGGCGGCCGCGATTTCATCGTATTGGCCCTCGAGTTCGCCCCCAGGAATGCCGTCGTCGATTGGGCGAACCGCGTCCTCGACCGCTATCCGGATCGCTGCGGCATCCTCACAACGCATGCCTACGTCTACAGTGACGACACGCGATACGACTGGGCCGCCAAGGGCCGTACGCAGATGTGGAATCCTCACGCGTACAAGGTAGTGAAGAACTCCGGGGACGGCAACGACGGCGAAGAGCTCTGGCAGAAACTCGTGTCGAAGCACGCCGGCACCATGCTCGTGGTGTCCGGCCACGTGCTGAACGATGGCCTTGGCCGCCTGTCGAGCCTCGGCGAGGCCGGCAACGCGGTGCACCAGATGCTCGTCAACTTCCAGATGAAGCCGGGCCTCGGCGGCGGCTTCCTCCGGCTCCTCGAATTCCTGCCGGACGGCGAAACGCTTCAGGTCAAGGACTACTCGCCGCTGTCCGACACTTACAAGGCCAGCGGCGACAATCATTTCGTGCTGAGAATACCGCCGGTGAACAGGATCGATGCCAAGTGATGCGATTGACGCAGGCCGCCGTGGCACACGGCCGGACCAGGAGCATGCCATGCACCGCCGTACGTTCTTCCGGAACACCGTCGCCCTTGCCGCCCTGACCATGGCCGGAAAAGGCACCGCCGAGTCTGCCGAAGCCTTGCGTATCACGGAGACCGTTCCTCGACTCGAGCGCGTTTCGATCGAGCGGCGGCTTGAGCTGGCCGCGAATCCCGAGGGCGTCGCGCCGGCCGTGCTCAATGAACGCGTTCCCGAGTTCAATGTCATTGAGCTCGACAACGGGATCTCGGCCGCACTGCCGGGCGAGACGATCCGGGTCGTCGCCTGGAACATGGAACGCGGTCGGCACTGGCGACAAGGCGTGACGCTCTTGCGCGAGCATCCGGCGTTGAGCAAGGCCGATGTGATCCTCCTCACCGAGATGGACATCGGGATGGCGCGCTCGGGCAACGAACACACCACGCGCGAGACTGCGCTGGCCCTCGACATGAATTACGCCTACGCGGTCGAGTACCTCGAACTCCCCGGCGTCGGCAGCGGCAACGACGACTCCTCGTGCAAGCGCGACGCGTGGGGCTATCACGGCAACGCCATTCTGTCTCGGTTTCCACTCCACGACGTCCGAGCCTTGCGCTTTCCAGGCATCGAGGTGTGGTACGGCTCGGAACAGAATCGCCTTGGCGGACGCAATGCCGTCATGGCCGCCATCGACCTCGGCGGCGCGCCCCTCATCCTGGTCTCAACGCATCTCGAGAGCAGCCTACTCCAGAGCGCCGCGCGTCTGCTCGAGGGCCAGCTTATCCTGCGCGAGTTGGATACCCACGCCGCCGGACTCCCCGTGATCCTCGGCGGCGACTACAACGCGATGAAGACCGAGTCGGTGGTCCGCACCTTCCGCGATGCCGGATTTCTCATCGACGAATGCAACGACCTCCAGACGCCCACCCTGCAATTCCGCAGAGAGGGCAAGGCCAGGCTCGGCGGCCCCCACATCGACTACCTCATAGTGCGCGGCCTTGATGTGATCGCGAGCGACACCTCACCCGCCGTCGTGCCCGCCATCCATCCTCCCACCCCTGACGGCACCCTCCTCTCCGACCATGCCATCGTCACCGTGCTCGTAAAAGCGGGACATCCATCATAGGTAGAAATCAATGGGCGGAGACGGGCCCGCTGCCCGAGGGTTTCGTCGATTCCGTCGAACCGTTGATGGACAAGGAACTCCGCGACGGGCGCGTGTCCATTGTCGAATCGACCGCCGCCCGAGTCCACGTGCGCGGATTCCTTGCAAGCCCGCGTCGGTCTTTTCCGGCAAGATGTGATCGCATGGTACTACACCCCTGCCAACTGGGGCCTGGAGACCAGACATCCGGACCATGCGACGCGTAGACGCAGCATCTTGCCGCGATCCCAGGGCGCCGTGCGCGCCCTCATGGCCGTCGTCGGACTGCGCACACGGATCTCGCGCGACGATGAGGCCGGCTACTTCCTA
The DNA here is from genome assembly GCA_036769985.1 of Candidatus Hydrogenedentota bacterium. Taxonomy (GTDB): domain Bacteria; phylum Hydrogenedentota; class Hydrogenedentia; order Hydrogenedentales; family SLHB01; genus DAIPKA01. The sequence goes on along the minus strand of DAIPKA010000005.1, from coordinate 16,099 downwards.
CTGGCCGACAAGGCGGCGTAACGCCGCGCCCGTCGCCCGCCCTTGTGTCCTGTCCAACGCCTACTCGATGCCGAAAGCGCTCAGCTCAACGGGCAGTGTGGTGTGAGCCTCGAAGGCGCCAATATCGCTGTAGTTATCGTTGCCGTTGTCCAGGCTGTTGTAGCTTCGAGTCTCGCCGCGCTGATCCGTGGCCACCGTCATGGCCGAGTCGGGGATCTGGTCGGCGGCGGGGCTGAAGTTCTGCAGCGAGCAGGTTTGCGTCGGGCCGCCGTTATCGGCCAAGGCGTTCAGGAGCGGATCCTGCAACGTGATGTTGTGCGTGGTGTCGCCCGAGATGCTGCCACCGGATGTGAACCGGATGAGGTTGTAGTCTTGGGAGACGATGCTACCCCACACGTCATCATATGCACCGCCGTCATTCAGGGCGACAATCGAGTTCTTCAGGTTGATCGTGCCACCGAGGTTACCGACGCCACCGCAGGTGTCACCCGCCGTATTGCCTGCAACGGTGACATTGACGAGTGAGAGCGCCACGGGCCCGCCGCTGTTGATCTGAACGCCGCCGCCATAGCGCCCGGCCGAGTTGCCGGTGATGGTGCAGTTGGTGACGATGACCGTGGCCGTAATGCCGCCGTAGTCATTCTTGCAATAGATGCCCGCCCCGTCGCGCGTGGCGGAATTCCCCGTGAACGTGCAGTTCTCGATGGTGGCCGTCCTGTCGGTACCGTCCGTGCCGCAGAGAATGGCGCCGCCCGACGCAGAGCTGCCGGGCGCCGAGTTACCGGAGAAGGTACTGTCGCTAACGGTCAGCGTGCCGACCGAGACGATGCCGCCACCGTCGGCCGTGTTGCCGGAGGCCTGGTTACCAAGGAACGTGCAGTGGTCGACAACGGCCGAGGCCGCATTGATGAAGCCGCCCCCGCCGCTCACGCCGACATTGCTCGTCACCAAGCAGTTGCTCAGCGTGACGGTGCCTTCGTTGAAGATACCGGCACCGCTCCCGAGGCCCTCGCGGATTTCCAGGCCCTCCAGAACGACCGTCTTCTCCGCCGATATCTGGAACACGCGACCTCCGTAGTTGGCGTCCACCGTCGTGCTCGACGCGCCTTGCCCCTGGATGATCAGGCTCTTGCTGACGACAATACCGGACTCCAGATACTCGGCATCCACCAGGTTGAGCGTGTCGCCGTCGCTGACGGATGGCGACGCAATTGCGCCCGCGATGGTCGTCAGCGTCTCGCCGACGCCGACGTTATGCGTGGTCTGGGCAAAGGCCGCCAGCGGCATCATGACCGCCAACGTGAGGACCAGAAGGCCCGCGCGAACACAGAATCGATTCCGCAGCGAAACGGCAGTGCGACTAAGCGCGATCATGGTAAAACCCTCCCTCGCTTGATGTGGTCGGAACTGCACCTGTTGGAGTGCCTGCGAGGTACCCGATACTCCCCTTGTGCCACGCTCGGCACCCACCCAAGAGCCGCCCATCGCGGCTCCTTACTATTCAGAACGCGTCCCATGTTCCGAACATCCCGACCATGAGAATAATGCCAAGACAGGCGCTTGTCAATACCATGATGTTGCCGCAAAACGCGACCTACCCGCGGCGAGAAGAATCCCTACGCGTTCGGTCGTTGGCGCACGTTGGTCGTGCGCAATCTGGGAGGGCCAGGCTCCAGCCTGGGCCTATCAAGCCGCCGAGTTCGAGCTCGGCGATCCCAGGAGGGCTTCGGTACAGCCGCGCACGTTGGCGCACGTTGATCGTGCGCGCATCCGGAAGAACCGCGCAGAACCAATCTGCGCCAACATGGCCCCCCGACAAAGACCTTCCTCGTGGCTCCGTGGATTTGTGTGAGCACGGTTCCCTTTTCTCACACGTAGCCACGGAGGCACCAAGAGCAATCCCTGCGCGTTGTGTTCGTAGTGGCCGTAGTGGTTGTCTTTCTCGATTCAACCACAACTACACGACGAGCACGACGGCTCCTCGTTCCCATGCTCCCGCGTGGGAATGCATACCACGGGCGTCACGTCACGCCGCTCGTCGGCACGCGACCGGATATGCATTCCCACGGAGGACCGTGGCAACGAGGGGAATTGTTGTGCCGGCTTCCAGCCCGAGAGCGACGGGGAATCCGCGGTCGTGGGGAACACGGAGCTTGTGGAAATGGGATTGAGCAATGCCTATCTGCTACACTACTTGCATTGGTGTAGTTCAGACTTGGCGTGCGAACCTGAGCAATGAATCGATGACTGACAAGGGCGGCATTGACTATCCGAATGCCTCGCCGACATACAGAGGCTACAGGCGCCAGGCGTTGTATGTCCTCCACAGAATTCTCATAGCAAGCCCCGAAGGGCGTTTCCAGCCTGAACATCGAGAAGACCTCGCGGTATTCGATGCCAAGGGGAACCTGCAGGAGCTTGTGCAGGTCAAAGACCACACCGGCCCACTTCAGTTGAGCGATCTTGATCCGGGCGGCAAGAGTTCGTTCTTCGCTCGCTGTGCGGACGCAATTGGGGAATGGCCTGATATCAAGCTCACGTTGGCGTCGTACGGGACTGTCGGGCCAGAGTTGAGAGAGGCTATCGAGCACGACGGCGAGGAAAGGCTTTCGGTAGCGCAGAAGATCACCAACGGCGGCCGTGTGGATCTGAAAGCGGCTCAAGAGATTCTGGGCAAGCTTCATCTGGAAGGATGTCGTGAAGCGGCCCTGCAAGAAGCCGTGGACACCTCGCTCTGCCAAATGGTAACGGCAGTAGATCCATTACAGGCCTTCGACGCTCTCATGTTCTGGGTCTTTCGCCGCTCAGAGAAGTCAGAGTACATAGTCCGTCAGGACGTGTCCAAGCAGATCCGCCGCATTGGGCAGTTCATCGGCGACGTGGCCTCGCACACGGCGGAGTGGCTCTGCACCATATGTCCGATAGAGGATTCGGTCATTGAGCCATCGAGAATGGCTACGTTGTCAGCTGAGTTCTACGAGGGCGTCGCCGCCCGATATGAGCACATCCAGGCCGATGTTGACGTTGTGCGCCCCTCGTTGATGCAGACCGTACATGAGAAGCTGTCCGCCCGTAACGTGGTCTTTGTTCACGGCGCATCAGGACAAGGCAAGAGCACTGTCGCTTACCGCTACCTGAAGGACTGCTGCCCAGGCATCGCGCGGTACAGAGTGAAGGCTGTTGAGAACGCACCACACGCCCTACGAATCGCACGTGCACTCGGATCCCACGTGAGCATTCTTGGACTTCCGGTGACCGTCTACGTCGACATTCCGCCCCAATCCGAAGGCTGGATGGATCTTATCAAGGAGCTTGCCTTCTGTCCCAACATCAGAGTGTTAGCGACTATTCGGGAGGAAGACTGGCGTAGAGCGAATGTATCAGGTGCGGATTTCCGGTGGAACGAAGTCCAAATGGAGTTCGCAGAACGCGAGGCGCGTGAGCTATTCGCACATCTCACGCAGGAGTTCGACGCGCCGCAGTTCGCAGGCTTTGATGAAGCGTGGGAACGTTTCGGCGGAGAGGGGCCACTGCTGGAGTTCGTGCATTTGGTTACGCGGGGAGGGCTGCTGCGCGAACGGCTCAAGGCCCAAGTGGAGGCTATCCAGAGTGAAGTCCGGCGAGAGCAACGAAATGATCGGGAACTCGACCTCCTACGCATGGTCTCGGTAGCCTCCACCTTCGGCGGCAGACTGAAAGCACGGGCCGCCCTGGAGAAACTTGGCTTTCCGCACTCAGGAAATCCGCTCAATCTCCTCGAAGAGGAGTACTTGCTGCGGAAGACGGACGACGGCCTGCTCATCGAGGGTCTGCATCCCATCCGTTCCCGCATCATTGCCGATCTCCTCTGCGATCCCGTCACGGCGACGTGGGCTGAGTCTGCCAGGGAGTGCCTGCCATTTGTGGATGACCAACGCCTGGAGACCTTCCTTCTGGGCACGTTTTCGGAAGATGTCGAGATTGAGGAGCCACTCCTTGCGGGTCTGAACAGCTTCGAGCCTACGCGTTGGGCCCAGGTAGCGAGCATTGCGAGGGCGCTTCTGTGGCTGGGCGTATCTCGCTACGCACGCGCGAACCTGGAACTCGTCCGGCATATTGAGGACGAGTTGCGCCTGTCGTGGGAAATCGCTCTTGATATGGACATTGCCGGATTGAGCATCGAAGAAGAGTCGCCCCTTCAGAAACTGCTTGCTCCAGAGGTTTGGGCAAGAATACAGGAACTCCGGCGGAAACAGTCGCCTAAGGAGGACGTCTTTGTGCCCCTCGGGGAATGGCTCCAGAGCATGAGTATGCCGTCCGAGCAACCGCTCTCGAATGAGGACTGGAATGGACTGGCGCAGATCATCTATTGGAACTGGAGACAAGGCGGTATATTGCCTATCTTGGAACGGTTCCCGTGGGGAGCAGCCACTGCAGCAATCAACACATTGCCCGTTGAGATATTGGCAAATCTCGTTGTGGCGCTGCACGAGTCGTGCGGCGCACAACATCGTTTCGTCGCCTGGTTCAGCGAGAATCGCGGGCGACTGCTCGACGAGTTCCGTCGACAAACACTGACTCCCAAGATTGAGGATGACGGCGAGGACAAGATTGAGGCGCACTTCATCGTTCGTCTCGATCTGTGGCCCGACCCACAGTCGCCTGACTTTGGGGCAGTTCTGACAAGCAATCCACTCCATGCTGAGGCGACCTACCGCCTGAACATCTTGCGGAAGCTGATACCCGATCGAGAGCGCTACGGATGCCGAGGATACGGACACTCGATATTCGACGAAGCCCTTCCCATCGATGAGACACAGAAGAGCGGGGTGCTGAAGGAGTTCCTGCCCATCGGTTGGGGCGTCCAGCTTAACTCGCTGTTCCGGGGCCTTGTGGACTATGCCCTGCGGCCTGGCACGTGGGCGGAGTACGCGAAGGAGGTCGTTGGACTGAGGCTGACCATCGTCGAAGCCCTTGACGAATTGACTGGAGCGCTGAGTACGTATTTCACAAGCCACGACTACATCCACGTGGTCAGGGAACACCTTAATGCCGAGACGTTGAGCCGCTGCTGCTCCGCGCTCGATTGGAAACCGCGGCTGCCGCAATGCGCCGTTGACAGATTTGGGTTCACGAGTGAACTGAATGCGAAGCCAACCGAGAAAAGCCAGAGCGGAACCCGAATGCCGACGTTTAGCATGGAACGCTATCGTCCGTGGAAGGAGGCATTAGACAGATACACGCGCGCGATATCCGGTTTCATGAGTCAGAGCGTTCATTGCCTTGCCGTCATGAGCGCTGTCGGGCGGAGCCGCAACAGGCACCAGAGCAAAGATCGCATCATCCAAATGGCAAGGGGCCTGGGCCTCAATGACGCGTGTGTGAGCCTGTCGATCACGAACTTGTCAAGTGCCTTCGGGAGCGTCCCTGCCTTTCAGGACGAGTTTCGCCGGTTACTTCCTGAGAGAATCTTCGATGAAAACCTGACAACGCTCGAACACCGAGAGCGCGATGGGTTTGACAGCCTTTGGGCCCTCTGGTACGACTTCGTTCGCAGCCCCCGGCTTGTGATTAAGAAGGAACCGGTTCGCATCTGCCGCAACAAGGAAGGACGTCTACGCACAGGTCTTCTTCGTGCGTGTGATAGCCAATTCCTGAGCCTGGACGTCACCGGTTGCTCCGCGCGCATAGTGCTATCGGGCCCGCGCCTCGATGGCCAACCTGCCATTTGGATTGTGCTGGACTCAGAGACGGCGATCAGCAGTCACCTGGCCTCGGCCGACGTGTTGACTGCGCTCAGGTCTGCGTGCGCCAAGCAGACGGACGGAGAGCGTCTCCAACGGCTACTTGACAGAGAATGGAGCCAGATTGCTGTGGTGCCATGTGTGAAGGGCAGACCACTGATAGCCGGGGCCTGGATACTCCTGCCGAGGCAACTCATGGAAGAGTGCGAGCTCTCTTCGTGGGACGAAATGATGAGAGTTGTGCCGGAGGCCATGCTAGAGAACTTGGGCATCCGGCGCTGGAAACTCCCGGATCTTGAGGAGGGCTTCGCCTTTCTTCATGCGTTCGTGGAATTCGCCCAGACTGCCGCCCACATACGCGAACTCGTGAAGATAGAAGATGTTGACGAATGTGGCCGGGAGGTAGTCTGTGAGTACCTCACTGCGCTCGAAAAAGAACCACTGACCAACTATCAAGCCAGTATTGATGCTGCGGAGGTGATGCTGAACACCTTCAACGGACTGCCCGAGTCTGATCAAGAGCAGAGAGGAAATCTGGCGCAGTGTGTGGTCAATTTACAGAAGTGGTGGGAACTCGCCGAGCAACCCAAGGAATTAGACGACGGCATGTTACGCATAGAGTTATCCGAGATATCCGAGTGGTCCCCTCGGCTGCAAGAAGCTTCGCAATACGCGTTCTTGGCATATCTCTTTTGGGCCGATGATGTCCTTGAGCAACATGCCGCGAGTCAAGACCTGTCATCGGATCTCCACTGTGAAGGGAACCGGCATGACTTCCCGTCTTCCTGTTTCGAATGGTAACAGTCTCGGTTGACAAATTGACCAAATTGGTGCAGAATGTCAACCGAGGAGATCATGGGTCATGATTGGAGAGCGAATCAAACAGGCGCGGCGGATGGCGTGTCTATCGTTGCGTGAACTTGGCGCGCGGGTAGGCGTGAGTCATCAGGCGATCGCCAAGTATGAGAAAGGCGAAGACATTCCGAGCTCGGGCGTGCTCTTGAGGCTGAGCGAGGCGCTTGAGGTGGGCGTGGACTTCTTCTTGCAGCCGGTCGAGGTGTCCGTATCGCGTCCGGAGTTCCGGAAGGGCTCGCGTCTCGGCCAGAAACGGCAGGATTCCATCGTGGCGCGGGTGGAAAACTGGATCGCGCGGAGCATCGAGGTCGAGCAACTCATGGCGCCGACGGAATCGGTTGCGTTCCGGCAGCCGGAAGGCTTTCCGCGAAAGGTTTCCACGCTTGACGACTTGGAAGCGGTGGCGGTGGATTTGCGCCACGCGTGGCAATTGGGACTGGATCCCATCCAGGACCTCACGGAGGTGTTCGAGGAACACGGCATCCGTGTCGGCGCAATCGACACCGAGCCGCATTTCGATGCGTTGACGCTGTGGGCCAATGAAACCATTCCGGTCATCGTGGTGCGGGCGGACATACCGGGGGATCGCCAACGCCTGAGTCTGGCGCACGAGCTCGGCCACATCCTGCTCCGGCCGGCGGGCGATGAAGAGAAGATGATGCAGCGCTTCGCGGGAGCCTTGCTGGTTCCTGCGTCGGCGGCGCGCATGGAACTCGGCAATCGCCGGCGGCGTCTGGACCCCATCGAGTTGCACATGCTCAAGCACAAGTATGGCATGAGTATGTCCGCGTGGATTGTCCGCGCGCATCAACTCGGCATCATCTCGGATTCGGTGGCCAAGAGCCTATTCGCCACCTTCAGCAAACGAGGTTGGCGGAAAGAGGAACCGGGCGATCCGCTGCCCTCCGAGACGCCGGCGCGAATGGCGCGGCATGTGATGCAACTCGTGGCCGACGAGGTCATCTCCGAGCGCCGTGCCAAGGAACTCCTGGGCCGGTCGCTGGAGGACTTCCGCAAGGAGTTTTCGAAGAACCACGATGGATTCCCCGCCGGCGGCCATAACTGACGCGAATGTCTGGATCGACCTGCACCGAGGCGGCGTGCTCGAGGAGGCGTTCCAACTCGACCTGGCGTTCAAGACACCGGATCTCATCGCGCACGAACTTCTGTCGCCTTCGCTGCCATTGCTGAAGCGCCTTGGCCTCCTCGTTGTGGAACTGCCGGGGCCTCGTGTGCTCGAGATCGTCGAGATGGCCGCGAAGTATCATCGCCCTTCGCGCCCGGATCTATCCGCATTGGTGCTGGCTCGTTGGGAAGGCGCCATCCTGCTCACTGGTGACAAGGCGCTTCGTGCGGCGGCCGATGAAGAAGGTATTGAGGGGCATGGCGTGCTCTGGCTACTGGACAGAATGGTGGATCGCCGGGTTCTGTCGGGAAGCAAGGCGACAGCGGCGCTTCGTAGGATGCTCAAGGACGGCAGCCGGCTTCCGCCATCGGATTGCGACCGATACATCGAGGCGTGGCGCACATTCAAGCCGTGAGGAACGGGCTTTCAGCCCTTCGTCCGCCGTCAAACCTGAACCTGGGCCCGTGCCCCAGGCTGGTATAGATCGTGCCGTTGGCGCACGTTGGTCGTGCGCGGATCCGCACAGACACCGTGGCGCAGCCGAGCCGCAACCAAACCTTGCAAGGCCCGCATATCCTGCTCTTGCTAAAGGACATACGCGAGAAATCCTTGCAGGAAGCAGCGATTCTTGGAGATAGTAGCGCAGAACCAATCTGCGCCAACATGGCCCCCCGACAAAGACCTTCTTCGTGGCTCCGTGGATTTGTGTGAGCACGGTTCCCTTTTCTCACACGGAGCCACGGAGGCACCAAGAGCAATCCCTGCGCGTTGTGTTCGTACTGGTTGTCTTTCTCGATTCAACCACAACGACACGACGCACGACGGCTCCTCGTTCCCATGCTCTGCGTGGGAGTGCATTCGGCTGGCGTCACGCCACGCCGCTCGTCCATGCCTGACCGGATCTGCATTCCCACGGGGACCGTGGGAGAAGGGAATCAGGGCCAAGATGGCCGTGCCACCTCCTGCGAGAGACAGATCAACGGCGAGCCGGCTTCAGCGCCCAAGACTGGTCCACCGGACACTGGAGCGCGGGGTACCGGAATGTCCGAGCACCAGGCACTAGGCACCAGGCACCGGCCCCCGCATGCGCATCCTACCGGCCGTCCACGGTCTCCATGTCGAGGAGGATCCGCTCGACTTCTTTCTTAAGTGGTAGCAGGTCCTTGCGTACGGCCCGCTGGTTCCAGTAGTAGATGCCGACGAAAAGGAGCAAACAACAGGGGATGTACATGGCCTCGTTGATGAGCACCCTATTCACGTGGGCCTTCTCCGCCTCCAAGACGACGGCGATCAAGACGGTGAGAATGGCAAACGCCGCCGGCAACAGATACCACCAGATCAGGTTTCGCAGGAGCCAGATCTGTTGATTGACCGCGTACAGGTGGCGCCGCAGTTCATCGGAAACGGACGCGAACTCGGGCTTGGCGTTCCGATGTCTCAGAACGCGCGCGCCGACGAGGAAAGCGCAAACGAACAGGATCGCCGCGGCGCCAAGGTACATGAGCGGTTTGTGCCCGGCGAAGAGGCGCGTGAAGGGGAATGCCCACACCCAGGCCATGACGAGGCCCGTACCGATTTCGAGGATGTCGCTCACCAGCATCTTCGTTCGGAACTCGCTCGCGCGCCCTCGGCACGCGGCGGTCACATCGTCTGCGTCTGCGTTCGGCGTCAGCGAGGCGTCAAGAGCTTGCCAGCGTTCCCTCAGCTTATCGAGATTCATCGCCGTTACCTCCCAACGTTTCGGCCAAATGCTGGCGAATGCGGCTAAGGCGAACGCCAACATTCGATTCCGACATCCCCAGGATTCCCGCCATCTCCGAGTACTTGAGGCCGTTTAAGTAGAGCAGGACAAGCGCGCAATCCACCTTCGGCAAGCCACACACCGCCTTGTAGACCTCGTGCAGCAGCTCCTGCTTCTCGGCGTCCACCGAAACGACGGTTGGCTCCGGAGCCGCCTCGGGGAGCGGCGCCCCTCGTTCAGTCAGGCGCGACCATCGGGAATGACGTCGTTCCTTGCGCTGCCAAGACAAGGCCGTGTGTAGGGCGACCTTATGGATCCACGTCGAGACCTGCGATTGCCCCTGGAACGCCGGAACCGAAACCCACACCTGGTAGAAGATCTCCTGCAGCAGGTCTTCCTGGTCTTCGCGATTTCCGGCAAAGGTTCTGGATACCTTGTACATCAGCCCCATGTGGGCATCTAGCCATTGCCTGAAGACCGTTTCCCGTGGCTCCATCCCATGAGTCCTTTCGCCTGCCGATTGGTCAGTGCCGCATGCGTGCTCACTGTGACGAGGAACAGTCGCCTCTCGACGAACCTTTTGTCAACACCCTATTAGTGACTGGCAGGCCGGATTCCTTACAAGAGCGCATCGGTTTTTCGCGCGAGAAGTGATCTCATGGTACTACATCCACGCCAACTGGAGCCTGAGACCAGGCATCCGGGCTGCCCGCCACGTCTGCGCGACATCTTGCCGCGTTCCTACAGGGCACCCTGCGCAGAGAGGGCCGTCAGGGGCGCGTGCTGCTCTCCGCCGGTGCCATGAGTTGGCTGCGGTGGAGGCGGGTGGTGTGGATTCTCTCGCCGTCGATATTGACGATGGTGTAGGCGATTTCGGGGTCGGGCGCGGTGGTGTCGAATTCGAGGAGTCCAAAGGATTGGGACTCGTTGTACGAGAAGTCCGCGCCGGGGATCTTCTTGTGGACGTGCTGGTTGGTGAGCCGGGAACTCTCGAACTCGTAGAAGTCGTAGCCGTCGGCGCGCTCGATGTGCCAGACATCCGAGCGATGGCGATCCGCCGAGAGCAGGATCACGCCGCCGATGTCGGCCGCCTCGAGGGCCGCGAAAATGGCCTCGCGCTCGGCCGCGTAGCCGTCCCAGGTGTCGAGGCTGTTGGGTTTGGTACCGATGGCCCAGGGCACGGAAGACGCGAGCACGTTGAAGGTCGCGTTCGAGTGCGTGACGGCGTCCAAGAACCATTTCTTCTGGACGGGCCCGAGCATACTCGGGTTCGGCTCTTTGGGATCGGTGCGGTAGTAGCGGCAATCGAGGAAGAAGAAGCGGACGTCGGCGATGGCGCAGTCGAACCAGCATCCGGGCCGGGCGTCGCCGCCGCCGTACTGCGGATTGGCCCAGTTGGCGCGGAATAGCCGCCAGGCGGGGCGTTTCCAGTTGGGCTCGTCCATGGCGGGGCCGCCCCAGCAGTCGTTGTCACCGAAGTCGTGGTCGTCGTAAATGGCTGATATGCCACACGATGCGACAAATCGTCGGAACTCGGGCCTGGACTGGCGGCGGTAGTAGCAGTATTCCTGGATTTCGGGATAGGTCGGGTGGTCGATGTAGACGTTGTCGCCGAGGAACAGGAAGGCCAACGGGGCAAACCCGAGGATGGTGTCCCACATGCGTTCATGCTGCGGCACGTAGCCGGCGCCGCCACCGAAGGCGATGGTGAACGTGGCCGGCTCACCCTCCTTGGGGCATGTCTTGAAGGAATGGACGCGGCCGTCGACATCGGCCACGACGACCTTGTAGTAATACCGCGTGTCCGGTTCGAGGCCGGTGATGTCGGCCAAGGCGGTGTGGAAGGCGGACTCGCCGTAGTCGGCGTCGAAACGCTGGGCGTCGTCGAGGTCTTCGGTGCGGCTCACGAGCACGTGGACGGGTTTGACGGCCGAGGTGCGGACCCAAATCCGCGCGCTGCAATCCGTCAGCGAGCCGACCATCGGGCCGTGGATCGGCTCGACGAGCCGTTCGGCGGTCATGGCGCGGAACTCATTGGTTTCCAAGAGCTTAGCAAACAGGCTGCGGGGACCTGCGAGGAACCGCCCGATGTCGAGGCCCCGATCGAGCGCCTCGCGCACCTGCGCCATGGCCCCTTCGAGGTCGTCTCGCTTGGTTGCGGCGATCGCGAGGAGGTACGGCGTCTCGGGATCGTCCGAGTGTGCGGCATCATAGGCTTCGAGGGCGCGGACAGCACCCTCGACATTGCCGTTGAGAACGGCCTCGAGTGCCTGGACGTGAACGCGCTTGTACTGGTCGGTCTCGAGCAGGATTGGCGCGGCGGCCGCCGTGGCCACCGTGGCCGCCAGGGCGATCATGACGGGCGTCACTTGGCCGAGCAATCGCATTGAATTCTCCCGTTGCGAGACTATCGAGCGGCTTACAGTGTCACCGTGCGTCCGGTATCCGCCGATTCGTAGCACGCGGCGAGGACTTTCTGGCTCCAGAGACCAAGATCGCCGCCGACGGGCGGATCCGCATTGTCGAGGACGGCCTGGCCGAAGGCCTCGACCTCGGCGCGATACATGTTGACGGGCGCGGGGGCGATGATCAGGCCGCCGGACGCGTCGCGCGCTTGCTGGGCGTCGTAGTCCGTGTTTTCCTCCTTGAGCACCGCCGTCATCACGCCGATCTCGCCTTGGCCGATGGTGCCCTCGGCGAGGATGCTGCCCTTCGAGCCGTACAGTTCGAGACGGTTCTTCGAACTCTCGTCCGGCACGTTGAAGAGGTTGTCCACGATGCCGTTGGCGCCGTTCGCGAACTCGAGGATCACGACGGCGGTGTCCTCGCTGGCATACCCCTGAACGAGGCGGCCGGTCATGCAGGCAACGCGCTTGACGGGACCGAAGAACATCTCGAGCAGGTCGATGCAGTGGCCGCCCATATCCATCAGGCTGCCGCCGCCGCCCGACACCGGATCCTGCCGCCACGCGCCCGGAATGGGCGGATACCAGCACGAGAGTTGCGCGCGCGCCAACACCGGCGTACCAAGGCGGCCGGCGCGGATCAGCTCAAGGGCGGCTTGGTGCTGCGCGTGGAAGCGCATCATGAAGCCCGTGCCGAGTTTCACACCGTGAGCCTGGCAAGCGGCGATCATCCGCTCGCCTTCCTCGACGGTCATGCCGAGGGGCTTCTCGCATAGCACGTGCTTTCCGGCCTCGGCGGCGCGCACGACCTGATCGCAATGCGTGTTGGCCGGCGTGGCGATGTAGACGATGTCGCAATCGCCAGCGAGCAGTTCCGCTTCTGAAGCGCATGCGGTTGCGCCGAACTCGGCCGCCACGGCGCGGTTGGTCTCGGCGGCCACGTCATACACGGCCGCGAGTTCGGCGTTGTCCGCCCGAGCGATGCCCTCGGGAATGGTACGTCGCCGCGCGATGCCGCACGAGCCCAACACGCCCCACTTGGTCTTCATGGTCGTCTTCCTTTCCTCTACTTCGAGTAGGCCTTGATGACTTTGACGAGCGCGTTGGCGATCTGCCGCATGTCACCCGCAGTGAAGGTCGGATAGGCGAAGCAGGTGAAGGTGTGATCCTGGTGCCACAGCGCGTTCGGCACCTCGACCTTGGCGATGTCGACGCTCTCCGGATCGGTGTACTCCGATGAGGTGAACGGGAACCCGGAATTGCCGAAGCCATGCTTCTCGGTAAAGGCGCGCTCGGTATGACATTGCGGCCAGAAGACCTTCCAGCACGGGGCGCCTTCGGCGCCCGCCGCCTGAACGAATTGGCTGATATCGCACGTCATGTTCTCGATGTCGAGCGAGATCGCCAAAACATACCAGCCGTTCCGTCGCTCGGGCGTATCGACGGGGAGATACTTGACCTGCGGCAGGTCCTTGAGCGCGTCGAGGACGATGCCGGCGTTCCGCCGCCGCGCAGGCATGTTCCAGGAATCCATGCGGTCGAGTTCGGCGAGGCCGATGGCCGATTGCATCTCGGTCATGCGGTAGTTCCATCCGATCCGGTTGTGGATATAGGGCAGTTTCTGTTCGAGTTCGAGAAGTCGCATGCGCTCGCGCACATCGTAGCCGTGATCGCGGAAGCTGCGCGCTTCCCAAGCAAGATCCTCGCTATCGGTGGTGACCATGCCGCCCTCGCCGCCGGTGGTGAAGGTCTTGTTTTGGCAGAAGCTGCATCCCGCGATATCGCCGAGGGTGCCGGTCTTCTTGCCTTTGAATTCGCCGCCGAAGGCCTCGGCATTGTCTTCGACGATAAAGAGTTTGTGCTGCTTCGCAAAAGCGTTGATGCGGTCCATGTCGCACACGTTGCCGTAGAGGTGCACCGGCATGATGGCCTTGGTGCGTTCGGTGATGAGCTTCTCGGCCGACTCGACGCTGAGGCAGTGGTCCTCGAGGTTGACGTCGGCGAAGCGCGGGACGGCGCCGGCCTGAACCACCGAGAAGCTCGTGGCGATGAACGAGTAGCTCGGCACGATCACCTCATCGCCGGGGCCGATGCCGAGCGCGGCCAGCGCCACATGGAGGGCGGCGGTGCCGGTGGCCACGCTGATGGCGTACCGGCTGCCTTGCCATTGGGCGAACCGGCGCTCGAACTCCATGCCTTTCGGGCCGGTCCAGTAGTTGACCTTGCCCGAACGCAGGACGGCTTCGACGGCCGCGATGGCGTTCTCGTCGAACTTCGGCCAGCCCACCAGTGAGTTCGTCACGGCCTTTGGTCCGCCGTTGATCGCAAGTTTCTCGTCCACGATTGTTCTCCTTCTCGCCGTGCTTCGTCCAGGCCGGGCGTCGATCGCCCGTACGGGACGAGGCATGTCCCTGGTCTTGCGTCGGCTCCGATCGGCGCGACACACTGCGAGGCCGTTGCGAAGACGTTCAAACCACTAGCGTACACACGGGTGGCGGGGAAAGCAATTGCGCAGCCGTGTTGGACAACAAGAAGTCATGTGTGCTTCGCCACCCGCCTCACGGCGGCCGCCGCAGGACTCAGGGCTAGTGCGGCATGCTACCCCTTCATCATAAGACTCTTTCCCTCTCTGCTCCGCTCCAGCTTGTTCTGGAGCACCAAGCGTCCAGTGAAGCACCAGTAGCGTGGCTGGTGGATGTCGGGGACGGGGGTCAGGACTCGAACGTAATCTTCCTGCGGTCGGGAAGGCGTCCGCGGAGGTCGGCGGGGTCCCGGTGGTGACGCGCACAGGAATACGCCGCGCAGGTAGGCGAAGGGGTCGCGCCGTCATCTATCACGAGCCAGTACGCGTAGTCCAGCAAGCCGCCATAACCTTCGCCGGTTCCGCGCTGCTAAGAAGCAGGCGCTATCTGTCCTTTTCCGACGCAAACGGTCGCACGACCTGCGGTGGCCTGCAGTCAATACTCCGGAAGCATCAGCGGAACGTATCGAGCCATGGGATGCCGCAATGCGTGCCCAGGAAGCCGCCAAGTCTCTCGGCCAAGTCCTGAGCTTTGTCGGCCAGATCGGGTAGCTTCTCCGCCACGCGCCAGAAACTACGTAGCGCGTCGAACCCTCTCTTCGCCCAGGACTTGTCCTTGGCCTTGGGTGCCTCATCGAGGGCGCCGCCAACCTCATCCAGATCTTTCGACATCGTCCCGGCATCCTCGCCCTCGACGCCCTCAAGCAACGCCCGTAGCGAAGCCAGCGCATCGGTCATCTCGGGCGGGATAGTCTGCGTCTCGACATGGATCGTATCGTTCCCGCTTGACGGGCCGATATGCACCTTGCCGATTTGGGCTCCCTGGAAGTTGGGCTGGTTGCCGTAGCCGTGAGTTCCGGGTTTGTCTTCACCCTGTGTCATGGTCTTCTCCTCGCTGTAATTCTCGTTTCGGTTAACATTGACAACCGGCTGCGCCCCTGCGATCGCAACGAGCACGGGCTGTACATGCCGCATGAGTTCCACGCGTTCACCGTCCGCGGCGCAAGCCAGCGTACGCTCGACGATGTCCAGTATCCTTTGCTCTATCGAGCGATCAGGCTGCTCTACCGGATCCGTGGTCAACCTTGTTCTCCCTCTCGCTCTTCCTCCTCCAACCGCTTTGCCACGTACGCCACGTTGGCTCGCCGGAATTCCTCCGCGTCGCCGTCGATGATGACCTCACGCAACTTGACCGCGTTGTCTCCGTCGCTATTCTCCTCCATCTGTGTGAGCAGGCTTTCGAGATAGGCGTGTCCCTCACCCTCAAGCGCGTCCAGCACGCCCAGGCATGCCGCTGCGCCGCTCACCAGTCCCGTCTTGAGAAAGGCATTCGCCTGGCCCTCAAGCGACAGCCGGTACCCGTGCATGTCCGCTTGGGGCGGCAACGCGCGGAGGCTCTGCTCGAACGCCAGCACCGCCCGCGCCGGGTCGCCCGCTGCCATAAAATAGCGCCCCGTGATACCGAAGTCCGCGCGCATGCCTAGTCTATCCCCAATGCCTTCCCGCACGCCGATAGCCTGCTCCAGGAATCCCTTTGCCTCCCCAAGGCGTCCATCCGCCAGCGCCAACTGCCCCAACGCCCTCAGCGTATTGGCCTGGCCCAGCCGATCCCCAATCTGCTCGTAGATCGGCAGCGCCTTTGCGTAGTTGGCCCGCGCCTCCTCGAGCCTATCTTCGCGCACGTCCAGGTCGCCCAACGACTGAAGCGTATTGGCCTGGCCCAGCCGA
>DAIPKA010000031.1:0-77538 GCA_036769985.1 Candidatus Hydrogenedentota bacterium | reverse complement strand
AACCTACGAAGGCGTCTCGCAAGTCGAGCACGATTTTCGCCCCGGTAAGAACGAAGTACGGTTCAAGCTTAAGCCGCACGCACACGCCTTGGGCCTGACGGTGAGCGATCTCGCGCACCAGGTCTTCGCCGGTTACTTCGGCGAAGAAGCACTCCGTCTTCAGCGGGGCCGGGACGATATCCGTGTCCGCGTACGGTATCCCATCGAGGAGCGCAGCCGCTTGTCGGAGTTGAACGCCGTTCGGATTCGGACGCCGCGGGGATTCGAGGTGCCGCTCCGTTCCGTCGCAGACGTATCGTATGGCCCCGGATACGCCGGTATCACTCGAACGAACGGCCTTCGGCGAATCCAAGTGGACGCCGAGGTGGACTACGCCCGCGCGAATCCCACGGAAATTACGAACGACCTGCAGACCAACTGCTTTCCGGGTCTCAGGGCGAAGCACCCAGGTGTCATGATGTCGCTCCAGGGCGCCAAGCGCGACACGGCGGAGTCAATGAACAGCCTCTTCATCGGGTTCCCCCTAGCCCTGATCGGCATCTTCGTGATCATCGCGACGACTTTCCGATCCTATGCTCAGCCGGTGATCATCATGTTCACGATTCCCTTCGGCATTATCGGTGCACTGATTGGTCACCTCGTCATGGGACTCGACGTGACCTTGATCAGCTTGTTCGGCATCGTCGCCTTATCCGGCGTGGTCGTCAACGACGCGATTGTCTTGATCGAGTGCATCAACAGCCTTATCGCAAACGGAATGCCGGTGTTCGATGCACTGAAACGCGGCGGCGCGCGGCGATTCCGGGCGATCTTCCTAACGACCATCACGACCATCGGCGGATTGTATCCGATGATTGCGGAGAAGGATTTCCAGGCGCAGTTCTTGATTCCCATGGCGCTATCCTTGGCCTACGGCGTGGGACTCGCCACGCTGTTGACGCTCTTCCTCGAGCCCTGTTTCCTCGGGATCCTGAACGATATTCGGCGCCTGCTGTTCGCCGTGCGCCGCGGTCGGTGGCCGACGCCTGAGGAGGTGGAGCCTGCCGCGAAACGCGACGAGGATCTCGAGCAACTGCAAGACGAAGCCCCGGCACCCCCAAAGGCGTTCGAGCCGGCAGGAGACTGATGCTATGGCATTACGTGTGCTGTTCAACCTTCTGATGGTCGCTGTCGGACCCATCGCGCTCGCCGAGGTGTCGGCCGAGGCGGAGGGCTTGCCTCACCTCCTGAATCTCGCGGCCGCACAGCGCATCGCCCTGCGCGACAATCCTTCGCTCAAGGCGGCGGCCGCGCGCGTCGAGCAAGCCAAACGGCGTGTCGAACAGGCGCGGTCTGCGTTCTTCCCAAACGTCGGTGCGGGCTGGTCGGTGGCGGAAACACACCTCGATGAAAACTCGTACGGGGCGGCGCGACGCCAGGCCACGGCCGGGCCGTTGAACGCGGCGGCCTCGGCGGCGACCTTTCCTCGGTCGGCCAGTCCCTATCCGCTGCTGGCGGCGATTGACAGCTCGGTGTATCCGGCGGTCAAGGCCGCGCGCGCGCGCAACGCGGTTGACGACGACATCACGACCTATGGTGCTTCGCTCAGCGCGCATTGGCTGCTGTTCGACGGTCTCGCGCGCGAGTTCACGTATGCGGCGGCCCGGTTCGGTGCCCAGGAATCGGAGGCGGCCCATCTCGAGGCGAAACGCCTGCTGCTCTCGGCCGTGGCCTCCACGTACTACGGCGTCGCCCTCGCGCGCGAGGAAATGCATGTCGCCGAGGCTGATGAAGCCTTCAATGAACGACTCGTCACGGAGGCGAAAGCGCGCCGGGAAGCCGGCGCAGGTTCACTCAGCGATGCGTTGAACTTTGAGGTGCGCATGAACGGCGCCCGAGCCGCGCGCATCCGTGCCGAGCAAGCCTATGCCATGGCCATGGTGGGCCTGGCGGAATTGCTTGCCCTTCCGGAAAGCGCTTTTCCCCAGGGAACGGAACTCGCGCCCCTCGAGGAAGAGACGAGCGCAGACCTAGCCGTGCCCGATGTGGAAACGCTGGTCGAAAGGGCCTTGACCCAACGGCCCGATCTACGGCTGAGCGAACATGCCCTCGCGCGTAACGACCGGATCGCCAGGGCGCGGCGCGGCGCCCTGTTTCCCGAAGTCAGTGCCACGGCCGCCAAGACCGCCCAATCAGTCGAAGATTCGCACATCAACGAAGATGACTTCTCGACCGTGGTTGGTCTGAACGTGTCGTACACGCTGTTCGCCGGAGGCCGTAACCGCGCCCAGTGGGCCGAAGCGCAGGCCGCGCGTGAAGAGGCCCGGCACAACCTGCACCAAGCGGAGTTGACGGTGGTCGCGGACGTGCGAGGCGCCGCCGAACGACTGACATCGGCCCAGAAACAGCTGGTGCTCCAACGCGCCAACGCCGACCTCGTGCAGCGGAATCGCGATCTCGTGGAGAAGGAGTACAGAGCCGGCCAGGCATCGCTTGTACGCCTCAACGAGGCGCAGAAAGACCTCACAACGGCGCAAGGTCAACTGGCCTTGGCACGCGTTACTGTGCAGCAGGCATGGCACGACCTCCGCACCGCCACGGCCGAGATTCTGGAACCGATCTCCCGGGCCGAGTAGGGTGCCCCTTCGGCCATTGAGCGTGGCGGGCGTTGCCAGCCCGGGCACGCCGTGCGCAGGGTTTCTCGCTCGCCATCGCATGGTATACTCGCCCCAGATGCTTCGAGGAGTCGGTCATGCCACGAATCCGTTGGGGAATACTGGGGACGGCCTCGATTGCGCCGTCTCTGTTCGAGGGCATCCGCCTGAGCGCCAACAGCGAGGCCACGGCCGTCGCCAGCCGCGACAGGGCCCGCGCACGGGCCTGGGCCGAACAGCACGGCGTACGGCATGCCTTCGGTTCCTACGATGACCTGATCGACGCCAAGGTGGTCGACGCCATCTACATTCCGCTGCCCAACAGCCTGCACGCGGAATGGACGATCCGCGCGCTCGAAGCCGGACTGCCCGTGCTGTGTGAGAAGCCGCTCACGGCAAACGCGGCCGAGGCCCGTCGGGTGCTCGAGGCGCGGAACAGGACAGGGATGCCGGTGGCCGAGGCGTTCATGTATCGCTTTCATCCCATGTATGACCGTCTCTTTGAAGCGTTGCGGGCCGGCATCATCGGCGATGTCGTTTCCGTGCAGAGTACGTTCACGTTTCTGTTGGATGAGCCGGATCACGTCGCCGCGTCTGCAGCGCTCGCCGGAGGCGCACTGCTGGACGTCGGCTGCTACTGCGTCAACCTCGCGCGCCGCGTCGCCGCGTGCGAGCCGACAACGGCCGCAGCCTTCAAGCGAGGTACATCCGTCGACGACACGCTCATCGGCATGCTCGAGTTTCCGAACGGTATGTTCGCGCAGATCGAATGTAGTATCGAGTGTTTCGAGCGAGTCCGCGCCGAGATCGTCGGCACTCAAGGCAGCATTCTGATCGAGTCGCCGTGGAATCCCGGCGACGAACGCGCTCGTTTTATCGTGCAGCGCGAGAATTCAACCGAACGCGTCGAAACGCCCGGCGCGAACCGATTCCAACTCGAGGTCGAAGATCTCGCGGCCGCCATTCTCGAGGGGGGGCAGCCTCGCTGGCCCCTCGAAGACGCCGTCGCGAACATGGCGGCCCTGGACGCCCTCATCGCGTCCGCCCGAACGGGCGCAGCTGTTCCGGTGGAGCCGGTGAACGCGTAGCGAAGGGCCCGGCTACAGCGCATGCGGTGCGCTCGGCTCATTCCGCAAAGACGGGACTGCGGCGAATCGACCTGCCGGATCCGCCGCAGTCGGTATCTCATCCGCTATGCTATCGAGAGACTCTCCTAAAGCCCGCAAGAGCCTCTGCCCCGCCCTGTGAGGCTATGGAAACGCAGGCCTAATTGGTCGCCTTCGCACATGGGGCCGCGCCGCAACAGGGAACCGCGTTCGCACACGCAGTCACGCAACAGGTAGCACCGTCGACTTTGGCCGATCCGGCAGTGCCGCCGCAGGGTTTGTCACCAGTCTTCGGGCACGCGGCGGTGCCGCAACAGGGCTTATCGCCAGTCTTCGGGCACGCGGCGGTGCCGCAGCAGGGCTTATCGCCGGCCTTCGGGCATGCGGCGGTGCCGCAGCAGGGCTTATCGCCGGTCTTCGGGCACGCGGCGGTGCCGCAACAGGGCTTATCGCCGGCCTTCGGGCACGCCGCCGTGCCACAGCAGGGCTTGTCACCAGTCTTCGGGCATGCGGCGGTGCCGCATGTGTGGACATCCGCTTTCGAGCATGCCTCGTTCGAGCGTTCCTCTGATTCACTCTGACACGTGGACTTCTCCGCTGTGGCGGCGGGATCCGCGCCGCAGGGCCGCGGTTCATCGACCGCGAAAGATGTCACGCCAAGCGCCAACAGGCCCGTGAGTAACAGGCTTGCCAGAATCCGTGTTCTCTTCTTCATCGTGCTACTCCTCCATCCGTTGACCGCTTCCTTGGGCGACCTCGCCGTCACCCATAGGGCGGGCTATTTCCTCTGTTCTCATCGCTGTAGGAGAAAACGCCGCTCGACCTCCGAGTATTCCGTGCGTTTCTGCATTCCCACGGGGGACCGTGGGAACGAGGGCGCAACGAGGGACGAGACCGAGAAGCTGGAAGCCTCTTCTACGTTCGACGCGAAACGTGGACGCGGCATCCTTGCCGCGTTCTTCGCCTCCGCGCGTGGTCAGCGCCGTCGCGCAGCCGATCCGCATCAGTACGGATTGGATGGCATCATGTCCCAGGCTTTCACGCTGGTGAACGCGGCTTCGCCGCCGTTGGCGAACAGCGCGATGCCGAGGCTGTCGTCGCGGCCGGGATAGACGCGGCGGCCGATGGCCTGGCGGTCGTTGGCATAGATCTCGACGACGGATTTGTCGACGAATACGCGCAGGCGCAGGACATCGTCGCCTCCCAACTCGAAAGGCGCACGCTCGACGACACGCTGCCCGGTAACGCCGCTGTGCGTGGCATCGAACACAAGCTCGTGGCTGTCGGCGTCGTAATAGAGCACTGTCTCTTCTTCGCCGCCGGGCGAGGTCCGCACTTTCACGCCGCACTGTTTGGCTGCGCCGGGCCGGATGGCCAGCTCGAGTTCGCACGATTCGCCGTCGATATCCGCCAGCGGTTTCATCTCGCCGTCGGCGAGCGTGATATCGTTCCACACGCGCTCGGACTGCCGCAGCATGGCGAGTTCAGGCACCGGGGCCATCCGCAGCGTGCCGTCCTCGCCGAGCCAGAGCGTGCGCGGCAATCCGTACACGCCCGACCAGCCCTTAGCCTCTTCGCCCTCCGGATTATCCAGGAGCCAGGCCCACATGATCTGGCGGCCTTGGGCGTCGATCAAGGCCTCCGGCGCGAAATACGTGTTGTCCACCCACGACATCCGCCCGTGATTGTTCGGAACGAACGTGTCGTTCGCCGTGTCGTAATCGCCGACATAGAACTGCGTGCCTCGGTTGTGCGCGATGAAGAGCAGCAGATACTTGCCGCTCGGCGCTCCGCCCTCGGCGCTCGCAGGCAGCGGAAGGAAACTCGGACACATGTTGTCTTCGCCGGCATCCGTCCACTCCGGATTGCGCTCATAGAACCGGTGGACGTATTGCCAGTCCTTGAGATCCGTCGATTTGAACAGGTCGAGCCAGTCACCCTGCATGTTCGGCGGCGAATTCTTGTCGCGGCCATACTTATTCAGGACGAGCAGGTTGCCGGCGGCGATGTAGTACACGCCGTCCTTCTTCCAGATGTTGGTCGGGTCGGCGGATCCGTAAATCACCGGATTGCCATTCTCGTCTTTCACCTCGGTAATGCCCCATTCCGTCGAGGCAATCACCGGATTCTCGGCACATTTCTCGAAATGGTCGTAGTGCGGATCGCGACTCTTCGCCAGGCCAAGTCCGCGCGCGCCCCATAGCATCCAGTACGACAGGTAGGCCGTACCGTCATCGTCAACAAACGCGCCACCGCTGAAACAGCCCTCATCACCGTCGCCTGGCCCGATCGAGTCGGGATGATGCCGCCAATGGATGAGGTCCTTGCTCGATATGTGGCCCCAACAGAACCCGGACTGTTTACGTTCGTAGAGGTACATTAGGTGATAGCGCCCGTTCGCGTAGAACGCGCCGTTGGCGTCACCCGGCCGGCCCCAGTCTTCGGGCATCGCGAAGTGGTATCCGGGTCGGTACGGATCCGCCAACAGGCGCTCGCGGAACAGGCGAGTCGAGAGCACGACGCTATCCGGCACGGCGCTGCTGTGGCGCCAGTCGAGGGGCGGCGTCGCGGCGCCCTCGGCACCCGGCTGCGCGAGAAACAGGCTGTGGGCACCCTTCACTTCGAGGCCTCGCGCGACCAAGCGGATATCGCCGACCAGCTTGACGTTGCCGAAGCGCCCGGTGCGATCGGGAATGAGGTCGCCTTGGCAGAAAGCCCACCAGGCCCACGGCTCAGGCCCTCCGGCCTCGCCGGGCTTCAGTTGCGCAAGCGTTCCCGCGTCCAACGCGGTGTCATAGACGCGCGCATCCTGGATGATACCGTTGAAGCTGTCGCCGGTCGGTTTCCCATCCAGCAGATGCCGATTGCCGATGAGGATGCCGGAGCCCAGCGGGAATGCGTGCGGCTGGTTGTGCTCGTAGTCGGCAAAGGGTTTGCCGTTGCGGTAGGCCGTAACGTGATTGCCGCTGTAGACGATGGCGATCTGGACGAATTCGGCTGGCCCGGCCGTCTCTTCCGGCCAATCGCCTTGCTCCTTCTCGGTTCGACAGAATCCGTTGCTGCCCGGCATCCACTTCTTGGGTGTTAGCTCGCCGAAGACGATGGCGTCGAAGTTGTTGTGCAGGTCGTCGATGGTCAGCGCACTGCCGCCGCTCTGATCCAGCGTCGACGGCGCGGCCCATACTACGAGCGTCTTGTCGTTCAACAAGGCGTCGTCCGCCCAGGCGCTAACGGACAACATGGCGAACATAAGCAACAACGAGATCAGAGCAATCGCAGCACCGTCCATGACTTCCTCCTCGCCGGACTTCTGGACCAATTCACGCCCTCCGCAGACCCATTGATGTCCATTGTAGTCGGCTCCGCATAGCGGCACAAGCGAGCGAGGCGGAGGGGATGCCTGAGCGCCTAAGGAATGCCGGCCGCTACGAGAAGAGACCGGAGAACCCGACGATCAGCGCGACCAGAAGAACGGCGAATCCGCCCCACCACAAAACGACGCTGGTGTACCACCGATCGCCGAGGCCCTGGAAGATGTTCAATCGACGCCAGTTGATCGTCACCGTATCGTCGACCTGGTCGGGCCGTGGCCGAGGCGTTAGGAGACTGACGGTGATGCACGTAATGACGCAGAAGATCCAGTTGAACAGGGCCTGGTTGCCGAAGGGTTCGACGATGGCGAGGTGACTCGGCACAAACTGCACGTAGACCTTCATGAGGATACCGAAGGCAAATCCAGCGACGACGGTAACGTTGGCGCCCCACGCATTGATTCGGCGCAACAGGATGCCAAGGAGAAAGACCGCGGCGAAGGGCGGCGCGAAGAAGGCGTACAGCGACTGGATGTAGACGAACAGGCTTCCGCCGAGTTTCTCGATATAGCCGGCCAAGACAATCGACAGGACGAGGAAGAACCCCGTGGTCCACATGCCAACGACGACGTAGTGCTTGTCGGAGGCGTTCTTGTTGAACAGGCGTTTGTAGATGTCGAGGGTGAAAATGGTTGAGGTCGAGTTGAGGACCGAGTTGACGGTGGACTGAATCGAGCCAAAGAGCGCCGCGAGGAACACGCCGCGAAGGCCCGCCGGAATCAGCGCCTGCAAGAGATGCACATAGCCCTTGTCGGCCTCGGGTCGAATCTCGTCCCACGGAAGGCTCATGACCTCGGGCCGCGTGGCGAACAGGATGAGGCCCGGCACGACGACGATGAACGGCATGAGAACCTTGAGGTATCCGGCCAGGACGATGCCCATCCGCGCGTGGTACTGGTTTTTCGCGGCCAGAACGCGCTGGATCATGAACTGGTTGATCACGTTGTACCAGATGCTGATCGTCAGGAAGCTGAACACAATGCTCGGCCACGGCGCGACTTGGTGGCTCGCCGGTTGGAACACGGCCATGCGATCGTAGGTGTCGCGTTGGACAATATGCTGCGCGGTCTTCGCTACGGCCTCGGCCCAGACGCCGTCGCGCGCGTAGTTCGCGTCGAGCGTGGCGCGGAGGCCGTCGATGAGCGAATGCGCGTCGCCGGAGACCATGTACAGGCCGAGCACGGTGACCATGATGCCGCCGGCGAGCATAACGATCATCGTGAAGAAGTCCGTCCAGGCCACCGAGGCCAGGCCACCGTAGATGGCCCACGAACCAGCGACGACGGCCAACGCGATAATCGAGAACCACAGGCTCCAGCCGAACAACGCGTGAAGCGCGAGGCCGCCGCCGTACAGCACCGCGGCCAGGAAGGCCACGACATTGCTGATCACGGTGACCACAGCGAAAAAGACGCGAAGGAAAGCGCTGTAGCGCTTCTCCATGAACTCCGGCGCCGTGAACACGCGCGTCGCCAACAAAAATGGGATGAAGAACCAGATCAGGATGGTGAACGAGGTGATATTCCCCCACTCCCATTGCGCGATGCAGATGCCGTAAACATAGGCCGCGCCCACCATGCCAATGAAATGCTCGGTGCTGATGTTCGACGCGACGAAGGAGGTACCGACCACATACCACGGCAAACGCCGGCCTGCCAGAAAGTAGTCTTCGGAGGCCGCCTTCTCCTTTCGGCCGACCCAGAAGCCGATGGCGCATAGGACGACGAAATACAAACCGAAAGCGAAGTAGTCCCAGAACTCGAGCGAGAAGGTGGTCAGATCGTTCACGGCCCCTCCAATGTCGGCCCAGCTTGCCGAGGCTGAGGCTAGCACGACGCGGCGTGGCCATGTCAACCAGCGTGATGACGGCGTCCACGCATCCCGTCAATAGAGTCAACGGGGTCAATAGGGTCCATGGCTCGCTCAAAGCGAAACGCCCCGCCGGCAGGACCAAACCGCGGCCGACGGGGCGTCAGACTGTGCTTTCACAAAGCGCGCGTCGCACTAGGCGAGATCGCGCCACTCTTTGCGATAGGTACGCTTGAGCCACCGGTTGGCCTTGGCGTTGTTCGTGATCTTCATCTTCTCGGCGTCGTATTCGATGGGCTCGCCCGCCTTGACGGCGAGATTACCCAACAGCACCATCTCGGTAAACGGCCCGGCATAGCCGAAACCCTTCGCCAAGGCGCCGGCCGGCGGCTCGGTGCCCTTGATCGAATCGATCCATTCCTGATAGTGGCCCGTCGAGTCCGGAATGGTCTTCTCGGGGCGTTTGAACTCTTCCATGCGCGACCGGGGGATCAGCGTAGGCCCGCCGCCATAGCAGCCACAGGCGAGCTTGCCCTTGTCACCGATGAAGAGCGTTCCGTTGTCGCCATCGCCGAGCGTCTCATCCGCGGCGACTTCTTCAGGCCGCGGCGGTTGCTTTCCGCCGTCATACCAGACGATCTTGCAGGGCGGCATGTCGCCGCGCGCGGCAAACTCGTAGGTGATAATGGACCACTTCGGGAAGGTCTCTTCGTTATTTCCTTCCTGGACGGCCTCGATCTTGGTCGGATACGTCAGTTTGAGGGCTGTGTAGGCGGGATCCATGATGTGGCAGGCCATATCGCCGAGCGCACCGCAGCCGAAATCCCACCAGCCGCGCCAGGCGAAGGGTGCGTAGCAGTGGTTGTACGGCCGCTCAGGCGCCGTGCCGAGCCAGAGATCCCAATCGAGCGTTTCAGGGATCTTGTCGACGACTTTGGGCCGGCGAATGGCCTGCGGCCAGATGGGCCGGTTCGTCCAGATGTGCGCTTCGGTGATATTGCCGATGGCGCCGGCCCAAATCCATTCGCACAACCGGCGGACGCCCTCCGCCGAGTGGCCTTGGTTGCCCATCTGCGTCGCCACGCCATACTGCTCCGCAACTTCTTTGAGTCGACGGGCCTCGAACACGTCATGGGTCAGCGGCTTCTGCACATACACGTGTTTGCCCAACTGCATCGCCGCAATCGCCGCCGGCGCGTGCATATGGTCCGACGTCGAAATCGTCACCGCATCGATGTTCGCATACTCTTTTTCGAGCATGACGCGGAAATCCTTGTAGCGCGTCGCATCCGGATAGCGATTGAACGTGTCCGCCGCGCGCTCCCAGTCCACGTCGCACAGCGCCACGATGGGATTCTCGCCGGCGGCCGCCGCACCGTCCACATCGCTCGAGCCTTTGCCACCCACGCCGATACCGGCGATGTGCACTCTCTCATTCGCCGCGATCCGGCGCTTGCTGAATGGAAACGTCGCTTTGCTAGCCATCGCGGCCGTTGCGGCCGTGAGGGCCGTGCCGAACACAAAGGTCCGGCGTGTCATCTTGCTGTCGCTCATCGTACGATCCTTCCTAGTGGATGCTATTCCGTTGTCAACCGGCACGTCCCATGCAGACATCCCGGATTTCCTTCCGCCACCGTGCGAAACGCCAGTGATTATAGGCCAAGGAAAACCAAAATACCAGAGATTCCCCGTAATCCCCTACCGCTACGGCCTGCAGCCTATCCTGCTTTGATCAGCGCCACGCCTTGGGCCAGCTCCGGCGTAACCGGCGCCTTGCCGGGGTATTTCACGAACTCGACGTGACCGTCCATGTACAGCACGTTACAGCCGCCCGGCAGGTGATTGAACCGATCGGTCTGCGTCGACAAAGCGTCGAGCATAACGAAGATCTCGCTCTGGGCCAGGGCGGTCTCGCCGGCGTTGGCGACGTCGTGGGTGGCGAACCGCTCGACGCCTTCACGAAGGCGATAGATGACTTGGCCGCCTCCGTTGCCGAGGCCGTAGTCGTCCGGATACAGCGTGGTGTCCTGATCGAACGGCCCGACGGTGTATCCGGAACTCACAACGTCGTTGAAGAGTTTCTGCCAATGCCGCATGAACTGGAGGGGTGCCTCGGCATCCGTATCGGTGTCGAGGCCGAACAGTACCAGCAATTCGCTGTAGTGGCCGATGACATCCTTCTCATCCGTGGACTCGATTTGATCGTAGACCCACGCGGTGTAGATGTAGCTCTTGTCAGCGGTTTCGAGGCATTCGCGGTAGTTATACTCGTCGTGCGTGATCCAGAGGATCTCCGGATTCTCCGGATCGAAGAGTCGAGGCGGTGTCGGATCCGACGGGCAATCGAAGATGTGCAAGTCGGTGACGTACTCCGGAAACACATCGTCGAGGTGTGGCGCCAGGGCCATGGCGGCCTTGTCCTGATACTGGCTGGGGCCGGCCGTGAAGGCCAGCAGGCTCAGATCGGGCCGGATCTGCATGCGAGGGAAGTAGCCGCCGTCCGACTCGCCCGAGTACATCTTGAACACGACGCCGAACTGCTTGAGGTTGTTCGCGCAAGCGGCCCGCCTCGACGCCTCCCGCGCCCGCGCCAACGCCGGCAACAACACCGCGGCCAGGATTCCAATGATGGCGATCACCACTAAGAGCTCGATGAGCGTGAAGCCTTGTCGCACCTTCATGATAAATCCTCCCGCTCTGACCAACATGCGTGAGTGTCTTCTGGCATTCTAAAACGATGGCCGCCGGGACACAACCCCTTTGTGCCGAGGGCGAATGGGCTCCCGAGAATAGAGTATAGTGGCCGAACCGGGACACGCCGGCGGATCTCAGGAAGGCAGCGATGGGAGGAATGGCGAGATGCGAAGGGCGGCTTTGGCAATCGCGTGGATCGTAGGCGTCGCCGCTGGCGGCTGGGCAGATGTGTGGCACGAGGAGCTAAGTTACAGCGGCGGCGGGACGTGGAACGTGCGCGTGCCCGTCGAGGTAACCAATCCCTCGGAGCAGGCGCTCGAGGCCGTTCCGGTAGCCATCACGCTCGACGCCGACACGCCGGCCACCGCCTTGATCGGCACGCCGACGGCATCGCTCCGCGCTGTGATCGAAGATGGCGCGGAACTCGTGTTCGCCTTGCACGACGCCCAAGGCACGCCACGACGCGACGGCGCGCTGGCCGAGGGAGACACGATCGTCCTGCCGGCCGACGTGGCGCCGAACGCCACCGCGAAGATCTACCTCTACGCCGGAAATGCCTCGGCCTGGCTTCCGCCCGAGTGGCTCAAGGGCGATCTCGCCAACACCGGTTTCGAAGAGGGCCTCGACGCGCCGACGCAATGGCTCACGGCCGACACGGACGCTAGCCACCGCATGAGCCTCGAGCGTGGCCACGCGCACGGCGGCGAGGTGTGCGCCCGGTGCGACGTCGACGCCGGCGCCGAGCCATCCTGGGTAAAGTACTACCAGAACCGCATTCCGGTGCGCGTTGGCGAGCGCTACCGGTTCACCGCTTGGGTAAAGGGCGAAGGCGTCGAGGACAAGGCCGGCTGGTTCGTCCACGTCGATGGCGCTGAACCGCAGTTGGTGAATCGCGTGGAAGGGCTCAACGGAGACTTCGATTGGCACGAGGTGGCTATCGAGTTCGACGTGCCCGAGGGCGGCCAGTTCTTCACGTGCGGCACGGTGCTCCGCGGCTCCGGCAGGGCCTGGTACGACGACGCCGGCCTCGAGCGCATGACCGAGGATTCGGATCCGGCGGTGCGTGTCCTCGACGCCGAGCAACGCGACTTGGCCCAACTCGGCAGCGCGTGCGAGTGGCCTGTTGCGCAGGTATGGGGCTGGCGGGTGCCACTCATCGTGCGCAACTTCTCCGACACGGCGAAGAACGGATGTCTGGTCACGTGCGACACCCGACGGATCTACAACCGTATCGAGAAGCTGGTCGGCTTCAACCGAGATGTGGCCCTGAGGCTCGTCGATCCGGATTCGCCCGACACCGCGATCGCCGTCATCGGCGCACTGGCCGATACCGTCCAGTTCCTCGGTTACGTGCCGGAGCGGAGCGAAAAGACGTTCTGGCTCAGTCTGGGCCTCGAGATCAATCACCCCGATCACAGCGAGCCACAGGAAATGGCCGCGCTGAGTGCATCGCCCTTGAATCTACTCATCAACGGAACGATGGAGGAGGTTTTGGAATCCGGCGGTCCTGCGGGTTGGGTATGCGATGAAGAAGGGACCCAGGATGGCGCGCGTTTCCTGGCCGCACGAACGAGCGACGGCATTGAGGGCGAGGCATGCCTGAAACTGACGGTTCCGGAGACGGTCGATCAGCCGCGCTGGGTTGGCTGGCGTCAACGCGTCAACGTCAAGCCGCAAACTCGGTACGTGCTGGCGGGCTATCTGAAGACGCGAGGCGTAGACAAGAACGTAGCCCTCCACGGCCATTTCCGCCGCGCGGACGGCACCCACACGGAGAATCCATTCTGGGGAACGCAGTGCAGTCTCCGCGACGACACCGATTGGACATTCACCTCGACCACGGTGACGACGCCAGCCGATTGCGCCACGATTGAGGTGCACCTGACCATGGACGGCCATGGCACCGTCTGGCACGACGCTGTCCTGCTCACCGAAGTGTGCACCGGGAGCGCCGGGAACCTCGAGTTCCGTGACCGCATCGAGGAGCCGCTGGCCGCCTGGATCGTCAATCCGCTGGTCAAGGTGTTCCGTGATGATCGCAAACCAGTCAACGCCCCGGGCGAGGCCGATATCGCCGCCGCGCGCGGTACCTTCGAGGCATTCCAGCTCTGCCTGCGCGCCGCACAGGATGCCGAAGCGCGGATCGCCGCTTCGCCCCTAGTGGGGCCGGGGCTCGCCGAGATCGCGCCGCCCGACGTGTCGCTGGTGGGCTATGTGCCCATTGACTTCCCGGTCGGTTATGACCACAAGCCGGCCCCGGCACATCACCGGCTCGCGCCGCGTTGGCGAGGCAACGATGGCTGGCGCGACCTCTGGCCGGATCCTCTGTTGCCTGCAGCGGACGGGGCGGTCAAGCTGGCGGCCGATCAGACGCAGCCGATCTTCGTCGATGTCCACGTTCCGGAGGACGCCGCGCCCGGGGTGTACAAGGGCCATGTCACCATCCAGGCCCGAGATCAATCCGTCGATGTTCCGGTATCGCTGACCGTGTGGGGCTTCATCGCGCCCGCAAAGAAGCATATCACCGCGATCTACGATCTTCGCAGCGGCCCCGGCTGGAACATCTTCAACGGCCCAGACGAGAACGAAATGATGAAGACGTGGTATCGCTTCCTCGCGCGCTACAACGTGTCGCCGGGCCTCCTGTATCCGGATGCAACCTTCGCCTACAAGGACGGCCAGATCTCCATGGATACGGCCGCGTTCGATGCCATGGCCGAGTTCCTCTTCGATGAGCTTCACGTGCCCAAGGTGTACACGCCGTGGTTCTTCTACGCCTGCGGCTGGGCCTACATGCCCAAGGCCATCTTCGGTTTCGAGTTTGGCACGCCGGAATACACCGCCGCGTGGCGCGAAGCCTATCGCCAGTTCATCGCCCATATCACCGCGAGGGGCTGGCGCGACCGATTCTGCTACTACCTCTCCGACGAGCCGCACGACTCGAGTCCCGAGACCATCGACGCCCTCGCCCGCGTCGCCGACATGGCCCGCGAGATCGCGCCGGATGTGCCGATCTACTCAAGCACGTGGCATTACATCGAGGGCCTGGCCAACCACCTGACGCTCTGGGGCATGGGCCCTCAGGGCTCCTTCGACGCCGAACGGCACGCCGAACGCCAAGCGGCCGGCGACCGCTTCTGGTTCACCACCGACGGCCAGATGTGCACCGACACGCCCCTCCTCGCCATCGAGCGATTGCTGCCGTGGTTCTGCCTGCGCTACGGCGTCGAGGCCTACGAGTTCTGGGGCGTCTCGTGGTGGACGTACGATCCCTGGGAATTCGGCTGGCACACCTACATCGACCAGAGCAACGAGGGTGAAGACTGGTACCGGGTCCGGTATCCCAATGGCGACGGATTCCTCGCCTATCCTTCGCCGGAGGGCCCCGGCCACGAGCCGCGGCCGAGCATCCGCCTCGTCGCCGCCCGCGACGGCGTAGACGACTACGAGCTGTTCTATGCCCTCGGCGAAGTAGCCAAAGGCGGCAATCCCCTCGCTCGGGCTATGCTGGACCGTGCCGCCGGCCTCGTCGTTATGCCGAACAAGGGAGGCCGGTTCTCGACGGATATCATGCCCGATCCGGACATCGTCCAGGAGACGCGCCGCGCCGTCGGGAACCTGCTATCGCAGTTGGCGGGCAACGCGAAGCCGTGAGCCGAGCGCCATGCCGCGCTGCCTTTTGTGTCCAGTTCGTGGACGTTGTGGACACATATCCACCTTTGCCGCCTGGTCCACACGGTCCACTTCGTCCACAGCGCCGTGGGCGAACGCCTTCGGCGGCGCGCCACGCTAGAGTCGCTCACGCAACAGCTTGGCCAATCCCAACACATGTGGCGCCATACGCGCCAGCGAGGGCCGCTTGCCTCGAAACAGCGCCTCGATCATCTTGGAGAACAAGGCGTACTTCCGGCGCGAGTACGGATACCAATGGGGATCGGAAGGCATCGCGCCCTTGTCGATCAGAACGGACTTGACATTGCTGAACGAATAGAGGCCGAAATCGGCTTTGTAGCGCCCGAAGCCACTGTGCTTCACACCGCCGAAGGGAAGTGCCGAATTCGCCTGCGTGGCCAAGGCGTTGTTGATCGAGACATTGCCGGTATCGAGGGCATGCGCTACTCGCTGTGCCCGGTCAAGATCGCGCGACCACACGCTCGCGCTCAGCCCGAAGTCCGATGCGTTGGCCAGCACAATGGCCTCCGCCTCGGTTCGGAACATGGCCACAGCCACCACCGGACCAAAGGACTCTTCGTTCACGATGCGCATGGCCGGCGTCACGTCAGCCACCACGGTTGGGGCGAACTTCCGCGTGCCGGCCGCGCAATGGCCGCCGGTGATAATCCGCGCCCCAGCCGCCACCGCCTCGTCCACGTGCTCGCGGACCGTCCGGACCTGGAAGTCGGTGGTCATGCAGCCCATGTCCAGTTCGGTCTCGTCCTCGACCTTGTTGGTGTTCTCCAGGGTACGGAGCTTCTCGGCCGCGGCTTTCATCTTGGCCAGGAACGCTTCATAGGCCCCCTCCTGCACGTAAATGCGCTCGACGGACGTGCACGTTTGGCCGCTGTTCACCATGGCGCCCCATAGCGCGCCACGCGCGGCGCGATCGAGATCCGCATCCTCGAAGACGAGCATTGGATCCTTGCCGCCGAGCTCAAGCTCGACCGGAATCAGGTATTGCGCCGCCTGCGCCATGATCTGCCGGCCGGCGCCGACGCTGCCGGTGAAGAACACCTTGCGCGGCTTCCGGCCGATCAGCTTGTTGCCGGTGTGCCGTGTGCCATACACGACCTGGATCGCGTCCTTGATGAAACCGGACTCCGCGATCATCTCTTCGTAGAGCCCCTTGAGCGGCGTGTTGCTCGAGGGCTTCAGCATCACCGAGTTACCGGCCAGAAAGGCGGAGATCACGGGCTGGAAACTCAGAACAAACGGGTAGTTCCAGGGGGAAATCACCAGGACGGGCCCAATCGGTTCAAACCATACGCGCGAGCGCCTGGGCCACAAAGGGAGGGGCGTAGGTGCCTTCTGCGGGCGAAGAATGCGCTCGGCGTTCCGCTCGTAATACTGGATCATGTCCAGCACGGAGTAGATCTCGGCCAATAGCGCGTCGGTGCAGCACTTGCCGCATTCCTGAACCAGCTGCGCGACAATTCGCTCGCGGCGGTCCAGGATGTACCGTTTCAGTTTGACTGCCTCCGCGACACGCTGGCCTACGCTGAGTGCGCTCACCACCTTGTGGGCCGCCGTTGCTCGATCGAAGATCTCGTCCAGATCGTGGTCCGAGCACTCGGCAATCGTGTAGAGCACTTCGCCAGTTCGGGGATTCCGGACTTCTATACCGCTCACGGCGCTTCTCCTTGTGCTGGCAGGGTCTTCACTCGACCACCGTTATGTACACCCAAACATATCGATCGCTCTACACAAGTAACATGAGATGTTCTCAAGTGAATTCCACACGGTTCCCGGTGCAGAGGGGTTTTTAGTATGACCGCGAACATCGGCCAAGGTCAAGCGTTTTCGGTGCCGCCTTCGCCCAAAGACGCTTGGGACACCATGAGCCATCCGGAGACTGCGCAGACGGCTAGGAAGACCAGTCCCAGCGCGATTCTGGCAAGACACAGGTAGCCGACGCCGAACAGGCCGGCGTAGATGCACACCGTTCCGGCCACACAGCCTACCCAACCGCGCGCGGCCGGCGTACCGGCTACGTCGGGACACCGCACGGCCATCGGACCCCACCAGCCACCGGGTCGGACGCGTCGGTAGAACCGATCGAGGTGCTCGCGCTGTACGGGTTCGGTGATGAAGGTAACCACGAGCCAGATGGCGGTGCAGGCCACGACGATGATCGCAAAGAGGAGGGCATAGGCCTCCTTCGAGTAGAGCCAGGTGATGCGTTCCATCCATACCTCGGGCATCAGCCCGGCCTTGTCGAGCAGCTTGGCGACGAGGTCGGCATTGGCGATGACCAGCGAGCCGAGCAAGGCGCTGATCTCGGACCACGCATTGACGCGCCACCAATACCACCGGAGCAAGCCCACAAAACCCGCCCCGGCGGTGAGTTTCGCCAGATAGATCCACGCGCCACCGATCGTCTTGGATTGCCAGGCCGTCAGTGCGCCCAGCCCCATCAACACGAGCATGGCCACGCGCGAGACGTTGACATAGTGTCTCTCGTTGGCGTCACGCCGGATGAAACGCCGGTAGAGGTCATTCACGAGATAGGAGGCCCCCCAGTTGAGCTGGGTGTCCATGGTGCTCATGAAGGCGGCCAAGAGCGATGCCACCATGAGTCCGCGCAACCCGACCGGTAGGAACCGGGCAATCATCAAGGGGTAGGCCTTCTCGAAATCGGGCTCGGCCAGGGCGGGGTCGAACAGGTCGGCATTCGAGAAGTAGACCACCGAGCCGAGTCCGACGATGAGCCACGGCCACGGCCGCAGAACATAATGGGCGAAGTTGAACCACAGGGCAGCCAAGGCGGAGTGGGTTTCGTTCTTGGTGGCGAAAAGTCGCTGGGCCAGGTAGCCACCGCCTTGACCACCGCCCCACCACTGGAGCGCCATCTGGACGATGAACGTGATGAGGGCAAGTTTGCCGGCCGTGGCCAAATCCGGCGTCATGTGGAACAGCTCGGGCTTGAAGTCGGGCGAAGCTTGAATCCGCTCGACCATGCCCGCTGGCCCGCCGAGATTGTACAGGACGATGCCCGCTAGGGCGATCGAGCCGGTCATCGCCATGATGAACTGGACCAAGTCCGTCATCACAACGCCCCAGAAACCGGACATGACGGTGTAGGCCAGGGTGATCACCATCAGGACGATGATGGTCGTGACTTTGGGCCAACCCAGCAGGACGTCGCAGATCTTGGTCATGGCCAGCATAACCCAGCCCATGACAATGCAGTTCTGCAGCACGCCGCCATAGACAGCCATGAATCCGCGCAATACCGACGCTTGACGCCCGCTGTAGCGTAGCTCGATGAACTCGACGTCGGTGATGACGCCCGCCCGACGCCATAGGCGCGCGTAGAAGAACACACACAGCATGCCGCCCATAACGCCGTTCCACCAGAACCAGTTCGAGTAGATGCCGCCGCCGCGCGCCAGGCCCGAGACGGCCAGCGGGGTATCGGCGGCGAAAGTGGTGGCCACAATGGATGTTCCGGCCAGCCACCATGGCAGGTTGCGGCCTGCCACGAAGAACTCCGACATGTCCCGACTGGCGCGTTTCGAGAAGTACACGCCTACGCCGAAGGCCACCACACAGTAGCCGACGATGAAGACCCAGTCGATCCAGTTCAACTGCATGCAGACTCCCCTCCGTATCCCGGACCGGCGAAACCGGGCATCGCCAAGCCCAATCAGTAAGAGAAGTATAGCGGAACGAGGATCGAGAGAAACAGCCCCTGTCGCTGGGGAACGACAGGGGCTTGGTCCGCCGTCTACCGGAGGAAGGTTCCTCTGGTTCAGGCCGTTGCGCCGCGGACGCTCAGTCTCCTGCGGCCCTAGAGCTGAAGGATCGGAGCGAACCGCCCGCGCTCTTGGTCTCGAGGCCGGCGGCCACACGATACGCCTCGATCCGCTCAATCCAGGTCGTCGTCAATTGCAGGGGGCGCGCGCCGCGCGTGCTCACGGTCGGCGCCGCATTGAATGCCTCAGGCGGTTCGGTGAAAGGTCGATAGGACAACTCGGGCGGCTCGAAATCGTCTTGCGAGGCCTTGGTCACACGGGTCGTGCGGACCGCGCGGGAAGGCCCAGAGACGCCGTCGCGCTTGGGGGCATCGCTCTTGAGCAAGGCCGGATCCGTTCCATATTCATAGAGGGCGACCGGGCCGTAAGAGCCCGTTCCAACCCCCACTTCGGCGAAGTAGAGGTCGAGGCCGCCGCGGTAATCCGTAAGGGCGCCGAGCCAGTCGAAGGGCAGGCCCATCTCGAAATCGTTCGCGCCAAACACGCGGCCCTCCGAGAAGCCGTCGTTGTAGCCGTCCGTCCAGCCGCCATCGAGGTATTCGAGGTGCGTGTCCGCTCCGAGAAAGGCGAGGTAATCCGCCGCGTAGGCCGCGTCGTATCCCTCGCTGAAGCCGATCGTGAAGGCGTAGTCGTACTCGACGAAGTATCCGTCGTTGTAGGCATACCAGACGCCGTCCCAGTATCCCGCGTCGTATGGCGGAGACTCGTACACGGGAATGGTGCTGCCCTGATAGTAGATTGGGCCGCCATCCACGGTAGCGTAGCCATCGTCGAACCCGGACCAGTACCAATCATCCCGCAGGAATCCCTCGGCGAATCCCTCGGCATAGTCCGGATCGGTGAGCCCCTGAATGAGCTCCGGGCACCCGGTCAGCAGACCAGCGAGGACCGCCATGGCAACCGCGCATCCAATCCATTGAAGCGTTTTCATCATCCATTCCTCCTAAGGTCTACCGACGCCCGCGGATGGACACCGAACGGCTGCCCGACGGTGCCGACCGTACCGGCGCAGGTTGCACGCGTTTGGGCACGGACGGCGCCTCGACGCTCCGTGTCGAGAGACCGCGCTGGCTCGATGGCGTCGGCGCGAGCCGCTTCGGGGCCATCTCCGTGCTCGGGCTTGGCGACGGCATGGTCCGCAAGCTACGACTCGGCATCGACAGCGGCGACTCGAACGTGCGCGTTGACGGAGGGGCGGTGACCGGGGTGCGCGTCGGCGCCGGCATCGTCCGCGTCGAACGCGTGCTCTCGGTCGAGATACGACTCTCCGAACGCGTCGATGGCGTAATCACCCGTGTCGACGGCGTCGAGATGGACGGCGCGGGCGACGGGGTGCGAACCGTAGATGGGGATGCCGTACGCGGCGTCACCACCGTTCGCGACGTCGCTGTCGTCTTCGGTGGGCCGGACATGTTGTAGGGAGCGCGCGTAGGGGTCGAGTTCCTCACATTCGAGTAGCGCGGCGAGAAGTCCGTGGGCGGCGATTGCGTGATGTCGGTGGTCCGTCGCGACGACGGCACGGACGTCACGCGCGTCGTGCGTGACACATCCCTCGAAACGGTCTTGCCGTCCGTCGGCTGGGCCGCCGTGCGAATACCGGCCGCGCGCGCTGAGGGCACGCCGGGAACCGCACGCGTTGCCGACGTGGCCTCCGGCGATAACTGGACGCTGCGCACCTGGGCCGCGCGACCCGAGGTGACGACCGGCGTCGCACCGCCGCGGGGAGTCGCGGCCGTCCGCGCGCCGAACTCCTTGCGTCCGACCGCGCTTTCGAGGGACGCCACCCGCATGGACGCGGCGCGCGGCGAGTCCGTGTACGTGACGGGGCCGCGAATGGAACGCTGCGGGAAGTAGTTGCGCACCTCGAGCGGCGATCCCGTCGACGGCGTCACGGCTGGCCCGGTAGCCACCACGCGATGCGTTGACGGCGCATACCAGGCCGTCGGCCGCGAGGGCGCCGAGTTCGTGTAGATGTTCCAGATGTTGACCTGAGACGGCGGCAAGGGAGCGACGATGGCCGATGTGCACGGATAGATCACGCCCGGGCCTACCAGGACGTCCGTGGCCCCGCAGTAGCTGCTGCCGAAAACGCCAAGCCGGACGTCGCCGACGGTGTAATAGGCCGAGCCGTACATGACGGGCCTATCCCACGGATCCAAGGGACACCAAACGAAGTTCGGGCCGTAGCGCACCGTAGCCACAGCCGCCGGGCACCAGACATCGCGGTAGGTCCACATCCAGCCGTAGCCCGAGTGGTACGTCCAGCGGCCGTAATGGGTGGTCACGTAGGAGAACGGATAGTTGCCCACCCACACATAGCCGCAGGCCGGAACGTAGCTCCAATGACCGTACCGGTACGGCACGTAGTCGACCACAACCGTCGGCCGCCAGTAATAAGAACTATCGACATACACCCATTCACCGTAAGGATCGAGATCGGTAACTCCGATTACGCGCGTCGTCTCGATCTTCGTTGCCACCGGCTCGGGCAGCGACACCGGCCCTACCGCCAACACGCGCCCGCGCTCCCGGTTCCACGCGTCGAAGCTATCCTCGTAGCTACGGTCGAAGATCACCGGCGTGCTTGGCAGACAACCCGGATCGATGTAAGCCCGTTCTCCTTCCGAGACCATGACCGAAGGGCCCGTCAGCGTCCGCACCGTGACGCGGCCCCAACGGACGCTCACCGTGGTTGCGCCCTCGCCGACCACGTCGAAACGGGCCGAACTGTCCTGATCGACCTCGACCTTGCAGGCCGGCGTCTCAAACACGAAATCGCCCGAGCTCCGCCGAATCCGGTGGACGTAGAGCGAACCGGTCCAGCCACGGATATGCGACGAGGGGGCCAAGGAAACCACCTCAACCTTGCTGCCGTCCGCCATGCGCAGGAACGACCCACCGGCCATCTCGAGTTCGAGACTCCCGCCGTTGTCAATCCAAAGGCTGTCGCCCGGCAACACGATGGTGTTAATAGTCGCGTAACTCCAGTCGGCATCTTGACTTCCCTTGATCATCGCCCCGCCCGCATCAAAGCTCACGCGCGCGTGCAACAGGTCTTCAGCGCCAGCACCAAGCACGATCAGGCCCAGCGCCGCGACGAAGAGCCATGTCACGGAGGAGAAGTTCATTCTACTCATTTCCCGATCCTCCAGGTTGAATCTCATTCATTCTACCAGTATTGACGCACGAACGTTCCCGGAATTCATTCTGGGGTAGGCTGGAGACGGTAGGCGGTGGGCTGGAGGTTTGCCTTGGCGGTAATTTTCACGATAGAATCCAGGGAAACGAGGGAAGGATTCGTGCTCATCTTCTTGGTCAGGCACGGGCAATCGGAGGGCAACGTCGACGGGCCACTCATGGGCTCGACGGATCCGCCGTTGACGCCGCAAGGGCTCTGGCAGGCTGAGCTGGCCGGACGGCGGCTCAAGGAGTTGGGAGTCCGCGCCCTGTTCTGCGGCCCCCTCCGGCGGAACATCGAAACGGCCGTCCGCATCGGCAAGGTCTCCGGTCTCAAGCCGGTCCTGCTGCCGCTCTTGTTCGAGGTGAGCTGCAATCAGGACGTTTACGAGCGCAGTGAGGTGGCCTCCTACTTCCCCGATGTCGACCTCAGCGTGCAGATGCCGGCCGTCAAGCGCGATGCCCCCGAGACCTGGGACATGGGCCGGCAGCGCGCCCGGTACATCGTTCAGTGCCTGCGGACGCAATACGAGGCCACTGACACCAACGTCGCCCTGATCACGCACGGCAACATCAGCCAGCTCCTCATCGAGGCCATCCTCGGCATTCCGCCCATCCGCGCGGCGTGGCTGTGTTCCGGCAACTGTTCGTTTCACCTCCTCTACGCCGCACCCGATCAGGCCCTGGTATGCCGCCTGAACGACGAATCGCACATCCCCGAGCAGGACCGGTCGTAGGCGAAGGCGGTGGGCGGTAGGCTGGGGGCTGGAGGGGATATTTGACAAATCCATAGCAGTAGCTTACCCTCTTGGCGTGGTATCCACCTGAGGGGAAACGGATGGAAGAGGGATTAGCTATGTGGAAAGCGTGCTTCCTGCTCGGGATTATCATCGCGGCGGTATCGACTTGCGCAACGGCGATCACCGTCGTCGAGATCGACTCGATCGAGGAGCTTCAACTAATCGGAAATGATCCGGCCTATCCTTTCGATGCCGACTATGTTCTCACTCAAGATATCGACGCGTCGGCCACTGTCCACTGGAACGACGGCGCCGGATTCGAGCCCATTGCCTTTTATTGGGAGCAGTTCGGAGGGCAATTTGACGGACAGGGACACACGATCAGCGGTCTCTGGATCAACCGTCCCGACACGCAATACTGTGTAGGCCTGATTGCCGGCCTGGGCCCGACCGGTTTCGTGGCCAACGTCCACCTCGAAGGAGGCTCGATCACAGGCCATGCCTGCGTCGGCGCTCTCGTGGGCTTCAACAGCTACGGACCCATCAGCTCGTGTTCCTCGACGGCCACCGTGACGGGCGATGAAAACGTAGGCGGCCTGGTGGGCCAGAATTACCACGGCATGATTACGTCCTGCTACGCGACGGGTAACGTCACCGGCTCGGGCAACTGGTTCATCGGCGGCCTAGTCGGCTGGAATAGCGGCTCGTTGACAGAATGCTACGCGACGGGCAACGTCACGGCCTACGCGAGCGCCAGTGAAGGCGAGGGCGAAGGGGAGGCCGAGCGCACGCGCGCCGTCACGCTCTACAGCGACTACGTCGGCGGCCTCGTAGGCGACAACCGCGAATACGGAACCGCGACGTCGTGCTATGCGAAGGGAATCGTACGCGGCAACCAATACGTCGGGGGCCTCATGGGCCGCAACTATCGAGGCACGCTCACGTCCTGCTACGCGTCAGGCAGCGTTGTGGGCGGCGTGAACGTCGGCGGTCTTGCAGGCCAGAACTTCTTCGTCGGCATCGTGACGCAGTGTTTCGCCAGAGGCGCCGTGACGGGCACGGAGAAGGTCGGCGGTCTCGTGGGCCACAACTATTCGGAAAGCGGCATCTCCAAGAGCTATTCGACGGGCGCGGTAGCGGGCAGTACGAACGTCGGGGGCCTGGTGGGCTACAACGAAGGAAGCACAGTGACCTCGAGCTTCTGGAACACAGAAACAAGCGGCCAGGCGACATCGGACGGCGGTATGGTATCGACAACAGCGCTCATGATGCAGCAGAGCACATTCACCGACTGGGATTTCGTCAGTACCTGGGGCATCGCCGAAGGCGTTTCGTACCCGTACCTACTCTCAATCGACAGCGGCCTCGTGCTGCTTGCGCCCAACGGCGGCGAGGTATGGGGCATCGGTGCCCTCCGG
The DNA here is from genome assembly GCA_036769985.1 of Candidatus Hydrogenedentota bacterium. Lineage (GTDB taxonomy): Bacteria > Hydrogenedentota > Hydrogenedentia > Hydrogenedentales > SLHB01 > DAIPKA01. The sequence continues at coordinate 53,118 of DAIPKA010000031.1, read as the reverse complement.
AACGTGACGTGGCTGAGCTATGGCGATCCGGGCGCCGACGTGCGCATCGGACTGCTCAAGGGCGGCGTATTCCAGGACTGGATGAAGCGCCGAACCGAGAACGACGGTTCCTGGACGTGGCTCGTGCCAGCCGATCTCGATCCGGACACTGACTACCGGATCCGCGTGCAGTCCTACTCGCGCAGCGGCCTCCGCGATGACAGCGACGCGTGCTTCACCGTGGGCGACCTCACCGTGATCAGTCCGAACGGCCTCGAGGAATGGGAAATGGGCAGCATCCACGAGATCCGGTGGGCCGGTAGCGGCACCGTCGTTGGCCCAGATGCCCGCATCGGATTGCACGACGGCGTAACGTTCCTCGACTGGATCGTCCGTCGCACGGCCAACGACGGTCGGTATCTCTGGAGCATTCCCACAGGCCTGACGCCGGGCGCCGCCTACCGCGTGCGCGTCCAGTCATACGCCGACGCCAACATCCGTGACTACAGCGACCTGCCCTTCACGCTCACCGAAGCGCCACTCGTCATCACAGCGCCCACACTGAATGAGGAGTGGTCTCTGGGCGGTACGTACACGGTGACATGGGACTGCAACGACATGGGCGCCGTAAGCCCAAACGTGCGCATTGGCTTGCACAGGGGCGGCGCGTTCGTCGACTGGCTCGCCCGGCGCACCGAGAACGATGGATCCTGGGACTGGGCCGTGCCCATGGGCCTGACGCCGGCATCCAGCTACCGCTTGCGTCTACAATCCTACACGGACAGCCAGATCCGCACCATCAGCCCGCCGTTTACCATCGCCACGCCCTAGCCGCTGCCAACCGTCCGCCGGCTACCGCCGGCCGCATTCGGCATTGCCTTCCGCCGTCAACTGTGATACCGTATCCCATCACACCGGTAGTACGTGGCCGTGATGGGGCGAGCCGCAGGATGGGAATGGTGGGAGGAATGGGAAGTATCGGTCGCATGGGTCGCATACGACCTATAGGTCCTATTCTTCCCGCGGTGACGACGCACCGGCCACTGCGCCCGGCAGTGGATAGATAGGGGAAGAGCATATGTCTGTGGAGAACGTAGCCGAAGCGGCGTCAAGAGGCGCTGGTGGGTTCCACACCGACAAGCAGATGCTCAGGACGGTAGAGTGCATGGGCCTGTCTCTCTGCTGGCCGCTCTTCGTGCCGAGGATCGACCTCTTCCTCTTCCTGTTCACAGGCCGAACCGAGTGGACGTCCTTCTGGCAAGCGCACCCGACTTTCATGGGAGCGTTTAGCGGTGCGGGATTTCTTCCAGCGATGGGCCTGTTCTGGATCTTGTCGACAACCCGCCTTGCTCACGACTGTGTCGCGGTAGAACTAACGGCGCAAGGCATCATCCGGTACACGTTACCGTTCAGGTACGTGCTCAACTGGGAACGGATCCGCCGGCTGGAGGTAACGCGGTACCGGGATGGTCCCGTGGCACACATCGACGTCCGGGTAGGCGCCTGGAGGCGCCACAGGCTATGGGCATTCGAGCGAATGGATGCCCTTCTCGACGAGATACGGACACATCTGCCCGCCGACACGATAGTCACGGAGAAGCGAGGGATTCTCCGGAGTCGCGGACAGTGGACACGCGGAAGCCGGTGGTTCCTCTTCTCCGTAGCGCTGTGGCTAATGCTGTGTATGGCTGCATGATGCCGCAGCCGACGCGGCAGGCATTGCGCCGCGTGCTCGGGCCCATCCGTCTCATCGGTCTCATCGGTCTCATCCGCCCCATAACTCCCATCTTGCGCGTTCTGTCTCTCATGGCTGGTGGAGTGGTTTCGGCCGGCACGCGGCGGTTGCGTCGTGAGGGGTTTTGCGGGTAGGATTGTGCCGTCGGAAGAGGAAGCAGTATGCACCTGATATTCATTCGGCACGGACAGTCGGAAGGAAATGTGCCTGGGCCAAAGGCCGGCCGCCTGAACCCGGGCCTGACGCCGCTGGGCATTCGACAGGCCAACCATGCCGGTGAGCGCATCGCCAAGCAGCAGGTCAACGCGTTGTATTGCGGGCCGTTGCGTCGCGGTTTGCACACCGCTGCCGAGATTTTCAACGCGAGTGGCGTGCATCCGGTCCTCCTCCCTCCCCTTTTCGAGATTGGCGGCAACAAGAAGGCCTGGGAGAAGAGCAAGGTCGAGAAGTGGTTTCCCATGGTCCGCACCAAGCTGCAACTCCCGGCGGGGCAACAGGATGAACTCGAGACGTGGGCGGCGGCCATCGAGCGCGCCCGCCGCGTGGTGGCCTGGATCTGCGGCCAGTATGTCGAGCGCGAGGACGCCTGGGTCTATGTGGTCGGCCATGGCCGGTTCAACCAGGTGATGACCGAGATCTGCCTGGGCATGACCCCGCGACGCGACGCGTGGCTGACGTGCGGCAACTGTGCCTTCCATTGGCTCGAGTTGCGGCCGGGCTACGTTCGCGCCCATAAGCTGAACGATGAATCACACATCCCGACAGATGAACGGAGCGGTTCGGTGTGACCTCCACGCGCACCGACACGGGAAAACCCATGCCTAACGATACCCCGATCCAGGAGAACGTCATGGCCGACATTGACGGGGCCAGTCCCGGCCCCATCATCGACGCGGCCACGGACGAAATGCTTCGGCTACACCTCGATATGTTCGAGGGCCCCTTCGAGGTACTGCTCTACCTCATCAAGTCGCAGGAAATCGACATTTTCGACATCCCCATCGTGAAGGTTACCGAGCAATACCTGCGCTTTCTCGAGATGATGCGGGAGGAGAATCTCGAGGTGGCCGGCGACTTCCTCGTCATGGCGGCCACCTTGATCCAGATCAAGTCGAGAATGATCTTGCCCGACGATGTCGAGGACGAAGACGAGGAGGGCATCGAAGAGGAAGACCCGCGTCTCGAACTGGTCGAGAAACTCCTCGAATACCGCAAGTACCGCGACATCACGCGCAAGCTCGAGCAGCTCGAGGAGATGCGCCAAAACTGGTTCGCACGGAACGTCAGGCCCAAGATCGAGAAGAGCGAAGAAGAAGATGAGTACATCGAGGTGAGCCTGTACGACTTGACGCAGGCGTTGAAGGGCGTCATGCGCTACTTGCGCGAAGGCGTACCGCACACCGTCCAAGGCGAGAAGCATTCCGTTGACAGCAAGATCAACCGCATCGAGAACTTGCTCGAGGAGCGCGAGAGCGTGAGCTGGATGGACTTGCTCAAGGAGTGCACGAGCCGCGTCGAGTTGGTGTGCTGTCTGCTGGCCATCCTCGAGCTATGCCGTATGGGACGCGTCAGCGCCCATCAACACAAGGTGTTCGGCGATATTCGCCTGTTCGCCCGCGAGGCCGCGCCCGTCGCCGAATAGGCCGTTCCCACGGAGGGGGAAGCGATGCTCTTCCGCCGCAGGCCCCGAGACCTCTGGCACCGAGGCGAAGACGCCGTCGCCCGCTATCTTCGCGCGCGCGGCTACCGCATTCTCGGGCGAAACGTCAAGCTCAGTCGCTACGAGGTCGATATCATCGCGCGCAAACGTGACATAACCGCCTTCGTCGAGGTCAAGACCCGCCGCGAGAATCCCTTAGCGCCGCCCGAAGAGAACGTGACCACCACCAAGCAGAACCACCTGCGACGGGCCGCCCACGTGTACATCCAGCGGGAAGACAATCCGACGATGTACTACCGCTTTGACGTGGCCGCCGTCACCGTCCCCGAGCACGGCAAACCGGACATCACCTACTTCGAGAACGCCTTCCCGGACCAGTGAATCGCCGCCGGACGCGCCGCCGGACTACGCGCTACGGCGCCAGCAGCCCGACGCCAAGCCCAGCGTCGACCACGTCCGGAATCTGCGGCGTCAGCGTGGACGCGACCACCATGAACCACTTCGTCCCGGTAGCGTTCATGACCTTGATTTCATGTCCGCCGCCGCCTTCCGACCAGTCCATCCAAAGGCTGGCGATGCGTCCATCCGGCAATACCGCAGGACTACCGTCATTGCCGAAGGCGGCGCCGATGAGTTCCGGCGTGTTCGAGCCAACGCGCCGCCAGACCTGCTCGCTTCCGTTCCATTCGGACTCGAATACCAGGCTGCCATCCGGCGCGTAACTTCCCGAATGGCAGGCGTAGTACGATATGGAGCCACTGGGTCCGTCAGCGGGAACGACGAGCGTCTTGAACCCGCTACCGTCGAGTTGTACCTCATAGATGCCGGTGCCTTCGACCGCATATGGCAAGGGGCCCGCATCGAAACAGATCCGGGTTTCATCGGCGGAAAGACTGGGCACTGCGTTGATGTTCTGCGTCGAGTCGCCTGTCAGGAGAATCGGATCGGACCAATTCGTGACCTGCCATTCCGTCATCCAAATATCTCTGTCGTGGGGCCCGCCGCCATCGACGAAGATGACGCGATTCCCGTCCGAAGTCACAATGGGTTCCTCGCCGTGCAACAGACCGCTGCTCGTCCGTACGGAACGATGCGACAGAAAATGATGGGCAACGACGACCAAGCCGGGCCAGCCGGCGGCATCCGCGTCGAATCGCTCGCTGGCAAACACGTACCACTCGCCGTTGCGCGAGACCTTGATCGGCCCTTCGTCTTCGCCCGAGAACGGAGTAATGGGGTCAAGGAGCGCGGAGACGTTCTCCGGAGTTGCGCCTTTCCTGGCCTCGATACGCCAAAGGATGTCGCCCGATGCGCCCTCTTGAGTGAACGTTACCTGCATGGATTCGCCTTCGCCTTCGCCCTCACCTTCGCCTTCGCCCTCACCTTCGCCTTCACCTTCACCTTCACCTTCACCTTCACCTTCACCTTCACCCTCGCCCTCACCTTCGCCTTCGCCTTCGCCTTCGCCTTCGCCTTCGCCCTCGCCTTCGCCCTCGCCTTCGCCTTCGCCTTCGCCCTCGCCTTCACCCTCGCCTTCACCGCCCACGAAATTCAGCACGCGGATGCCATTGCCGAAGCTGGCCACCCATACCTCCTGCGGGCGATAGGGATTGAAAAACACGCGCTCAGGCTGGAGGAAGGGATAGCTGTCCACGCGCGAGAAGGCCGGTGAGGCCACGTTGGCATTGGCCGTGTGCCAAAGGCCCTCCGCCTCGGTCGTGACGTACATCTCATTTGGGCTGGTTGGACTGACGGCGCACGAGGATACCCGGTAGCCATCGAAGATCCGGGTCCAAGTGACGCCGCGATCCGTTGTCCGGTACAGGCCGCCCGCCTCGTCATTGGTGGCCGTCGGGCCTCCCCAACCGCTCCACACGCAGGCATACCACGTGTTCTGATTCGCATCCGCCGGCGAAATCACGAGATCCTTCACGTAGTAGTGCATATTCGCGTGGCTCCGGTCCTGCCAAGTCGAGCCACCGTCGGTACTGACGAATACGCCGGAGCTGTCCGTGAAACCGCTGGATGTGCGTCGGCCGGAGTAGGTCGCTACGAGCGTACCGTCCGTAAGTACGTGGATGTTGAAGGGATGGCCTTGCGTACGCGGCGGAGCCGTGAGTCGCGTCCACGTCGAGGCGCCTCGTTGGTCGATGTTATGGCTGACGAAGACGCCGCCCGACACACTGTGCACGACGCTGGCGTAGAGCGTATTGGCATGGTTGGGATCCCGAGCAATGGAGACGACGGGATGGGAGAAGTCGTGGAGCGTGTGCCAATGAGAAAGGCCCCCTGTGGCATAGAGCACACGGCCATCGCCTCCATCCAGCCGTGCATCCGAGAGGTAGGGGGTCTTGTAGATATCGTGGACGCTCGACGTGGCCAGATAGGCCGTGTTGCTGGCCGGATCGTATTCGCAATCGTAGGACGAATTGAGGTCGTGACCTGTGTATCCGAACGACCACGAGCGGCCCCCGTCGCCGCTTCGGATTCCGCGGATATCGGTGAAGCAGGCCCAGATACGGCCTTGCGAGAGCCATGTGATGTCCCAGCAACTCGTGTCCTCAAGTCCGACGCCGTGGTAGGACCGGCCCGTCGGCGTGGTGGCGCCGGGCGGATTGAGATCGGTGGGCACGACATACGCTGCGCGCCACGTGGTACCGCCGTTCGTCGTCAGGTGAACAAAACCGTAGTCGCTCCACGCCACGCGATTCGAGTCATAGGGCGCCACCGCAAATCCCGTCGCGCCGGCGCCGTAGCTCCATTGGCGATCGCCCCCATCGCCGGACCAGCCGGTATAGACATTGTTGTTGTCCTCGGTCCGTAGGACCTGGCTCCAGGAAGCGCCGCCGTTGGCGGTCTTGTAGACCAGGGGCCACTCGTATTCGTCTTGGCCCGCCACATACGCGGTGTCGATGTCGTTGCGCGCCGTGGCCACGAAGGCCATGCCGTCCCCTTCGGCCGTGGGAAGGCCCGTGCTCCGGAGTTGCCACGAGGCCGCACCCCAGTCGAGGGCGTACACATCCCGATGGCCCCAGAAGAAGTCCTCGATCATGATTCCGCCATAGAGGTCATCGTAGGCCTCTACGAGGCCGAACATCCGTACGGTACCTCCCTCGCGCGCGGCGGAAAACGAAGCAAAGCCATAGTCCGCGGGAAGGCCGGGCGTGACATCCAGGGTGAACGACACCCCACCGTCCGTGGACACCAATAGGCCCACATTCGAGCCGGCGAAGACCGTGTCGCCGTCGAAAAAGACGCCGCCCAAGTGCAGGCCGTTGTCGCCATCCTCACTGAAGGCCTCTACCCATGTTGTCCCTCCGTCGTTGGACGCGTATAGGTAGCTCCAGTTGTAGACGAGAACCCGGTCGGTTCGATTGGGATCCACGTACATTCCGTAGATGTCCTCGAATGGTTCCGGATCGGTGATCCGATGCCAGGTGGCGCCGCCGTCGGTACTCTTGGACGGCTTCGCAGTCTCATCCCACGTGTCCATGTCGACGGCGTAGTCCAATGCATACAGAATGCTGGGGTTGCTGGTGAAACCGACGCGCGACTCACGGTTGCCAACGATGTGATAGAAGGGCACCGTTCGCCAGGCACCGCCCAGGTTCGTAGTGTGAAACACCTCGCCCATGTCGCACGCGACGAACAATTCACCGGCGCTGTGCGGACTGAAGCTCGGAGAGAACAACGCGCCACCTCCCCCGATGCCAATCGAGCGCCATTCGCCCTCGCCCTCGCCCTCGCCCTCGCCCTCGCCCTCGCCTTCGCCTTCGCCTTCGCCCTCGCCTTCACCCTCGCCCGCCGAAGGCGTGTGATTCACCTGAATGCCCAGCGTCTTCGTTTCGACCTTGTCCGCCAAAACCGAGACCGTTCCCGTATAGACGGCCTTGCCGAGTTGCGCACGCAAGACGGCAACGTTGATCGTCACAGGATCGCCCCCCTTCTTGCACTCCCCCTTGTCCGGATTCACGGTGAGCCAATTGGGGTCCGCAGCAACCGCAAACTTCAGGGTCGATCCGTTCGCCCCCACGTTCCGGACCTGAAAGGACCATGTGTTTTCGGACTCTCCGAAGGTATGTGAGACATCCGACAATCCGATCTCCGGACTGCATCCAACCAATAACAGCGTGAATGCGGCAAACGCCGTGAAGGCAATCGCCTTTCTGACGAACGCTTGGATAACCATGTGCGCTTCTCCTCAGCTTCTTCGGGAAAGACCTGATCCATGGGTAACCGGAGGTGGCCCTGTTTCGATTCGAGTCTGGCATGGGAAGACCTGATGCGCTCCCGATCTCCGTATACGAAGCCAACACACGCCCTGCGACACTAGGTTTCGGAGCGCGCCTGCCAGCAGAGTCGCCTCATACCCAAGCCCGGGAACGGTTGAACTTCCCAAGGAAGGGACGATAACACAGCCCGGGGAAGATCGTCAATTTTTTCCACTTTTCAGAGTATAAGAGGTTCGCAGTCAGCGCACCGTCGACGAAAACCTCGCGGTGAAATGGGCAAGTTGAGTCGCCGGGCGGCGAGCCGGCGCTCGGAGAGTGTCCCGGAATGCGCGCGTCTAGGGCACGGGTTCCGGAACAACCGCAAGGTAACGGCGAACGCGTTCGAGGGCCGCCACGGTAACGCGGATCTGGTCGAGCTCCGCCGTTTGCGCGATGCCGAACGTCCACTCTTGGGTTCCGTCCGGTGTCACGAACACGATTCGGCTGGAACCTCCATCGCCGGCCAAGCCAACGGCCAGGCCAGATGTCGCTCCCGTCTCGGCTCGAGCAGCGTCCGCCATCTCGCGCGCATCGACATTGGCGGCGCGGGCCAGCACGCGTCCCCCTACGAAGGCCGCCGCGTTGGCGGCCGTCAGGCGTTGCGCGATCATACCTCCGGTGTGACACTCGGCCACGGCCAAGGTCCAACCGCGTTCGACGAGCAGTGCGTCCACGGTGCCCTCGAGTGTCGCGTCGTTAACACCCATCACGAGTCCGGGCAGCCGCTTGCGGACTTCCGCATCCACGGGATCGATCAGCGCGTTTGCCGCCTCGACACTGTCCGCAAACGCCGTGATCCGAATCCGCACCGCGTCCGGCGACGCCAGAACGCCCACCGTAGGATTCTGCTGGTTGACGATGAGGTCGCCCATGGCCGCGTCGACGCGGGATTCGCCGACGCCGCATACCTTCAGCACGCGCGAGTGCAGCAGGCCGCGCAGGCCGAACCGTTCGCGCAAGTACGGAATCACCTGGTCGGTGAGCATCGGCTTGAGTTCGCGCGGCACGCCCGGCATGCAGATCACCACGCCGCGCGCGTCGTCGACGATGAGCCCGGGCGCGGTGCCATTCAGGTTCTCGATGGCAACGGCGCCCCGTGGGGCCATGGCCTGCTTCTTGTTGTTCTCCGTAATGCTGACGCGGAAATGCGCGAAGCGCGAGACCAGTTGGTCGAGCAGTTCCTGGCGGAACTCGAGCGGCCGGCCCAGCAGTTCGGCCACACACTCCCGCGTGATGTCGTCCTCGGTCGGGCCGAGCCCTCCCGACGTCAATACCACGTCGCACCGACTCAGCGCGGCGTCCAGGGCGGCCACGATCCGCCGTTGGTTATCGCCGACCGTGGTCTTCTGATAGAGCGGAATGCCGTTTTCGGCCAACACCTTGCCCATGAACGCCGCATTGGAATCCACGATTTGGCCCAACAACAACTCGGTACCGATCATCATGATCTCGCATTGCATCGACAACACTCCTCACACCGCGCCACTGCAGAACCACGCTATTCCTTCTCGAAGACCACCGCGTCGGCCGGACGCTTGGTGAAATCGAGGTAATCCTTCATGTTGACCTGAACAAAAGCCCGTTGGTGTGCGCCCTCACGCTGATGCGCATAGGCGATCCAGCACTCGAGGTTCGTCGCATCATACACGACATCGAGCAAGTTGCCGTCGATCGACGCTACGCCCTGGGAGAGCTGGATGACGGCCTCGAGGTTGTATCGACCGTAGTACTTGCCAATATGCGCCCAGCCGATGGGGTCTCGGCCTTCGCAGTTGTAGACGAGACCGGGCCGGACGTTCGGCGCGACCTCGTCCGCGGGGTCGTTATCCGTCCAGATCACGAGGTCCGGCGCATGGGCAAGCATCTTGACCGCGCGGCGGTTGGCGCCATCGCCGATGATGTAATGGTACTTCTTGATGCGTTTTGCGGCCTTGACGATCTCGATAGCCTCGTCGAGGTTATGGGCATCGTAGAGCAGATCGCGGAACAAGACGGTGAACGGAACGCCGCGAACATCGAATGGGTACTCGTGTTCCGGACTGTCACCCATCTCCGTTAGGGCGATGCCGGACGCGTTCATCCCGGCGTTCGTGCCGATGAAGGCCGAGAATGTTACGTTCACGTGGGCAATGCCTTCCTGGGGCAGGTACACGGCCACGAGAGGGAAATCCTGGAATCCTGCCGACATGGTGTAGTCCAGATTGCGGAACTGGTAGAGGACGTCGCCGCGCGTGGCCTCGCCCCAGAACGCGCCGCCACTGCACGAGTAGGCGGAGATCACCGGGATCATGTGGGCGCGTCGGAGAAGATCGAAGGAAACGCCGGCGCCGTCGGCCACGCCGCGTAATTCATCAACGAATCGCGGATGCGTGTAGGGCAACGTGGCGTCCCAGGCGCCGTCAAGGTTCGCCTCGGAATAGCGCTCGCTATTCAACAGCTTGGCGCCCACCGCCAGGCGCATGGCAAAGGCTGTGATCTCCTCCTTCATCAAGTGACCGAGGGCGTAACCCATCTCGTACGCGCTCCCCGTGAGCACCACCAGCGGGATCGCGTCGTCGCCGGAACCTACGGAGGTTCGGTATCCGGCCGCTGCGGCATCGCGGCCGATGAAACACGACAGGGCGGTGAGCACTAGGAGGGCCTGTTTCCGTCGCTTCATGGGAGACTCCTTACGCCTCGGGGGCTAGCGGTTGGGACTTCGGTCCGACGAGCACGTCACGGGGTCAGACGTGGCCGTCCTCCGCAAGACCAGGCAGGTCGCTCTCAGGATTCACGAGGCAGGATCCGCCGTTATGGCGGGCGAACAGGACCAGCAGCTTGGCGCTCATGCCGTAGGAGAGGACACCGCCCTTGACCCGGTTGGCCTTGAGATAGACGTTGTTCACCATGTCACTCACGTCGCTCACACGCCCCTCATACCGTTTCCAGAACGCCCGCGCGGCGTCTACGTCGCGCTGAACGCCGCCGTAGCGGCGTCCGAGGAGTTCGGTGGCGCGATCCTTGTCAATGCGAGCCAGTTCATTCAGAAGTTGCCGCTGGGCAAAGAGATAGCCCGAGTACCGGACCTGCGGATCATCGCTGTATACGCAAGCGAGATAGCCGTAGAAGTTGGCCTCGTCTTCGCTACCGATACTGCGTTGGTGCGCCTTCTCGTGGGCAATCGTATGCGGCACACCCATGGCTGGGGCCAAGCGATTGAAGTTGGCCTCGCCCGTCCAAGGGCTGTAGAAACCCGAGATACCCAGGTAGCACATCACCTGCGACACGCCAACGCCCTTGGCCGGCCCTCGCGACACCGCAACGGAGGGATGGAGTCCGAGCCGCTGCACCACGCGCGCGTAAGCGCGGTCGATAGATTTGTCCACACTGGCTAACGAGGAGGGCGCGCTGGGTCTGCCAAGGTCCTCACACCCGTTCGCCTCGGCGTAAGTCCGGTTCGTGGCCTCCACGAGCTCTTGACACAAGCAGTCGAGCTCGGCCCGGTTTGCCTGCATCGCGGCCTCATCGTTGTCGGAGACCTGGGTGTCATCCCAGCGCAGTCGCTCGACCAGGCCGGCCCTCGCGTAGTTGACGCCCCACGCGAGGTAGAAGACCGCCAGCACGATAACGACTGTGGCGGCCAGTTCAAGGATGCCGCATGCCAGCGCGTTGAGCAAACGGCGACGGCCACGCAGGACGTGGTAGGCGCCGGCTGCGAAACCACCCAGAAGCCACACCACGAGAGCGCCGAGCAACACCTCGAAGAGGCTGAATGGAAATACCCCCGAGACGGCCGCCAAGCCGCGCCCGATCCATTGCCCGATCCGTTCCGTGTACACCCGCTCGACCGCCGCCGGCGACAGGGACAGAATCCACAACACCCCGAGCATCACGAGCCCTATCAAAACAATAGTCGCATGAACACGGAAATGAAGCGGCCGGTCCTTGTCGCGCACACGGCCGGGGCGTACCGTAGCCGTGGTAGAACCGCTTCGGGCCCCGGACCCCTCCGGTCGCTCGACAATCACCGTCTCCGGTAGATCATCGTCCTGGTGAAATCGTTGGTCAGACATCTTGAAAGTATACCAAAGCCCCCTCCCGCAATGCCGCAATGCCTGTTGCGTTGCTTTCCATCCACGCATTGTATATAACGGGCGACGGTTTGGCGCGCCCTGCTTCCTCTCGGGCGCGACTTGAGTTCAAGGAGAGAAACCATGAAGAAAGTGCGTGTGGGAATCGTCGGCGTCGGAGGCATGGGAAGCTCCCACAGCCGCTATCTCTTGAAGGGCGAAGTCGAGCGGGCCAAGTTGACCGCCGTGTGCGACATAGATCCCGCCAAGCTCGAAGGCTTCTCGGAAGTCCAGGTCTTCTCGGACAGCGCCGAGTTGATTCGCTCGGGCGAGGTGGACGCCATCATCATCGCGACGCCCCATTATTTCCACACGACCATTGGTATCGACGCCCTCGATAACGGGGTGCATGTCCTCACCGAGAAGCCGATTTCCGTACACAAGGCAGACTGCGAGCGGCTCATCGCCGCTCACCACGCGCACAAGGACCTCGTGTTCAGCGCCATGTTCCAGATGCGGACCAATCCGGTGTGGAAACGGATCAAACAGTTTATCGATGAGGGCGAGATTGGCGAGATTGTCCGGACCAACTGGGCCATCACCGCGTGGTACCGCACGCAAGCGTACTACGACTCGGGGGGGTGGCGGGCGACCTGGAAAGGCGAAGGCGGCGGCGTACTGCTCAATCAATGCCCTCACAACCTGGACCTGTTCCAGTGGATGTGCGGCATGCCGTCGCGCATTCGCGCGTTCCTCGGCATCGGCAAGTTCCACAACATCGAGGTCGAGGATGACGTCACCGCGTATCTCGAGTATCCCAATGGCGCGACCGGCCTGTTTCTGGCCAGCACCGGCGAGGCGCCCGGAACGGACCGTCTCGAGATCTCCGGCGATCGCGGCAAGCTCATCTACGAACACGGAGCGTTGCTGTTCCGCCGCAACAGCGTCGGCACAAAGGAGTTCACGCAGACCGCCACCGGTGGTTTCGACCGGCCGGAGTGTTGGGACTGCAAGATCCCGATCAAGGATGCCAAGACGGGCCACGCCGTAATCACGCAGAATTTCGTGAACGCCATTCTCGACGGCGAACCGCTCATTGCGCCGGCCGAGGAAGGCATCCGATCTGTCGAACTCGCAAACGCCATGATCTACTCGTCACTCATGGATCAAACCGTCGAACTGCCCCTCGACGGCGCAGCGTATGAGGCCCAGCTCAAGGAACTCATCGCCGGATCGCGGTTCGAGAAGAAGACCGCCGACTCCTCGGACGCGGACATCAGCGCCTCGTTCCGCATGTAGACACCGCGCGACTACCCGGCGAAGGCCTCGCGCAGCAGGTCATAGATGCCGCCGAAGGCGCCGTTGCTAAGAATCAGGACGATGTCGCCCTCGACGGCATTCTCGCGGACGTGCGCGACGATCTCGGCCGCGGTGTCCGCGCAGGCCGCCGCGATGCCGCGAGATCGGAGGCCGTCGACGAGCGCCGCGCGGTCAAGACGCTGATCCCCCGGAATCCGATCGCCTCGGTGAATTGGGCCGATCCACACATCGTCCCCATCCAAGAACGCCTCGATGAGCGGTCCCAGAAACGTATTGGTGACCGTCGTGTTGGATCGCGGCTCGAACAGGACGCGCAACGTACGCCCCGGCCAACGCTGCCGCGCGGCCCGAATCGTCTCGCGGACCGCCGTGGGATGGTGGGCGAAATCGTCCACAAAGGTCACGCCGTGCGCCTCGAGAAAGACCTCCATGCGACGCCGGACGCCCCGAAACGCGCGTAGGGCCTCCGCAAGCCTATCGGCCGGAACGCCCAGCAAGTCGCCGACGGCTAGCGCGGCCAGTGCGTTCTGAAGGTTGTGTCGGCCCGCCATCGGTACGTCGAAAGCGCCCCACGGCTCGCCACGCTTCCACACGTCGAGCCGCTGGAATCCGCCCTCACCCGGCCGCGCCTCGCCCCGAAAATCGGCCGATTCCGAAAAGCCGTAGGACAGCACGCGGCACAGCGCGCCGGGCTTGAGCACCTCGAGCGCCGCATTGTCCGCACAGGCCACGAGCCAACCGCTGGCCGGCACTTGCCGGAGCATCCGACGGAACGCCGTCTGGATCTCGGCGAGGTCAGCATAGATATCGCCATGATCAAACTCGATGGACGTGACGACGGCGATCTCGGGCAGGTAGTGGAAGAACTTGGCGCGTTTGTCGAAGAAGGCGGTGTCGTACTCGTCGCCCTCGATAACAAAGGGCGCGCCCTCGGCCCCGAGCCGCGCCGAGTGTGGGAGACCCAGCGGTTGGCCGCCGATAAGGTAGCCGATATCCAGACCAACGCGGTCCAGCAAATGCGCGGCCAGGGCCGTGGTCGTCGTCTTTCCGTGCGTCCCGGCGATAACGACCGGCCGCCTCGGACGCAAGACGGCGTCCTTGAGCCACTCCGGCAGGCTCACGTAGTGGAGCCTACGTTCGAGCGCGACCTCGACCTCCGGATTGCCTCGACTGAGCGCGTTGCCGACCACGACGAGGTCCGGTTCCCAATCGAGATTCCCCGCAGCGTATCCCACGGCCACCGGCACGCCGAGATCATCGACCATCAACGACGTGGGCGGATACAGCGGATTGTCGCTGCCGCGCACCTCGTAGGCGGCCTCGATGGCCAGCCGCGCGCCGCCCACCATGGCCGTGCCGCCAATGCCCGAGAAATGAATCCGCGGTTTCCGACTGAGGGCCTGTAGCGAGAACACGATGGAATCCCCTTTCTTCAAAGCCATCGAGACCGGTACGCACGCAGCCGTGGTCGGCCGAGCGCTTTTCATGAGCACTCTTGTCCTTAAACAAGGCGCTCTGAGGCGCCTTCGGCGACCCCGGCTGTCGAACTCGCAACGCGAGCATCCAGTCAGCAAGTACTCATTTAGCCACAGAGAACGGCGCAGGGGCAACTCAAGCGTTGATCCGACCCGGCCGATTACCGCCGGTTCCATGTTGGGCATGTCCAGGCCTGGTCCCCCGAAGACCTGACCATTGAGGAACGCTCGTGGCGGTGTCTCTTGCGGCGACGACGGGCAGCGGCGCCCTCAGCACCCTCTCGAGACTCGCGCGCTCGTGGTATTCGAACGGATGATCCGACTGGCTTCGGTTGGGCAAGTGCGCGACTGACGAGAAGTTAACCTGCACCGAAGGAAACCGGGTAATATATGCGGGCTCTGCATGTTGAGCGCTTTCACACTAAGGAGAAAGACCGAATGCTGCCGGACTGCTGGAAATGCCGTGTCCTGGTCGTCGGGAGCGTGTTCTTGTTCTTCCTGGCAGGATGCCCCTCTTCAAAGCATACCCTTCGTCTCCTCACCTCAGGACAGGGCACCGTGGCCCTCGTTCCGCCGGGAGGAAGCTACGACGCGGGCACGACTGTGACCTTGACGCCAACGCCCGGGACGGGATGGCACTTCGACCATTGGGAAGGCGCATTGTCGGGAAGCGCGAATCCCGCACAGGTGACCATGGACGCCGATAAGACCGTCACGGCCGTCTTCGCCATAGACCAATACGCCCTGACCGTCGTCGTAACAGGGCAGGGCACCGTGGCCCTCGTTCCGCCGGGAGGAAGCTACGACGCGGGCACAACTGTGACCTTGACGCCAACGCCCGGGACGGGATGGCACTTCGACCATTGGGAAGGCGCATTGTCGGGAAACGCGAATCCCACGCAGGCGACCATGGACGCCGACAAGACCGTCACGGCCGTCTTCGCCATAGACCAATACGCCCTGAGCGTCGCCGTCGCGGGACAGGGCACCGTGGCCCTCGTTCCGCCGGGAGGAAGCTACGACGCGGGCACGACTGTGACCTTGACGCCAACGCCCGGGACGGGATGGCACTTCGACCATTGGGAAGGCGCATTGTCGGGAAGCGCGAATCCCGCACAGGTGACCATGGACGCCGATAAGACCGTCACGGCCGTCTTCGCCATAGACCAATACGCCCTGACCGTCGTCGTAACAGGGCAGGGCACCGTGGCCCTCGTTCCGCCGGGAGGAAGCTACGACGCGGGCACAACTGTGACCTTGACGCCAACGCCCGGGACGGGATGGCACTTCGACCATTGGGAAGGCGCATTGTCGGGAAGCGCGAATCCCGCACAGGTGACCATGGACGCCGATAAGACCGTCACGGCCGTCTTCGCCATAGACCAATACGCCCTGACCGTCGTCGTAACAGGGCAGGGCACCGTGGCCCTCGTTCCGCCGGGAGGAAGCTACGATGCAGGAACCGTCGTCACCTTGACAGCAACCCCTACGCCAGGATGGCACTTCGACCATTGGGAGGGCGCGTTGTCGGGCGGCGCAACAGTTGTTCAACTGGCCATGGATGCGTCCAAGACCGTGACCGCCGTCTTTCAGCAGGACCAGTACACGCTCGAGCTCAGCATCGGAGGCGGGGGCAGTGTTACCCTAGATCCACCCGGCGGCACCTATCCCTCGGGCTCAATCGTCACGCTCACCCCCAATCCCGAGGCCGATACCCGGTTTGAGATCTGGGGCGGCGACCTCGCGGGCACGAAACAGCCGGCCTCCCTCACGATGAACGAATCCAAGTATGTGCAGGCCTTCTTCATGCCCAGGACCTTCACCGGGTTCCAGCCGAACAACCTATGCGCCGTGGATTCGGTCCTGTATTTCCTGGGGACGGGTGTCTATTCCGGCCGCGAACTGTGGATAAGCGATGGCACCTTCGAGGGAACCAGACTCGTCAAAGACATTGCCCCTGGGTATGACAGCCCCAATATCCCCTTCCTCGCCAACCTGAACGGAACCCTCTATTTCTTCGCCGCTACGGCCGGTACCTATGGTCTTTGGACAAGCGACGGCACCGAAGACGGCACCCTTATGGTCGCGGATCTCGGCGGCTCGTTCCCCGCCTTGGCCCCGGTTGAGATGAATGGATATCTCTACTTCAGCGCGACCGGAACGGAGGATGGCGAACTGTGGGTCACCGATGGTACGGCCGAAGGGACAGGGATCGTGAAATCCTTCGGCCCGTCTGCCGGCATGCTCTACTCGAACCCCGGCCAACTGACCAACGTCGACGGCGTCCTCTACTTCAATAATGCCCCCCAAACCGATACGTTCACTCTCTGGAAGACCGACGGCACCGAAGAGGGCACCGTTGCCATCTATAGCAGTCGCTGGCTCAGCGAGATCGCCGGCCTGAACGGCCAGGTGTTCTTCTATGCGGGCACGGAGTCCACCAACTCGCTCTTCGTCACCGACGGCACCCCCGAAGGCACGCACAAGGTGCGCGACTATTTTTTTGGCCCCGGCGATTTCACCCTTTCGGGTGGACTCCTGTATTTCGCCGCCGAGTCGGACGACCTCTTCAACACCCGAGTATGGGCAACCAACGGTTCCATCGTCTATCGGGTCGACGACGACGCTTACAGACCGTGGGACCTGATCGACCTCGACGGCACGCTCTTGTTCGAAGCGCTCTACGAGGTGGAGAGCGTGATCCATACCGGCTTGTTCGCCACCACGGGATCGGGCGCCTCGCTGGTGCGGGGAGTCAATCCGACCTTGTTCTACGGTGTTGAGTCTTATCACGTGACCGTCGGCGGCATCCTGTACTTCGCGGCAGAGAACACCTTCGGTGGCCTCGGCCTCTGGAAGAGCGACGGCACAACCGCAGGAACGGCCCTTGTCAGCGAGATCAATCCTGATGGTCAGGGGCCGTATTACCTGACCGATGTGAACGGAACCCTCTTCTTCGCGGCGCAGGATGATGCTCACGGTTGCCAGTTGTGGACAAGCGACGGCACCCCGGAAGGCACGTTCCCCGTCAGTTGCCCATTTCCGTGACATTCCGAGATTCAGCACGCCTCCGGCAGCGATGAGCGGAGGAAAACCGCAGCGTCGTCATTGCGAGCAACGAGTCTTCGAGCGGCGAAGCAATCCAAGCCCCTGCTGAACAAGCGATTGCTTCACTTCGTTCGCAATGACGGATGGCGGAGCTTTCTTGGCAGCGGAGCACTCCCGAAGACTTGCCCGGAAGCGCCCTTCGGATCCACGTCCGGCAGGGCAACTTGAACCGTGCTCGGTGCGTTGTTACCGTTGTTACCGTTGTTACCGTTGTGGCAGTTGTTGCGGTTGAAATCCAGATGACAGACAGGCAAGAAGAGCAGATGATGAAAAGACATGGGATCCTCGCGCTGGCGGCATTCTTGATGGCCGTTGCACCGACCGTGCATGCGCTGCGAATGAGCGAACTACCTGCGGAAATGCTGACCAGGAATCCGGAACCGGCGCCGCGAGCCCTGTCGGTCAAGCTCCCCCTCGAACAGCCCATGTTCCATTGGGCCTTCACGGATCGCGAGGGGTTCCTCGCCGGAACGCTCGTACTGCGGATCATCCGCGGCGACGAGACGCAGTCGATCACAATCCTCGCAGACGGCCAGTTCACGGAAGGCTGGGAAGCCATTTCCTTGCCCCCGGTGGCCCAACGCAACGGCGTCTACTTCGGTTTCATCTCGAGCACGGCCTACGCCACCGCGCCGGGCGACCGCCTCGAAATCGAACTCACCGTGGTCAAGGATATCGTCGGGATCGGCCCGCTTCAGGAAGGGCTGCTTCCGGCGGGCGTCTATACCGCACGCGGCACGTACTCGGGCCTAACCGACGACTGCGCCCCGCCACTCCCGGGCAAGAACCCCGATGAGTTGCCGCCCGACCAGCGCAAGGGCTACGACAACCTGCGCAAGCTCTACTCCCACCGGGCCTTCCTCGAGAACTGGGAGAACCAGTGGCCGTTGACCATTACGAGCGAGGTGGGGTGGCTTCCGGAAGCCGAGGCCGAACGCATGAGACAGATGATCCGCCAGGTCGAGATCGAGGAACGCAGACAGGCGGTGGATGCCCCTGGGCTCAAACCTGAGAGCCTGCTCTTGCGTCCCAACGACGACAAGAAACTCGAGGGCATCTTGGACACGATCCGATGACGCCCCGCTCGTTACCGACGGCGACCACGCTCAGCCGCCGCCAGTTTGTGGCCTCTTGGGCACTCGCCTCGGTTCTGACGGCCACTTCGTGTCGGTCGCAGCCGGGGCGCGACGGCACCGGACGTGCGGCGCCCGCTCGCTTCTTCTTCGTCTCGCAAGGCCGGACGGGAGTGATGAACGCAGACGGTTCGGGCCTGCGCTACCTCGAGTTTGACGTGCCCGATCAGAAGACCTGGCAGCCGGCCGGTTTCTTCGCCGATGGGCATCGGGTGCTCTTGCTCAGCATGGAAGCCCGGCGCGACGGTCCCGGCCGACCCTTTGGCGAGTATTACCACAAGACGCCCACGCACCTATGGGTCCACGACCTGGACACCGGCGCGTTGACCGAGGTCGCCACCCAGAACCGGCTCGCCGTGTTCTACACACCGCAGCTCTTGCTCAGCGATGATCGAATCCTCGTTCAGGTCGTACGCGACGAAGGCGGCCAGATCTACAGCATGAACCTGGACGGGTCCGACGCGCGCGAGTTCACCCGCACCGGCGAAGGCCTGCCCTACGGATTCGACCTCAGTCCCGACGGCTGCCGCGTGGCCTACCATATCGCCAGTCCGTCCGGGTATCAGATCTGGACCAGCGACACCGAAGGCGCTGCACGCACCTTGGTGGCCGCCGGCGCCGACCATCTCTACTTCTGCCCCCAGTGGTCGCCCGACGGCCAATGGCTGGCGTTCCAGGACTGCCTGTACGCCCAGGACCCAGGACATGACTGGTCCGACCTCTGCATCGGCCGCCCCGACGGCTCCGAACTGCGCGCGCTGACCTCCGGACAGGCCCTGTGGTTCGGCGCCACCTACGGCCCCATCGAGAATCGTGGCGGCGGCTCCAACGTCCCCGTATGGACGCACGACGGCGCCATTCTCGCTGCACGGCGGCTACCCGACTCGAAGGTCGCATGGGAGTACCAGGCACAACGTCCCGATACCGATCACTTCAACCGTGAGTTCAAGCCAGAACTTGCCCAGGGCGGCACCGAGATCTGCCGAATCGCGCCTGACGACGGCTCAGCCGTACCCCTCACCCACTCCGACCCGCCCGTCTGGGACTTCCGGCAGAGCGAATCGCCCGATGGCCGATACCTGCTGTTCTGCCGCGCCGAGACCGGCGCTGTCCCCGACATCTGGATCGCCGACTCCGACGGCCGGAATCCGCGCCTGCTCACGAAAGGCCTCGACGACGCCGGCGCCGATCACCCCCGCTGGATGCCACAGGCGGTCTAGCGCAGAAGCGCCGCTATCGAGGAGTTAGGTCAGAATACGGCGCGGAGGTTGGTGACGAAGAGCACAACGCCCATGAACACGATGGCCAGTGCGGCGAATCGGCGGAACTGCGCTTCGTCGAGGCGCGCGGACACGTGGGTGCCGACGTAGGTGCCGATCAGCATCGAAGGTAGTAACACCACGACGCTCCGGGCCACGTCCCATGTCAGCAGGCCGGAGACGCCGTACATGGCGAGGCCAAAGCAGTTCACCGTGAGGAAGTAGCAGGCGATGCTGCTGCGGAAGATGTCCTTAGGCATCTGCTGATTGGCCAAGAACAGGATCACGGGGGGCCCGCCCATCGAGGTGGCCCCGCCAAGGAATCCGCCGGCCAAGCCGACGGGCACATAGGCGCGCCGAGGATGCCTAAGGGGCCGGCTCCATCCCGCGTATAAGGCCAAGGCGAACAAGGTCACGAACGCGCCGACGCCCACCTTCAGCAGCGACGGATCCATGGATTTCAGTGTCCAGACGCCAAATGGAAACCCGGAGACACCCCCAATGGCCAGAAGCACGACGAGATCCCGACGGATGTGGCGGCGTCCGTGAACGGCAATCAGGAACGTGCTCACGGTGCTCAGCGAAACGAGCGTAGGCGTAACCAGAGTCGGCTCAAACATGAGCAGAAGACACGGCGCGGCCATGAGCGCCAGGCCGAATCCGGTGCATGCCTGCAAGAGCCCCGCGAGAAACAGCGCGACCGCGCCGATGAGAAGCGGTATCACCAGTTATTCTCCCTAGGTCACAACGGGGCGCTATGATGCCCGCTCGGTCCACGCAGGCGCAAGGGTTACGCAGAAGCGGCAAATCGAGCGACATCTTGAACCGGTTCGCGGGTTTCCTGCGGACTCATGGAACCTTGGAATCGATCCGGGCGGGGTGCTACGGTATCTCATCGTTCACAGGGAGCAAGGCACATGGCAGACGCAGTGGTTGTAGGCATCATTCCCGCGCGTTACGGATCGACACGGCTGCCGGGCAAGGCCTTGGCGCCCATTCTCGGCAAGCCGATGATCCAGTGGGTCTGCGAACGCTCGGCCCAGGCGGGCGTTCTCGACTCGGTATGCGTAGCTACAGATGACCGACGCATTGTCGAGGCGGTTGAGGCGTTTGGCGGCCACGCCGTGATGACGCGCGCCGATCATCCCAGCGGGACGGACCGGCTGGCCGAGGCCGTACAATCGATGGATGCCGATATCGTGGTCAACATCCAAGGCGATCAGCCCTTCATCGATCCGGCCATGATCGACGAGGCAGTGGCGCCGCTACTGGCCGATCCGGCGTTGCCGATGGCGACGCTCATGCATCCCATCCACCGACCGGAAGACCTGGAGGACGCCGGCGTAGTCAAGACCGTGGTCGATCTGGAAGGCAATGCGCTGTACTTCTCGCGTTCGCTCATTCCCTATCCGCAAAAGGGCGCGGCGCGCCATGTCTACGAGCATGTTGGGCTGTATGTGTACCGGCGGGGCTTCCTGCTCCGGCTGGCGCAACTCGAGCCGTCGCCGCTCGAGCAAATCGAGTCGCTCGAACAGCTGCGCGTGCTCGAATACGGTTACAAGCTGCGCGTCGTCGTCACGCAGTGTGCCGATAACGAATTCACCGGTTTCAGCGTCGACACGGCGGAGGATCTCGAACGCGCCGAGTCGATGGCGCGTTCTCGAGGATATGCGTGCGCAGAGGCGCCAGACGCGGGCGCTCCGGAGGGATAGCATGGGAATCGATCTCAAAGCCGTTGAGGCGTTGGAGCCACAGCTCGATCCGACGATGCTCGAGCGGACGGGGCGAGCCGTTGACCGCATCGTTGAGGCCAAGGAACGCGGCGGCAAGGTAGCCGTCGTGACCGGCAGCGGGCCGAACGTGCACGAGGGCGTAACCACGCTGATTGGGGAGTTGATGCGCGTCGGAGTGATCGACGCGGTGACGACAAGTTCGGCGGTCGTGTCACACGAAATGGGGGGCACACTAGATCGCGTGAAGCGATGTCCGGGCAGCGCCGTCGACGTCGATGCGTTCTACCTGCCGCGCGGGGGCGAATTCGAGCTGACGGAACTCGACGATGCCGCCCTGGCCGAGATCGCGCAGCACGTTCCCGTGGATCTTGATCTGGTCGAGCGACTCCGGCAAGCCGACGGCAAGAGCATTATCAAGGCAGCCGGCAACCTCGGGTATCCGATGGGGCTCTGGATAGAGCATCTTGCGTGCGAGATCGGCTCGCTCGCTCGCATCTACGGGGCAACCTTCGAGGAAGTGGCCGGGCTCGGCGCGGACGAGCGAACCATGATCGGCGTCGGCGCAGCCAAAGGCCTCCCGGTACTCGTGACGATTCCGCAACTGATCGGCGGTGGTCTCGTAGGCCTGAACATCGGCGATAGCATCAGCATCACGGAACGGGCGTCGCGGTTGGCGCGAATGCTGGCGGGCGCGGATGTCATCATCGAGTCCGGCGTGGCACTGACGCAGGAAGTGCACGATGGCCCCTTCGAGCGGTACACCGGACACGGCCTGTGGTCGGCGTGGCACGGCCACTTCACGTACAGCCTCGAAGGGAAGAGTCTCGTCCGCATCGACCTCGATCCGGCGCTCGAGGTGGTCTATCAGGCCGAGCGGGGCGGCAGCGCCGTTCAGAAGGCCATCGCCGACGGCCTGCCGAAAACGAAACTCTTCAAGGTCCCCTTCCGCATGGAGATGTCGGGGTTCGCCCGCCACGAGGGCAGTATTCCCATCGTGGGCGACTTGGGCGTGGTATGGCCGATCCTGGCGCGACGCGTCGCCGAGCGACTCGGCATCGCCCTCGACTACATCTCGTATCCGCAGCAGAGCGAGCAGGGCAAGGCCATGCGCGACGCTATCGTACGCGAGGTCAAGCCCCTCAGCCGCCAGAAGATGCTCCGGGCACTCGAAGGCCACACGTTCTGGAATCCGTGTGCATGGCGCACAGAATCGCTCGGGCGGCTCGGCGGGGCGTTTCCGCCGGAGAGCGCGTAGGGCTCGCGCCGGAGGGGATTTCATTGACGCCGTCGACCGAAAGGGATTGAGGGCTCTTGTATGGCGCACGCGCTCACTCCTCCACTGGTAATCGAAGAGGGGCCGTGCGATAATCGAATCCGCACTCGGGAGGAGCCCACGAAGGAGTGATTGAAATGGCCAGACCGTTTCGTCTCGCGGTAACGTCGATCGATGCCCCTTCCGGCAATGAGGTCGCCGTCATCGACAACGCCGTTTGGGCCATCGAGGAGGCGGGCGCCCGAGGCGCCGATCTCGTCTTGTTGCCTGAGGAAGTCGACATCGTCGCCGGCGAGCCGAACCGCAAGCAGCCGCTTGAAGAGCATCGCGTGTTCCGCGCGTTTCGGACGCAGGCTCGGAAGTCGAAGGTAGCCGTCATCGCGAGTCTCTCGGCACAAGCGGGCGAGGGGTTCGCGAACACAGGATTCCTGATGGGCCGCGACGGTGCGCTCATCGGCCAATACCGCAAGAAGCATCCGGCGCCGTCCGAAGAGGACATCGTGACGACGCCCATCACAGACGATCCGTTTCCCGTATTCAGTTTCGAGGGGGTCTCCATCGCCATTGGCATGTGCATGGACATCCACTTTCCGGAGATGTTCCGGATCTACGGGCTAAAAGGCGCGGACCTCGTGTGCCTACCCACGATGTATCTCGACTACACCGGCGATATGCTCGAGAGCATCGAGAAGGCGCGCGCTATCGACAGCCAAATGTACTTCGCCTTGTCTCGATACATCACGCAGCCGTTCCTCGCCGGCAACAGCATGGGGTACGCCAAGGTGATCGCACCGGACGGCCGTATCATCGCGTCGACCGGCCACCAGGACGGTGTCACCATCGCGGAGTTCGATCCGAAGTGGCGCATGCCGTTCTGGGGCGAGGGATACGGCGGCAACCTGCGCACGATGTTCGATCGGATCCGCCGTCCGGATCTCTACGGATATCTCGTCCGGCCGAAGGAAGAACCACCCAAGGAGGCGAAGTGAGGGGGCCATGGCTTGGAAAAACGGGAAGCGCTGGGCGTACTCGATCACGTACGACGAGGGGTGCGCGGCCCTGTTGGACAAGGCGCTGCCGATTCACCGGGCCTACGGCGTGCCGGGTCACGTGGCGCTAGTGGCCTCGCAAATCGGAGTGACGCGTAACGTACCGGGCAGCAGTTATGACGGCATGATGATTCTGTCGAAAGCGCAGGTTCACGCTCTAGTTGACGAGGGTTGGGGTGTGTCGTGCCACAGCATGACGCACTGCGGCGTCACCATGGAGAATGCACCACGCGAGGTTGTCGAGGCGCGGGGCGTACTCGAGCGCGCGCTGGGCATGAACGTAACGATGTTTTGCGTGCCGGGGGATAACAGCGGCCATCCGCCGGCCCTCCAGTATGCGCGCGAGGCTGGTTACACGGCGATTCTGACCATCTACGACCGGGTCAACACGCCGGGCACAGACCTTCTGGCGCTTGGCCGCTGTCCACTACACACCGAGTACCCGGCGCCGTTCTTCTCGGCGTTCGATCCATACAAGCGCATTCACCAGGCCATCGATCTTGGCGGATGGATCATTGACTACTGCCATTGCCCGATGCCGGACAAGCCGATCCATCCGGCCAAAGACTGCACTACCCAGGAACTCGAGGCGCGGTTCGAGGCGATCCGGCGCGTGGGCGCCGACGAGGTGTGGATTGCTGAACCCAACGAGGTTGTAGCGTTCATTCTCGCGGAGGGACAGGCATGTTGACTCGATCACGCAAGGAGAGCACTCGTTTACAGGCGGATGCAAGGAGACACCCGCCTGCCGGAGAGAACGCGGTGAAGAAGATCATGCGACGCCTGCAGCATCGGATCCCCGTGGCGCCTCCGGGAACGGTCTTCTCGCTTCCGAACGCGCGAAAGACCACCATCTATGTCATCGCCTACAACGAAGAGCATTGCACCGAACGGAAGATCGAGGACGTCGCCGAACTCAAGACCTTCCTGGAACAGTGGCGCGTGACGTGGGTGAATGTGGATGGACTCGGCGGAACGAAGGCGATCCAGGCGATCGGCGAGCTCTTCGGACTACACTCGTTGGCGCTCGAGGATGTCATGCACTTGAGGCAGCATCCGAAGGTCGAGGAGTACGGCGAACACCTCTTCCTGGTGGCCCGTATGCTTGAGCCTGAGCCGCCAGTCTGCACCGAGCAACTGGGCATCTTCCTGGGCAAAGGGTTCGTGCTGACATTTCAGGAACACCCCGGGGACTGCCTTGATGAGGTGCGCAACCGCATTCGGACGGACCGCGGGCGCGTCCGCCGCATGGACGCCGACTATCTGGCCTATTGCCTGCTCGACGCGGTCATTGACGGATACTATCCCTACCTGGACGACCTGGCCATCCAAATCGAGGACATCGAGGACGAGGTGTTGGCACGGCCCAAGCCCAAGGCGGTCTCCGAGATCCATCAAATCAAACGCGACCTCTTGGCGATCCGGCGCGTCATGGTGCCGTTGCGCGAGGCGATCAACAGCATCCTGCGGGATGAATCGCCCCTATTCGCGGAGGCCACGCGTGTTTTCCTGCGCGACTGCTATGACCACTCCCTGCACGTAGCCGAGTTGGTCGAGACAAATCGAGAACTGGTCGGTGGATTGCTGGATGTGTACCTCTCGAGCGTCAGCAACCGAACGAACGAGATCATGAAGGTCCTCACCATCATTGCCACGCTTTTCATCCCGTTGACGTTCCTCTGCGGCGTGTACGGCATGAACTTCAACACGGAAATCTCGCCTCTTAACATGCCGGAACTCACGTGGTACTGGGGCTATCCGATGTTCATTGCGGTAAGCATCTTGGTTATCGTGGTAGAGTTGCTGTTTTTCTGGCGGCGTGGATGGTTGGGCAAGACCGTAGTGACGGCCCGGAAGGATGACGAGTCGGACAAGACACCGTAGCGGTGTGCAACGAGGAGTGCATGAACGATGTCCAGTCTAGAGCGAGCCAAGTTCGGCGCCCAAGCGCATCTCGACGAAGTGGGCGCCCTGCCCACTGCGTTTCCGCGCACACTGGGGCCGAATGCCGCCCGGTATGTTCAGGAGGTGCTTGACAGCGGCCTGACCTGCGATATGATGGGACGCTTCGAGCGCGCTTTCGCCGAGGCGCTCGGCGTCAAACATTGTATCGCCACCCCCGGATGCACGCCGGCCTTGGCGGTATTAGCCGCCACGTCGCGACTCGAACCGGGCGACGAGGTGATCGTCAGTCCGGTCACGGACTACGGGACAATTCAAGGTTTGCTGACGGAACGCCTCATCCCGGTATTCGCCGACACCGGGCCGGACTCCATCAACCTGAACGCCGACACGATACGGCCCTGCATCACGGATCGCACGCGGGCCATCCTCGTGGTTCACATGACGGGTCTGATCTGCGACATGGACGCCCTCAACGACGTTGCCCGCGCACACGGCCTCGCCGTCTATGAAGATGCGTGCCAGGCCGTATTCGGCGAGTACAGGGGCCGCTTCGCCGGCACGCTAGCCAAGGCGGCCGGTTTCTCCTTCGATTCGGAGAAGACGATGGGGTCGGATGTCGGCGGTTGTCTCGTGACGAATGACGACGACCTCGCCGAGTACGCGCGTTTCATCGGCCAGAGCCGGGGCGCGGTGATGAAACCACATTTCGGCCGGCTCCACACGGCGCCCGGCTACGCGTACCGCATGCCGCTGTGCACGGCGGCGATCTGTCTGGCGCAGCTCGAAGTGATCCGCGAGCACGTCCGTCACCGGGATACCATGATCCGCTTGCTCACGCGTTACCTGGGCGAGATCCCCGGGATCACGCCGTTACCGATTCCGGATTACGTGAATGTCTACTCGTGTTGGATGGCCGGTTTCTCCCTCGCCGCCGATGCGTTCCGATGCGACGCCGAAACCTTCGCGCGCCAATTGACCGAGCGCGGCATTCCCGGCGCCGGTACGGGCGAGTACTACTTGATGCCGGCCGCGGTCACGTGTCTGCAGGAGGCCGCCGCGGCCGGGCGGTATCCGTACTCGATGCCGCCGGCATCGCGCAAGTACCGGTACGATGGCGAGACCTGCCCCACGGCACAGCGCTTTCTCAAGACCTTCATACGGTGGTCGACCTTCTGCGAGAAATACCGGCCGGAACACTGTGCGCGCGCGGCCGAGATCGTGGCCGCCGTCGCCGCCGAGAATCGGGCGTAGCGAGAATCGCTAGAGCGGCATCCGCAGCTCGGGCGGAATGGGCGGCATCGCGCCGCGCTGGGTGCACACATAGCTCGCCACGCGGTTGGCGTGCTCCGCAATCGCGGCCAGCGGCCTGTTGGCCAGCAGTCCGAGCACCAGGGCCGCCGTGAATGCGTCGCCCGCGCCGACGGTATCGCCGATAGCCTCGGGCACGAATCCTCGATGCTCGACGCGTTCGTCGCGCGTGCGCAACATGCAGCCGTGCGCCCCCTTGGTCAAGGCCACCGCGCGCAACGGAAACGACGCTAGCAGCCTATCGAGCTGTTCGGCTTCCGTGCCGCCAAGGCCGAGCATCCGAGCGACCACAACCAGCTCCTCGTCGTTCAGCTTGAGTACGTCGGCCCGATCGAGTGACCGGCGCACGATTTCCTCATTGTAGAAGGCCTGCCGCAGGTTGATGTCGAAGACGCGCAGACACTCCGCGCGCGTACCTTCGAGGACTCGGCCGATGGTGTGTCTCGACCTCTCCGAGCGCTGGGCCAGGGAGCCGAAACACACGGCGTCCGCGCGGCCGGCAAGGTCCTCCAGCATCGACGTCATTGGAATGTAGTCCCAGGCGACATCCGTGTGAATGACGTAGCGCGGCTTCCCGGCGGCGTCGAGATCCACCGTAACGCGGCCCGTGAGGTGATCGGCGTCAATGGCAATGTAGCGAAGGTCGAGGCCGTACTCGCCGAGGACATCCGAGATCTCCTGGCCCAGGGCGTCATCGCCAATGGCGCTGGCCACGACGCCGGAGCCGCCCAAGGCGTTGGCGTGATACGCGAAGTTTGCCGGGGCTCCACCGAGCTGTTTTCCACCTGGGAGTAGATCCCAGAGAATCTCCCCCAGTCCCACCGTCAACGGCCCCGTCTCTTCGCGCACCATCAGTGGCACGGGTCGGGCCATTACGGCTTTGCTCATCGTGTTCCTCCCAGCATCGTGACAATCATCACCGAAGACTGCGGGCACCAAGCCCGGCCCTATGATGCCCTGTTTCGGTCCCGATGGCAAGCCCTTGAGTTCGGCTCAGAACCAGTCCTCGTGGAAATCAAGGGCGGTGCGTTCGTTGGCCGTGAGGATCTGGGCCGTGGCCATGGCCTGGGGCACCACGTAGCCGGCGTAGAACTTCGCGGTCTCGATCTTGCCTTTGTAGAAAGCCTCCTCTTCCGTGCCGGCATCGAGGGCCTTCTGGGCGGCGGTGGCCTGGAGGAGCAACTGCCACGCCAAGGCCAACTGCGAGAACATATCGAGATAGGCAGTGGCATTGCAGATGTAGAGATGTACCTCCCCGGACATTCCGAGTGCGCCGAGATGCATCGTGGTGCGAACGACCTCGTTCAAGAGATTCTGCACCTTCTCCGCGACGGCCTTGAGCGGCTCGAGTGCGTTCGCCTCGGCGAGGGCTTTGCCGATCTCGATCATGAGCACCCGAACGGCCGCGCCGCCTTTCATGGCCACCTTGCGGCCGAGCAAGTCCAAGGCTTGGATGCCGTTCGTGCCTTCGTAGATCGAGAATACCTTGCAGTCGCGGAGCATCTGCGCCACGGGATATTCCTCGGAATACCCGGCGCCGCCGTAGCACTGCATCGCGTTGCGGATCGCCTCGAAGGCCGTATCCGAGCCGCAGGCCTTGCAGCAAGGCGTGAGGACCTCCTGCAGGAGATGACAGCGCTCGCGTTCCTCGTCATCCTCGGCGACGCTCTCGAGGTCGGACAAGCGGGCGCAGTAGAGAAACAGGCCGAGGCAGCCTTCGATAACGGCCTTCTGCTTCAACAGCATGAGGCGGACGTCGGGATAGCGGATGATGGGAATCTGCGGCTCGGTGGCGTCTCGACTGGTAATGTCGCGGCCCTGGAGACGCTCCTTCGTGTACTCGAGCGCGCACTGGTATGCGGCGGACGCCAAGCCGATGGCCTGGATGCCCGTGAAGATGCGCGCGTGATTCATCAATTCGAACATGCAGCGCAGGCCGTGGTTCGGCTCGCCGACGAGCCAGCCTCGGCAATCGCCCTTCTCGCCGAAACTCAACGTCGTTGTGGACGATCCCTTGAGACCCATCTTGTGCTCGATACCCACCGTGGTGACATCGTTGAACTCGCCCGGCGTGCCGTCTGCGTTGGGCCGATACTTCGGCACGATGAAAAGGCTAAGGCCCTTGATGCCCGGCGGCGCGCCCTCGATCCGCGCCAAGACGGCATGGACAATGTTCGGCGTCAGGTCGTGGTCACCGCCGGAGATGAAACGTTTCGTGCCGCGAAGCAGGTAGTAGTCGCCATCAGCGGCTTTTACGGCCGTGGTCGCAATGTCGCCGACGGACGTGCCGACGTCCGGCTCCGTCAACACCATCGTGCCGGCATATTCACCGGCGTAAAGCTGGCGCATGTACGTATCTTTGAGTTCCTCGCTGCCGAAACATTCGAGGAGATGGGCGACGCCCCAGGCCGCGCCGATGTAGATCGCCGCGCCCGTGTTGCCACAGTTGAACAAGAAACAGGCCACGGCATGGATCGTAAGGGGGAACTGCTGGCCACCAAGATCATAGGCCACATTCGGCGCAAACCATCCACCTTCCTTGCACTGACGCCAGATCTCGTGCATGGCTTTCGGCGCCGTCACGTTCTTGCCGTCGAACTGGGCGCCTTCGCGATCGAAGTCTTGATAGGAGGGCCAGAACACCTCGCGGGCCAAGGCGTAGGCGGTGTCCATGGCCATATCGAAGGTTTCCCGGGAATGGTCCTCGTAGAACGGATACTTGGTGAGCTCCTCGAGTGTGAGCACTTCATGAATCAGGAACTGGATCGTCCGCATGTCGGCCAACTTGTCACTCATCGCATGAATCCCTTTCGTACCGCCTCACCGAGGAGCCGCCTATGGCCCCCTAACTCACCACAAGAGCCTCCGCCACAATCTCCGCAATATCCTTCACCGCGACGTCGGACCGGCCCTCATCCTTGACGCCGTCCGCGATCATGGTCATACAAAATGGACACGCCGTGGCGATGCATGATGCCTGCGTTGCCATCAGTTCCTTCGCTCGAAGCGTATTGATACGTGTGCCCAGCGTCTCCTCGAGCCACATCCGGCCGCCGCCCGCGCCACAGCAGAACGTATGCACGCCTTCGCGCGGTACACGGGCCGGTGTTCGGCCAGCGGCAGCGAGGACGCGACGCGGTGCCGCGAGGACATCGTTGTACCGCGCGAGATAGCACGAATCGTGCAGCGCAACCGCGCACGGCGACGCGGCGGCGAGACTGAGTTTTCCGGCGGCGATCAGCTCATCGATGAAGGTCGTGTGATGCACGACCGAATACGTGACGCCAAAGGAAGGGTATTCCTGTGCGAACGTGTTGAGGCAATGCGGACAAATCACGAGGATGCGGTTGAATTCATACTGCTTGAGCGTCTCGAGGATCTCTTGTGCAACGCTTTGGTAGAGATACTCATTGCCGAGACGCCGCGCGCTCTCGCAATGGCACCGCTCCTCGGAGCCGAGGATAGCGAAGTCGACGCCGGCGGCTTTGAGAATCTTCACCATGGCCACCGAGATCCGCGTACTGCGATCATCGTACGAGCCGCTACAGCCCACCCAGAAGAGCACATCCGCCTTCTTCTTGTCGGCCATGATCGGCACGTCGAGCCCCTCCGCCCACGCGGCCCGCTCGCTCGGCGCGAGGCCCCACGGATTGCCCGAGGTCTCCATGTTGCGGAACGCGCCGTCGGCCTGTTCCGGAAACTGCGCCTCCATCAGCACGAGGTGGCGCCGCATATCGACCAGCTTGTCGACGTGCTCGATGCCCATGGGGCAGTGCTCAACGCACGACGCGCACGTCGTGCACGCCCAGATCGCGTCCGTCTCGACGACCTCGCCGACCATCGCCGGCCCAGCCGGCACTTCGCTTTCCTGCGCGTCGCCGCTTGCGGTGGCCTTCTGCTCGAGGACCTTCGGCCCATCGTGGAGCAGATGATGTTTCAGGTCGACGATGAGCTTCTTCGGATTGAGCGGTTTCTGCGAGTTGTAGGTCGGGCAGAAGTCCTGGCAGCGGCCACACTCGATGCAGGCCAGCAAATCGAGATTCTGCTTCCACGTGAAACCCTCGATCTTGGATACGCCGAAGCTCTCGGCCTCCTCGTCTTCGAGGTTCATCAGTACGAGTCGTCCACGAGGACGTTTGCGCTTGAAGATCAGGTTGATCGGCCCGGCCAGCAGATGAAGATGCTTCGTTGGTATGAACAGCAGCGCGACGAGCACCAAGTGCATGATGCCGTCGCACCACCAGGCCAGATGCGCCACGGCCATCAGCGGCCCTTCAGGCCATCCGACAAAGGCCTTCGCGAGCCACGTGCTCACGATGTACGAGTCGGCGTGTTCCATAAGGCCCAGCGAGATGGCAATGGCGTTGTCAATGAGGAAGGCCACCATGGCGCCGCCGATGAACGTGAGCACCAACGCCGACTCGGCCGAAGGCCGGCTCAGGCTCTCCGGCCGCAGGATGTACCGGCGGAAGGCCAGTCCGAGTACGCCCACGAGGATCAAGACGGCGAACACGTCCTCCATCGTCGCATACCACGCGGCCAGGCGGCCCGAGCCGAAGAGGCTGAACCCGTCGATGAACGCGCCGGCAAAATGGTTGACGGTGCTTGCCGCAAATACGAAGAAGCCCCACACAATCAAGAGATGCAGGAGTCCCACAAGCGGCTTGCGCAGCACCTTCCGCTGCAAGATCACGTCGAGCACCATGTCGACGACGTTCTGCCAGACATGTTCCAGACGGTGGTCGGGATCGGGCTTGCCCATGCGCACAAGACGAACCAGTACCACGATCCGGCGGATGAAATACGCGGTGGCCCCAACCACCAGGAGGGCAAACAGCAGTCGTTCAGGAAGGGTCAGCATCGTGTGTGGACTCCACGGTTGGTCGTACGCGTGTGCGTAGGTTCCTACACAGACGCCCCGTCCTAGCGGCCGAGCGTCTGGCCAAGCTCCTTGGTCAACAGCGGCACGACTTCGAACAGGTCACCCACGATGCCGTAATCGCAGATCTTGAATACCGGCGCATCGGGATCCTTGTTGATGGCCACGATGATCTTCGAGGTGCGCATACCGGCCTGATGCTGGATCGCGCCCGAGATACCGCACGCGACATAGAGATCCGGGCCGACCACCTTGCCGGTTTGCCCGACCTGATGGCTGTGCTCGATCCAGCCGGCGTCGACGGCGGCGCGGCTCGCGCCAAGCGCCGCGCCCAGGACATCGCAAAGCTCTTGGAGCACCGGCCAGTGCTCCGGCCCGCCGATACCGCGCCCACCCGACACGACAATCTTCGCCTCGGATAGCTCGACAACGCCGGCCGCCGCCTCGGCCACCTCTTTGAGCACGGTGCGCAGCGATACCTCCGGCATGGGCCGCGTAACCACTTCCGGCGCCGCATCGCCTTCGCGAACAACGGCCGCCACATTCGGGCGCAACGACGCCATGGCCGGCGCCGTCAGCACCTCGACATCGGAGAGGACCTTGCCCGCATATAGCGGCTTGGTAGCCTTGAGGCCGCCATTCCACGACAATCCGACGCAATCCTGGATTAGTTCAACGCCCAGACGCCCGGCTACGGACGCGCAGAGCTCTTTGCCCAACGCCGTGGCCGAACCGATGACGACCTTCGCATCCAATTCCTTAACGAGGCTCTCGACAATGCCGACGTACGCGTCGTTCGAGTAATAACGCAACGCCTCGTTCTCGTACGCGAAGACCTTGCCGATGCCGAATCCCGCCAGGGCGGGCGTTTCGTCTCCGAGCGATTGGCCGATATAGACCGCGTTCAGTTCCATGCCGGCGCCGCGCGCGATGTCACGCGCCACCGAGGCGGCCTCGAACGCGCATTGCCTCAACGTACCCCGCTGTTCCAATAGCAACAACACACTCATGGCGCACTCCTGTCGAAAGCTACAATACCTTCTCTTCTTCCCGCAGAACCTTTACCAACTCGTTCACCTGCTGGCCAACGTCCCCACTCAATACCTTGCACAGCCGCTGCTGGCGCGGCACGTAAACCGAATGCACGCGGAGCCGCTCCGCCGGCGCGTCCAGCGTCACGCCGAGATCCGCCGGACTCATTTCCTTAATCTCTTTCTTCTTGGCCTTCATGATGTTCGGTAGCGTCGGATACCGAGGCGTGTTGAGCCCTTTCTGCGCCGTCAACAGCGCCGGCAAGGACACCTCGAAGGTGTAGTGGCCACCCTCAATCTCGCGATCCACCGTGACGGCCGAGCCGTTCAGTTCAAATCGCGTGATGACCGAGACATGCGGCACACCGAGAATCTCGGCCACACGCTCCGGCACCTGTGCGGCATCATCGTCCACTGCCTGCTTTCCGGCCAGGATCACATCGGCCGAGACCTGGGCCAGCGCCGCCGCCAGCAACCGGGCGACGTCCGTACTGGTCGGCGTGGCCGAACCAACATTGACCAGGATGGCCGAGTCCGCGCCCATGGCCAACGCCGAGCGGATGATCTCCTTCGTTTCCGGCGGGCCAACACTCACGACAACCACCTCGGCGCCATTGGCCTCCTTGAGCTTCATGCCCTGCTCGACGGCGTGCTCGTCATACGGGCTCATCACGTACTTCAGGTTGGCGGTAACCACCGACTTGCCGTCGTCCGCCACCTTCAGCTCGGACGCGGTGTCCGGCACGCGCTTCACGAGAACTGCTACTTTCACGTTCCCTCTCCTCGCAAAAAGGATCCCTGCTTCAAATTCCATTTTAGAGCGGTTAGTGCAAAAGCCAGGCTCAAGACCTCCCGCCGGGAAACACTATAGCACGACGTTGCTGGTGGTGCCAATTCTCCGGACGAAGCCCAAGGTCGGGGTTCTCTTTGGCGGCGGAATCGGGTATTATCAAATTGGTGCCACAACTGAATCGCATCAACTACGAAGAATGAGAAATGAGTGGTGGCACAACGGCAACGCATATTGGGCAAGCAACAGGATGGGGAACTTGGCGATCTTTTCCACTATACGCAGATGGTGTTGCGACCGAGGATTGCCAATTCACAAACCGGACAGGAACGCATGAACACCTTCCAAAAGGCGTACTATCTTGGCATCATGACGAAAGTGGCGCTGACATGGCATCGCCATGACTGCTCGTATGCGTGCCGCGTCGAGGGCCATCCGAAGTTCATGAGCGCGCAGGAGGCCGCCAAGCGAATCCCGGACGGAGCGGTGCTGGCCACTTCCGGCTTGGCCGCGAACCAGCGCCCGCTGATTCTGTATTGGGCGATCCGCGAATCCTTCGAGCAGACCGGCCATCCCTGTCAGTTGACCGTGATGGGCACCGGGGGCCAAGGCGGACGCG
Source organism: Candidatus Hydrogenedentota bacterium (assembly GCA_036769985.1). GTDB lineage: Bacteria > Hydrogenedentota > Hydrogenedentia > Hydrogenedentales > SLHB01 > DAIPKA01. The sequence continues at coordinate 18,542 of DAIPKA010000031.1, read as the reverse complement.
GCAAAGTCCCGGGCACCATCGAAGAGCTAGGCCTGCCCGGGCTCTGCACGCGGCTGATCGCCGGCCACGTCGAGACCTACCGCTCGATGCTGCGGCTGGCGGAGGCAGGCCAGCTTGAGCTCCAGTGCCTCCCTCAAGGCGTGATGGCCCTCCTCTTCGAAGCGCAAGGACGAGGCGAGGACTCGATCCTGACTAAGGTCGGCATTAACACGTTCATTGATCCCCGGTTCGGCCGGGGCACGCCCGTGGCCGATGCCACCGCCGAGCAGTTGGTGGCGTTCGACGGAGACCAGCTTCGCTACCGCGTTCCGAAAGTCGATGTGGCCCTGTTCAACGCGTACGCCGCGGACAGCGACGCCAACATCTACGTCACCAACTGCGCCATGAAGGCCGAGATCCGCGAGATAGCCCGCGCCGCCAAGCGGAATAACGGCCTCGTCATCGCCAACGTGGCACGCATCGTCGACAAGGGATTCGACGAGGTGTACCTGTCGGGCGAACTGGTAGACGCCGTCGTAGCGTATCCGAAGACGGAACAGAGCTGCTATGTACGTTACGATACGCACTTCAAGTACATGACGCCGGGCGACAAGCACCTCATGCGCAAAGGCATCGAGCGGGCGCAATTCGTCAACTACGTCATGCGAATCACGCCGCGCCGAAAGAGGATGGATCAGGTACTGGCTCGGCTTGCCGCAGACATTTTCGTTCGCCACACGCCCCGTGGGGCGTTGGTGAATGTCGGCGTCGGTCTGCCGGAGGAAGTGTGCCGCGTGCTCCTCGAACACGACATCCTGGATCACATTACTCTGTTCACGGAAAGCGGCGTCATCGGCGGCGTGCCGGCACCGGGCATCTTCTTCGGCGCCGCGGTGTGTCCGGATCAGATCGTCTCATCGGCCGAAGTGTTCCAGATGTGCGCCGAGCGGCTCGATACGGCCATCCTCGGCGTGCTCCAAGCCGATAGCGCAGGCAACGTAAACGTGTCGAAGCGAACCGACAAGCTCACGCGCTATGTTGGGCCGGGCGGTTTCATCGACCTGACCGCCGCCGCCAAGACCATCCTCTTCGTCACCAAGTGGATGGAAGGCGAGCGCCTGCGCCTGGATCGAGGACGCCTCCGCATCGAGCAAGAGGGCACGCCGAAATTCGTCGGTCGCGTCGACGAGATAACGTTCAGCGGCGCCAACGCGGTGGAAGCCGGCAAGAAGGTCTTCTACGTGACCACGATAGGCGTGTTTCAGTTGACCGAACGCGGCATGGAACTGGTCCAGGTCATGCCCGGCCTCGACATCGAGAAGGACATCCTCCGCACGACGTCGATGAAGATCGTCGTGCCGGAGGAAACCGACGTGCCGTCCGTCGAGACATCGATTGTGTCCGGAAAGGGGTTCAGACTGAACCTGGTATCTTGAGGAGGGAAGCCGCATCATGTTGCAGGATGTCTTGCTGACGAAAGAAGAGCGGGCGCTCAAAGAGGAAGTGCGCGAGTTCGTGCGAAGCGAGGTTGCGCCTGCGCTTCTGCACCAGATGGATCGCGACGAGATCGAGTATCCCGAGGACTACGTGCGCGCCCTGGGCGCACGGAATCTGCTCGGGCTCCGGTTTCCGAAGCAGTTCGGCGGCCGCGACCTAAGCTGGACGGCCGAGATCGCCGCCCTCGAAGAGATCGGCGTGCTCGGCATGGCGCTGGGCTGTGCGTTCTCCATGCCGTCCATCGTCGGCGAGGCCCTGTGCGCCCTCGGCAACGCCGACCAGCGGGAGCGTTTCCTCAAACCGATGCTGCGCGGCGAGATCATCGCCGCCGAGGCCCTGACCGAGCCAAGGGGCGGTTCCGACTTCTTCGGCGCCACAACCCGCGCCACGCTGGACGGCGATCATTTCATCGTGCGCGGCCAGAAGCGCTTCGTGGTCGGTGCGGCCCGAGCCGACTTCTTCGTCGTCTACTGCAACACCAATCCGGACGGCAAGCCGCACGATCGCATCAGCCTGCTCCTCATCGAGTCGGATCGCGAGGGCGTCGACGCGAAATACCTCTACCATCTTATGGGCACGCGCGGCGGCGGAACGGGCCGTATTGTGTTTGACGACGTGCGCGTGCCGAAACAGAACCTCATTGGCGGCATGAACCAAGGCGCCCTGGCCTTCAACACCATGATGGTGCCTGAACGGCTGACTTCGGCCGGCGGCGCACTCGGACTCGCACGGGCCGCCCTCGAGGTGGCCACGCGTTACAGCGAGCGCCGCAAGGCCTTCGGCGAACGCATCCGCGCATTTCAGGCCGTCAGCTTCAAGGTGGCTGACGCCATCACGCGGCTCGACGCGGCGCGCGCGCTCACCCACGCCGCCGCCAAGGCCGTCGATCAAGGCCTTGCCTCGAAACGACGCCTCGTGAGCGAGGCCAAGAAGTGCGCTACCGACACGTGCTGGGAGGTGTGCAATCTGGCCATGCAGATCGCCGGCGGTATCGGCTACACGAACGTGTTTCCCATCGAACGGATGGTGCGTGACGCGCGTCTCTCGCAGATCTGGACCGGCACGAACGAGATCATGAGTCTGCTCATTCAGCACGAGTACTACAAGGAACTGCTCAATGATCCTGATCCGCCTCGCCTCAGTGAACTCGACGCCGAAGAGGCCGGACTCGACGATGAGAAGGTCTATGAAGACGATGAAATGTGGACCAAAGGCTGGTAGGTCTGTGCGCGTTTCGTCCCTCCTCCTCGCCGTGGCCGTGGGGCTTAGCGGCAGCACGCGAGCACAGGACAAGACCGAAGCGCCGTTCCGCCTCGAGGTTCTCGTCGATTTCGTTGACGACGCCATGACGAGTCTCGTACCGATCACACCCGGGCACGTGGACGCGATGATGGCGACCCTCGGCGAGATGGGTGTCACGCGCGTGAGTTGGGCATATTATGGCGATGGACACGGCGGCTACCTGCTCCCGTCCGGGCTCGACGACAAGTGGCGCAATCACGCCGATACGCTCGTCGCGCTGGGCAATCCGCTTCGCGTCGCCGCCGAGGCCGCTCATCGCCACGGACTCGAGATCTACGCCTACTACAAGCCGTACGAAACCGGCCCCGCCATCTACTTCCCGGACGGCTCGCCCGAGGGCCACGCCTTCGGACGCATCACGCATCGCGGCGGCTGGCTGACGTGGTTGGATCCCTTCGTGGTCGAGCATCCCGACCTCCGTATCCGCCACCGGCCCGATGATTCCATCCTCGACTGGTCGGGCGTTCCCATCTGCACGCTCAAGCTCATCAAACGCGACGACTCCCCGACGCGCATCACCCCGGAGCACCTCCAAATCTGGACAAGCCAACGGAATCACCGCTACCAGCCACGGGACGTGGATTTCACCGTCATCGAGGCGGTCGAGCCATCGGCCAAGGAGGTGCGCGACGTCAACGGCGCCTTGATTGCGAAGCAGGGCGATCCCGTGCGCACGCTCACCCTCTCCGGTTTCCAGCTCACGGACGCCTACGTCCTCGTGACGACGGACTTCACGGATGGCACACCTGACTTCCAGAACACCGGAACGGACATCCTCGTCGCCCTTGACGCCCAAGGCCGCGAAATCCCCGGCGTGTTTGCATCCGGCAACGGCATATGGGAGGCGGACCGCGTCGACTTCCGAGGCTGGGGCCTGATCTTCGACGTAGGCTTCGGGCGTTCCTTGGTACACCTCGACGCGCCCAACGCATCGGGTCGCCAGGGCATCATCGCCTTCACGCGCGGCCGCAACGCGTATCTCCCCGGCGCGCTCTGCGAGACGGAACCGGCGGTACAGGCGTTCTGGCTCTCGTGTATCGCCGAGATGCTGGACGCGGGGGTCGACGGTATCGATTTCCGCGTCGAGAACCACGGCACGCACACGGATTACGACGCCGAGTACGGCTACAACGACGCGGTCATCGAGGAATGCGCCCGTCGCGGCGCGACCGATTGCGAGACTATCGCTAGCGTCCGCGGCGAGGCCTACACCGATTTCCTTCGCGACGCGAAAGCCCTGATCGCTTCACGCGGCAAACGCATGCGCGTCAATCTCAACATCGACTGGTTCCGTGCCGATCCGCCGCCTGGGCGCCGGCTGGCCTACTCGGCCAATATCGATTACGATTGGAAACGCTGGATTGACGACGGCCTCGTCGATGAAGCCATCCTGCGCCTGTTCCAATTGCCTTTCAACAGCATTTTCGACGATTCCGTCGCCGCCGAAATGATCGCCCGTTGCCAAGAGAAGGGCATTCCGCTCACGGTCAATCGCTACATCAACGTCGACTATCCGGCGGAATTCGCGCGCGTGCGCCAGGATGGCCGATTCAGCGGATTCATCCTCTACGAAACGGCCTCCTGCCTACAATTCACGGATCCCGCCGCGTGTACCCTCGGGAACGATGCTGTCTCCAGGGTATGCGAGCTGATGAAGAACAATGCGCCGTGAACAGCGCCCTTACGGCCCCACGGCATAGCGATAATTCCAGCGGCGGTTCGGCGCGCTGTCGCCGTTGACGCCCAGTTCCGACACGTCGCTGAATCCCTGGATGTTGTCCGCCCAGTGAAAATCGAAGGCGGGGTTCCCCTCGGTCTCTCCCACCATGGCGCGCGGCACGGCAATCTCGATGCCATTGCCATCAACGCGGTACCGCCCTGCCCCAACCGTCACCCATGGGCCATCACGCCACGCTTTCGCAGTCGTTTCGGTTTCGCTGGCGACGTCGAGGTTCACTACGAAATCGTATCCGAGCCAGCCGGTGCCGGCGTCCTGATCCGCATCCAGCAGCAGGAGCATCCAGTGCGGATCGGTGTGCGGTGTGATCGCCGCCTTGGTCTGCGCGAAGAAGAACAGGTCCGCTTCGTCGTAGGCCGCTTTCGCGATAACGAAATCGTTGCGCCCGGTGTCGTTGCGGTACGGCGTGTTGCCGTAGCCGACGTGATCGCGGTGCGTCACGTCGCCGATGGTGTCTCGATACTCAGGCCGTACCGGCGTCCAGTCTTCGAACATGCCGTCGATGGCGATGGTGCTCGGCCCTTCTCCCTTCGGCTGCGGCCGCACGCCTTTGAATCGGCGCACGTAGCTGGCCAGTTGATAGTAGTAACTGTCGGTGTGGCCACCGCGCATCGGCTCGCAGTCGCGGCTGTATTCGCGCGTGTACTGGTCCACAAACAAGCCGCCGGCGTAATAGCAGTCGGTGTCTTTGTACTTGCTCCACTCCGTGTAGCGTCCGGCGACCCATTCGTTCCAGCCGGTCACGAAGATGAACTTCGGATCGACATCGAGGGCACGGCTCCATTGCTCCTCGAAATTGAGGCCGCGATCGACGGCACCTTCTCGCGCGTCCTTCGCACCGTCGTGCCAGCTCCGCCCCATCGCGCCGGCCTTATGGGCCATCGGCGCCGGGCCGGGCGTGTTCGGCAACGCGTTTTGCGCCACGCCGACGCTCATCTGTTCCGCTTCGCCCGCGCTGTTCTTGAACACGTGCTGCGGATACACCTCGAGCCAACTCCATTGGTCCGGGCCGTCCGGCCCGAGCCAGTAGTCCGGCATCGGCCGCCGGAACGTGAAGAAGTTGAGCATTTCCTCATCCTTGATGAAGGCCTTGTTGGCCAGCAACAGCGGTTTGCCATCCCACGTGAACCAGAGGTCGCGCCACAAGCCCGGCTTGTACAAGTCCGGCCACAGCCGCTCGACCACGGCCGTAGGATCCCAAAACGGCGTAATGAAACCGATGGCCGGCGTCCGATTGCCCTCTTCGCGCATGGCCGTGTATTCGCGACAGAGGGCCTCGTACTCGTCCTTCCACGTCCACGGCGGATTGGTCGTATCGAAGAGCACCACGTCGATGCCGGCGTCGGCCAACATGCTCGCGTGCTTGCGAATCACGAAGGGATCCGTCATGAGATAGTAGCCGAGCTCCGGCTCGCCCCAGTGGTGCGGCGCGCCGTTCACCGGCCACTCGACCGGCCCGTCTCCAGCAGCGGCAATGAGTTTCGTATTATCGTTCGGCCCTCCCGGATTCGGCCGATGCCACGTCCAGTAAAAGATGCCAACCCACTTGTCCGGCTTCACGGCCCCCACCTCCTCGAAGCCCGGCGTGGCCCGGCCCAAGGCATCCGTCGCCACCCACGCGTCCGCATAGACGTCGCTGCCTGTATACGGCGCGCCGGCATAGGCGTCCGCCCACGCCGTTGCGCACGCCCCCACGACGAGCATCGCCACCGTCCAGAACGTTAGCCTTACACATTCGGTCATGCCTGTCACTCCTTGCGCTGGATCCTGACCGGGCCGAGCAAGCCGGATTCCGTCAGCGGCATGTCGGCCTTGAACTTCGTCACATTTGTCTTGGTCAACCGGAGCTCCGGCGGAAGCGCCGCGTCACCGATCAAGCGATTCGGCCAGTTGTTGGCCACCTCGACTTCGAGGCGATTCTCGCCGATCCGAAGTGCCTCCGTCACGTCGACGCGGAAAGGCGGCGTCCACGCGACACCCAACTCGACGCCGTTGAGCCGCACCGACGCCATCTCGCGCACGCGCCCGAGATCCAGCGCCCAGCCGTGGCCAGACGCCGATGTCTCCTTTTCGACCACGAAGGTCGTGCGATACACGGCCACGCCCGAGTAGTAGCGGATGCCGTCCTCGGCGCGATCCGTCCAGGTGACGAGTTGGGCAAACTCGATCGCCTCCGGTCCGCCCCACTCCGGATCGAAAGACACGTTCCACGGCCCGTCGATCTCGACGGCGTCTGTGTAACGCGGCGAGTTGGTCTCGGCCGTGCCGGATGCATCCGGCGCGATCGGTCCCCTGAACACAACAAATATCGAGCCGTAGGGGTCGAACTCGATGGGCACGATCGTGCGACCCTCGGCCTGTGTGAACGCCGCCGCCTCGCGCATCCTGCCCGACAACGCATCCCAGAGCTCCGGCTGCTTGCCGCAAACGCGGAACGTGCAGCGCACACTGGCCGCATGCTCTTGCTTGTTGGCGACGAAATAGATGTCGGCCCCATCGCTCCGCCGATGAATGTAGCCGAAGGCGTCATCCGGCGCGTCCCATTCGCAATCCGGCGCGACGCCATCACTCGCCAGGATGTCTCGCGCGGGCCGGCCCCAAACCACGCGCCCCTCCCCTACCTTGCGCTCGCCCCCCGCGTCATCGGCTTCGCCCCACAGCGCCTGCGCCAGCTCACGGAACCGATCTTCGCTGGCGGGATACCCGGATAGGCTGGCCGTGCGCACGGGCTTCACACCAACCACCGTCGCGCCGGCCAGGACAAGTGCATGGATCCTATCGAGCGCCGCCGCCGAGAGGATCTTGTGGTCGGGCAGCGCGAGCATACGATAGCGCATGCCGCTCGGCAGCACGATCGCGCCGGCCTCGACATTGGCCAGCGTGAGAAGCGCGGTCTCGTCGATCACATCGTAGTCGTATCCGGGCAACGCGCCGGCCGGATCGGCCTCTTTACGCTGGGCGATGTTCGGCACATGATCGCCGTAGTAGTAGCAGACATCCGCGATGAACTGGCCCTGCTGAAGCAGAAAGCAGCATCGATTGAGGTAGGCGATGACCGCGCCGGCCATGTTCCACCACGTCACACTCGGATTGAAGTGCGTGCCCGCAAAATACTCCTGCCCAGGTCGCCCCATCTCATCCGGCGAGCACGTGAACGTATGGTTGAAGCACAGATTGACGCCGGCGCAGGCCTCGTTATCGAAGCTCGGTTTCACCGATTTCCAAAGGACGTCTTCCCAATGCGGGCCAATCGACGTGAAGGCCTCGGCGGCCACCAATCGCTTGCCGTAGATGTGCGCCGCGCTGGACGCCTGTTTCACAAAGAAACGGTTCTCCGGCCTGGGGCGATGAGGCGACGGCACCCAGAACTCGCCCATGGGTATATCGCTCAGCCCGACGTTCTTGATGCCGTCGAAGGGGCCGGCGTGGGGCCCGCCGGACTGAGGATGGATTCCCAGGCCGCGCGCATGCGCCATGGCCGCAAAGGCTTCATAGTGATTGTGTGCGACGCAATCGCCGATGGTCTTGCGGAAATCGGCCAGGAACCGGTTGCTCACCTCGCGGTTCTCGACGATCTTGCCGGCGAAAATTGGCAGATACGGAATCGGATCGTAGCCGCGCCACTCGAGGAACTCGCGCTCGAAGCCGTCCGTCCAGTTCATCCCGCCGCATTCCCAACTGTCCGTGTGGAGGTAGCGGAGCGTCGTGCCGACCTGCGGCGCCACTTCATCCAATACCGGCTGGACATGGCGCTGCCAGTAAGCATCGAGCGCCGGCGTACTCATGTAGTCGATGACCGGCCCCTGCCACTCGCCGCTCGAGGTCGAGACGCGCGCGCCCGTCAATGTGAACCCGAAGCGCAGCACGATCCAGTCGCCTTCCGGTACATCCCATCGCAACCGGCCATCTGTCTCCAGCCTATCCGTCAGGTTCAGGACTTCGGATGCAAGAGCATCTTCCTCGCCGGCCGTTCCAGGCATGTCATCAAGCAGTGGCCGACAATCCAGCGCCGAACCGCCGAGTTCATGAAAGGCCGATTTTTCCTCGAGTTGACGGATGGGCCTGCGGCACGCCATATCACCTATCACAACGCCATCGGCGCCGAGCAATCGCCACTCGGCCACCTGAACATTACGCGGCGCATTCGGCGACCGGGGATCGTAGGCGCCAAGGAACCGCAGGCGGAAGACGCGCCCCTCGATGGGATCGAATCGGAGCCCCGCCGGGTGACCCGCAGCCATGTCGAACTGCTTGACGCTCACGAAGGCCGCACCATCGCCCATGACCTCGAAATCGCACCGCCGCGGCCCGTAGCCGGGCCTTCCGACGACCTCGACGCCGGCAATGGTCACCGGCGCCTTGAACTCGAGCATGAGCCATTCCGGCCGACTCTCCGTCGGTCCTTCGCCCGGCTCCTCGCCATCGGACACCCAGAAACTCTCCAGTGCACCGTCGATGACGCGCTGGGCAGCGTAGTCCTCGAAGATCGAGCTGGCCGTCACCACAGGCGCGTTTTCCTGCTCCGCCCTCGGTCGCGCGCGGTAGGCCACCACGGCCACATCGCGGTAGTAGCCCGAGCGGCAGGGCGGCGTGGCCAGCGCAGTGTCGACTTCCCGGCCGCCGGCAATCGTTGTTTCCGACCATGTGAGCTGTTTCGCGGCCTCGTCCGGCGTAACATCCGGCGCGCCGAGATTCCAGCCACTCTGGATATTGAGACTCAACTCGAGGCCGAGCCGAGCCGCTTCGGCCACCGCGTGTTTGAACAGAACGCGCCACGCCGGCGATCCGTACCTCGGCCCAGCCGGCACGCGTTCATTCGAACGGTAATCGGAGTTGTCGGCGTCGAAAACGAGCGCGCCGCCAAAACCTTTGCCCTTCATCTCTTCGAGATCGCGCGTGATGGCTTCCTGGGTGACGTTGCCGCTCAGCCACCACCAGTAACACCGTGCCCGGGCCTCGAGCGGCGGATCGGCAAAGCCTTCGCCAAGACTCGCAGCCGAAGAGGCGACGGCCCAAGCGCTCAGCATGGCCGCCGCAACACCGATGCTGATCCGAGACAGCGTCCGCATGCGCAATCCTCATGTTACGCGGCCACGCCGCCGGTTCCCATTGGAGTCCAAACGCTCGCGCCGCCCGTGGAGTCGATCAGGCCGCGCCGCGCCCGGTAATAACGGCCTTGGCGGTCTTGAGCAGTATCAGAAAATCCTGGGTGAGCGACCACGAGTCGATATACGCGAGATCCAACTCGACCCATTTATCGAACGGGACATCGCTTCGGCCGCTGACCTGCCAAAGGCCCGTCATACCTGGCTTCACACTGAGGCGCCGCCGCTGATGCCATGTGTATTGCTCGACCTCCGAGGGCAACGGTGGTCGTGGCCCCACCAGGCTCATATCGCCCCACCACACGTTGAAGAGCTGCGGCAGTTCGTCAAGACTCGATTTCCGGATGAACTTGCCGGCCCGGGTGATTCGCGGGTCGTTTCGGATCTTGAATACCGGCCCGTCGGCCTCGTTCAATGCATCGAGATCCTTCCTTCGTTCCTCGGCACCAACCACCATCGAGCGGAACTTGATCAGGCGGAATTGCCGCTGGTTCTGTCCCACGCGCACCTGCTTGAAGAACACCGGCCCCTTCGAATCCAGCTTGATCAGGACCGCGATGACCAGGAAGACCGGCGACAGGGCCGAGATCAGCAGGGTCGAGCCGACGAGATCGATCGCGCGCTTCAACACAAGCCGCCCGTAGTCCTCACACACCGGCGACAAGGAGAAGGCGGGGATGTCGCCAACCATCATGGTATCGCTCGATGCGATGTGCAACGGCAACAGATCGGCCACCAAGTGGACCGGCACGCGGCGATCTTCACAGCGATGAAAGAGATCCTGAATGACCTCATAGTGGGAACGCATGGGCAGCGTCACGTAGACGTGCTCGATCCTGCGCTCCGCCAACACGCGATCCAGCAATCCAACGTGCCCCAGATACGGCAACCCGGAATCGGCCAGCGGCGCGGCGCGATCCGGTTCATCATCCAACACTCCCGCCACCGTGAGACCGAACCGACGCACGGTCTCACCCAGGTGGGCCGTTCGCTCATTCGCGCCGACGATTAGGACCTCCTCCTTGAACAAGCCGCGACGTCGCAGCGCGATAAGCGTCCGCCGCAATGCGGCGCGACACGCCGGAAGCGCCACCAACGTGCCGATACACAGCTTCATCAGGAAGCCATGGGCGAGATACTCAGGCGCCAGCAACGCCGTCAAGAGAACGCACAGGATCGCGGCCGCTCCCACGCCTTTGAGAACCGCTACCAAGTAGGATCCGAGCGATTCGCTCGGCCGCGTGCTCCAAAGGCCGCGATCCATCGCCACCGCATACCACACCACAAGAAAGACAACGAGGTATGGCGCGTTGCGGTACGGCATCACGGCATGATCCGACAAACTCGCCACCATCGCAAACCCATAGGCCAGCAGAATGGCGATCGTGTCGGCCAGGGCAATTCCAATGAGCGCCTCGGTCTTGGTTCGAAGCCGAACGGAGCTCGCGCCGGACGGCTGCCTTCGGGCCAGCCGCGAGAGAAGACGGGGCCGTCGCAGCGACAAGAGCGGGATATCGCCCAGGCGCGTGACGCCGCACGTTACAAGATGGCGTGGAAACAGATCGGCCAGCAGCCTGACGGGAACGCCGACGCCCTCGCAAAGGTGAACAATGCTTCCGATGGTTTCGTAATCTGAGCGAATCGGCAGCGAAACGTAGACGGCATCGACGACGCGATTGGTCAAGACGGCTTCGAGTTGCTGGATACCGCCGAGAAAAGGCACACCGGAGGCCTCGAGGATAGGACGGCGTTCCGCGTCGTCTTCGAGGAACCCTTCGATCCGGAATCCGTACTGCTCGTGGCTGCGCAACACATCCACGAGTTGAGCCATCCGATCGCTGGCGCCCACGAGCAGGATGCAGCGTGTGTTGTGTCCGCGGCGACGAACCCTCCACACACCCGGACGCACGATGATCGTCAACAGTTGGTTTGCCACGAGAACCGAGGCGCTGCCCGTGACCAGAAACACCCGATCGAGGACGCTACCCAGCAGCACGGCAAGCAGGAAACCGGAGAGAACAACGCTCACGAGAATCGCCCGAGCAGCCTTCGCTAACGCCATGACCAACGTCTCGCCGCGACGCGAGACCAGCAACCGACGGTCCAATACGACGGCACACCACACCGCGAGGAACACGGCAGGATACTCCGCCCGCCCCCAGATATCGGCAAGCCACGGATACTCCTCGCGACGACAGAGAACCACCGTGAACAGGAAACCCGCCGCCATCCAGCAACCGTCAAAGAGGGCACGCATGCAGATGCGGAGCGATTCGCTTCTCTGACGTATCGGCACCGCTACATCACTCCCTGGTTCGTCCCCGCTCGGACGGGAAATCCGTCTTCCCCGTCCGCTGCTCCGAAACCGCATCGACCATGGCCGACTTCACGCACCAATAGTATGCCACACGTCAGGCCCCCGGGGTAAGAGAAAGGTCTTACACCGGATGACGCGGGCGGTTGACGTGTTTCTCGAGTACGGATCAGGGAGAAGATGGACGACGTGGACAAGAATGGAGGCAGTCCTTCAGCACGCCAATTCAGTCCATGACCGACCACGGCCGGCAAGTGCTTTCGGCCTATCACTCGGCGGCGGTGCGTGCGCGGTACGACGCCATATCGCCGCAATCGCGGATGCCCGGCTGGACGTACCAACGTTCGAAGAACGCGTCGAGCGTGCCGGTGAATTCGCCGCGCTTGATGTTCATCCAGGTAAGCTGGTCGCCGACGGCGAAGTACACGTGGACCTTGCCGCCGCGCTCGATGATTTCGGGATCCGACGCGTTGATGCCTTCGTCAAGGCCCGTCGGGGCCAACACGGGATTGGCCGCGCTGAGTTCCCAGGTCTCGAGGTCTTTCGACCGCGTGACGTAGGTCTCGTATCGATGCAACGGCGCCCGGTGCTCGAGGTAGAGTACGTAGTAATAGCCATTCACGTACTTCACGCACGGGCAGGCCGTGTATCGGTTCGTGCCGAAGGTCGCGTCAGGCCGTTTGCTCCACGTATCGAGATCTGGCGACACGGCGAACTTGGTCGTGAAGGCCGGATATGTCGGATCGTTGGACTCATAGGCCATCACGAAGCCGTCCGGCCCTTCGCACACCGAGCTGTTGAACAGATGCTCGTTCTCTTGCTCGATCACGACCTTCTGATCCCAGTTCTCGAGATCGGTGGAGCGGAACATCGTCACATCGTTCCAGTCATTCCCTTCGTAGCGCGAGGCGAATGCGTAGAACACGTCCTTGTGGACGAGGCACGACGCCAGGCCGTATCCCTCGGCGAACCGGGCCACTTCATCACCGGTCTCGGCATCCCGCAGCAGCAAGTAGTAGTCGCTCCGCTCGCCGCCGCTGCCGGGCCGCCGGCATTCCATGTGGCACAGGCGCCCCTTCCACTCGATGGGCGACAGCTCGCACAAATCGCGCGCCACCAGCTCGCGCGTCGACAGCACCGGCGCGGGCCGTGTCGGCGCCGGTGGGGCCACCGACTCGAAGGCCTCGGCCGGCCAGCGCCCAAGCGGATGGAAGCCTTTCGGCGCCTCCTGCGTGTACTGGACATAGGCCAGCACCGAGCCACGCGTCGAGTAGCCGATATCGCCGGCAGACTCCTTGTCGACTTTCACGCCAAAGACCTTGAAACCCATCACGATCGAGTCCTCGAAATCCACGTGGAAGTACTTGCCGTTCTGGACGCTCTGGACGACGCCGTCGGTGGGTGTGCCGTGCGGCTGCGAGAAGTTGAGCGCGATCAGCGTGCAATTCCGGACCAACGCACGTGTGAAGGTGTGGAATCCGTAGTTCCCGCCCTTCAGCGCACACTGAGGACTCACCATCGTGCAGTCCTCGAACACGATGTCGTGATAATCGGGCATCGACTCGTGCTCGATGCGCACGTAGCCGGCGGCCGTATCGCCCCACTCGTCCAGCGACCACATGTTGCACCGCCGGAACGTGATGGGCTCGGCCTCGCGCGACAGGCAGCTCATGGCGCCGCAGCCGAAGGCACGACCGATGCTGATGCAATCCTCGACGATGACCGTGAACGGCTCGACACGATCCGTACAGTCGAAACACAGGCCGCCGTCGCCGCCGGTCGCGTAGAGACGGCGGAGAATCCACCGATCCCAAAGGATGGCGGACACCGTGTCGGCCGTGTGCTCGGGCGACCAACCCTTCGTGTACGCGCGGATGTTGCCCCACCAGTCGTAGCTTTTGAAGCCTCGAGACGGATCGCCGGCATCGAGAATGACGTGGCCCATCGTGCCGGAGCCCAGCGCGCCATCGTAGTCGCCGACGAGTTCATTGTACGCGCCCTCAGCGCCCGGATGGGCCGGAAGCAGGTTCGCCTCCATGTAGGTGTCCGGACGGACGATGATGCGATAGCCGCCGCGCTCATCTGGAATGGCGTCAAGCGCCTTTTGAACGGACGTGAACGCCGTGGCCCACGAAAGGCCGTCCGAGTCATCGCCCAGCTTCGAGACATACCGCGTTGTGCCCAAGCGCGCACCCTCGTCGGCGCGAACGGCCAGCGCCATTACAGCCACTACTCCAACCAGCGTCGCCATCCGTTTCGCAATCATCGACATCGGAACAACCTCCTCAGACCTCGTTACACTCCAGCCACCCATCAGGGCGTCGCCGCGCTGAGCGACGCCACGCACTCCATCAGCTCGCCCCGGAACCGCCCTACCGTGTCGTCGCTGTTCGACGCATCAAGGACGTATCGCGCCACCCCAAGGCGTGCCTCGCCCAAGGTCTGCCGCGTAACGCCGGGCAGCGTCTCGTCCAATAGCCGCCGGATCCCGTCCTTGATCGCTGCGTCGACCGATTCATCGGCCAGCTTCTCGCGCAGTCCAATCAGGATCCGCGCGTCCTCCATGCCCTCGCGAACCGCCTCCCAACGGCGACACGACGTGTGGGTGCCATCGGCGTTCCCGTACACGATGGGGTACTCGTCGCGGATCGGGTCCCACATCGACGGGCCAACATTGTAGCACCAGAAACCGAGACCCATCGCGCCGAGACTCAGCGCGAAGGGCGCGGCCAGCCGGTATTCGGCGACGACGTTGATGGTCTTCGTGTTGGCGCCGATGGGCCGCGCATAGGCGTAACCGCAATCGTACGACCAGAGCGTCTTGCCGCTGTGTCTCAAGAACTCCATCTCGGGTGTGCTCTCCGGGAGCGCATAGAAACCCGGACACCAGATAGACGCCACCTCGTTGAGCGCCTCAAGCATCGGCAGGTCGCCGCCACCGTTCACGTAGAACTTGAGGCCTGGCCGTGCCGCCTTCGCCTGACGCGCAAAGGCCACAAAGTGGTTGACGGTGTCCCAGCCCTGGCCGCCGGGCTCGTCGTAGGGGTAAAGGGCCACGCGATCCTCGTCGACGCCCCGCTCGGCCAGGTGCCGAAGCACTTCATCGATGTACGCGGCAAAGCGCGGCACATAGGCCTCCTCCTCCATGGGCACGCCCAATGCCGGAATGCCGCTCATCAGCAGGAAGACGTCATGGCTGGCCAGCGGAGCAAGGAAGGCATCCAGCGCCGTGAAGTCAATCTCGATCCGCGGCGCGTCGCCATCGGCCACGCCCGCACTGGGAAATCCGGTGATGAATACCGTGTTGCCGTGTCGTAGTAGATCTTCAACAGCATCGCCGTCGTAAGTGGCCCAGCAACATAGACGCACCGCGCCGGGCCCCGCCATCTCGAAAGGCAGCACATCGAGCACAATCTCGACCTCCGTAACCTGCCCGCCGCCGTTCAGGCGAACGCGAACGGTGTGCGTGCCGGCCGCAACGCCACCGAGATCGATGTCGAGCCAGATCTCGCGCGTCTCGAGCGAAGGAACGGCGATCCGGTTGTCGTGCAGCCGCTGGATAGGATCCCACGCAGTCGTGCCCTGATTGGTCGGAACCGGCTTCACTTCGTACGGCGTCACGGTAATCGCATCGGATTCGACATCGACGCCGACCTCAATCTCGTTGATCGTCACGCTAAACACCTTGACGGATACCGGCTCATGTTCGCCGACGATGCAGCGGCGCTCGATCCGGAGCGGGTTCGCCGCCTCGGCCGGCAGTTGCCGATCCACGTCGCGATTCTCCCACGTGGTACCCTCGAAGACCATCAGCGACGCACCAGGCGCTTCGGCGAAGGTCGTGCGCGCTACGTCGGCCAAGGCCAGCGCCCGTTTCGATCGCACGTTCAGCACTGCCGTCCGCAAGTCGAGCCGCTCGCCAAACTCCGGCTCGGCGCCCGGCGCGGCCGCCTGCAGAGGCGTCAACGCCTCCACCTCGGCCTCAATCTCCTCCGCCTCTCGACGAAGCGCGACCGCCATGGGCTTGGCCTCTCCGCCGCCCGCCCCTTCGATGGCAGCGCGCAACGCGAGGGCCGCCCGGCGCGCGAGCGCCTCATCATTCCGGTACGGCGTTAACGTCAGTTCGCGAGAGCCCTTTGCGAGTATCTCTCCCGCGCTGTCCCTCAGCGACCACTCAAACCGATATACGCCGGGCGCCGGGATGCTCACCGGTATCGTCAGAAGCCCACGCGCGCCCGTCACCACACCCACGGCCGCCTGGCGCGAACCGTCGGGACGAAGGCACGCCGCTTCCGCCTTCATGGGCGCCCCGCCCGGACTCGGATTCGCAATGCGAAACGTGACATCATCTCCCGTGAGAAGGAGATCCCAGTTCAGGTTCTCTGGTGTCATGGTGACGCGATCTTGAGCGGCTAGGCCGAGCCATGCGCCGGTCAGGCGATTATCGCAACGGTAGGTTCGCCACTGGGCCGGCACATCCACGGCGGCCGGCGCACCGAAGCAGAATATCCGTCCCGACTCGCCTCCGGTGATCGCAAACGCGAGGCCGGGCCTGTCCACCACGATGTCGCCGAAGGCCGGCGTCACGTTGATCGTTCGGTTGTCGAACTGATGGTTGAACACCACCTCGCCGGACTCATTGAAGACCAGCAAGTTGCCCTGCTGCGTGCACAGCACGTACTCAGACGTTCCGTCGCCGTCGAGGTCCAGGATCGCCCCGGACGCTAGGCTGCGGCCCTGCGTATCGATGTCCCAAATCACGCGGCCGGCCTCGTCGAAGCGATAGAGCACGCCCAGTTGTGTCACCACAAACAGGTCGGCCCGGCCGTCGCCATCTGGATCGCCCGCCGAAATCGTCGACGCCACAGCCCCGCGCGTCGGCCGCTGCCACACCAGTTCGCCTTGCGCGTCGATGCAGCAGAACCGCTGTTCCGGCGACGCCGCCGCGACGCAAACACGGCCGGCCGAGTCGGCGAAGAGGATCGGCGAGCACGTCGCCCAATCCGGCGATGTGCCCCCCAACGCTAACTCCCAGCGGACCTCGCCGTGCGCGTCCAGCGCGAACACCTTGCCGGCGCCCGTGGCAATCACGATCTCGATCGTACCATCGCCGTCCAAATCGCCTACGGCCGGACTCGAACACTCCCCGTCGATGGACTTCTTCCACACCGCTGCGCCCGTGAGCGCGTCGAACACGCTGACCGCGCCCGATTTGTCGCCCTGGATGACCTCGATAGCGCTATCGCCGTCGAGATCGGCCAAGGCCGGTCCCGAGCAGAAGACCGGCGCGATCTCCGCCTGCCACACCACCGCGCCCGCGCCATCGAGGCACGTGAAGAGGCCCGTGTTGTCGCCCGCGAAGATCAGCGCCGGCGCGTCCGCGCGCTCGAGCACAGCCGGACACGTCGAGTACCGCCCACGCGTGTCGAAGCGCCAACGCTCATGGCCGGAACCGTCCACGACGATGATATTCTCATACGCGGCGGCAAGGACTTCGGCAGCACCATCGCCGTCCAGGTCGACCACTATCGGCGCGCCTTCCATGACCATGTTGGCCTCGGCGGTCCATAGCGGCTTGATGTCGAGCGCGGCCGGCGATGCGGCACAGAGGGCCGCACATGCGGCCGCCATCCAGTGGGTACTCGCAAACACACAATCTCGCCCCCGAAGCCTAAAGCTCATAAGGATCTCCTCGCTCAGTGCCCAAATCGCCAAGCCGCCCCAATCCTCGCCTCACGAGCCTAACGAAACCAGGACATGGGATCAATGGATGTGCGGCCAATCAAGGTCGATTTGACAGTTTCTTGGGCCATACATTATCATATCGGTAGAGATAATGGAGAATAGACATCGTGGCTTTCCCCCAGAAAACCATCTACGCGCTCCGCGCCATGTATGAACTCGCCAAGCGCCAGGGAGACGGAGCGGTCAGCATTCCGATCATCGCCAAGGCACAAGGGATTCCTCCGCGATTCCTCGAAAACATCCTGATTCAGCTCAAACAGGCCGGACTCACCCAGTCCATTCGCGGCAAAGAAGGCGGATATCTCTTGCGAAAACCGGCGGACGCGGTGACCGTCGGCGATGTGCTCCGCGCCGTCGACGGCCCCATGGATCCCGTGAGTTGCTTGGGCGGCGAAACACAGGAGACCTGCCCCATGCACGACGACTGCGTCTTCCTGCCCATGTGGCAACGCGCGCACGAGGCCATGCTCGCTGTGTACGACGGCACCTCATTCGCGGACCTTCTGCGCGACGGAAAGAACCACTAATCAACACCAATCTGCGTGAATCGCGCGCCAGACGGCATACAGGCGCTTCTCCAGGGATGTCGTCATTCCCTCAGGCTCCACACAGGACACGTTGCTCCACGCCTGGACACAATCCCAGTCCTCCACCCCAAGTGACGAGGCCATCTTGCGATCGGCTCTCTCCTCATGTACACGATCCTCGGTAAAGCCTTCGCTCTACACAACTCATGTGGGTACAGTACCAGATCTCTTGCGCGCACGCAATCCCCCTCCAACCTCCCCTTCCAGCTTCCAGCTTCCAGCCTCCAGCCTCCAGCCTCCAGCCTCCAGCCTCCAGCCTCCAGCCTCCAGCCTCC
>DAIPKA010000004.1:0-230627 GCA_036769985.1 Candidatus Hydrogenedentota bacterium | reverse complement strand
ATCGGGGACAGACAGCCCTCCTCGGGGACTCGGAGGGAGTCAGTCCCCGATTTGCCGGAGGGAGTCAGTCCCCGATTTGCCGGAGGGAGTCAGTCCCCGATTTGGCAACGCCGTTGAAGTCGGTTGCGGTTCAAGACGCTATTCACTAAAATGGTTAATAGGGTCAGGTCCATAGTCTAGCCGGCACAGCTTGGCTGGGGCCAACGGCGGCGCTGCGGACTCGATGGTCTGATGGACATGCGAAGAGGTCTTTTTCGACGAATGCCGCGTCAAGACGAGGAGTGAGCCCATGAGATATGTCATGTTTGCTGCAATCGCATTAGGATGTGCCCTGAGCGCTGTGGCCCAACCGACGCCCGCCGACCCCGAATGGATTGCCATTCACGACCGTGCCGTCGGCGTCCTCGAAAAGGCGCTCTCCGAAGAAACCGAGTGGGTGCGCGTCCACGCCGCCGAGGGTCTCCTCCGCCACGGCTACCGCGACGGCATCGAAGCGATCTTCCTGCCGCAGGTCGAGACGGCGCCGCCGCAACACCGGATCGGCGTCTGGCGGGTGCTGGCCCAGGCCCAAACCGAGGCCGACTCGCGCGAGCCGTACGTGGCGCGAATCCGCAACGCGTTCGGCGACGTCGATGGCCCGGATCGGCTCCACGCCGTCGAGACGCTCGCCAAACTCGGCGATACCGCCCGGTCCGACGAGCTACTCCGCGTCGCGCGCGAAGGTGAAGGCGAGCTCCAAGCCTATGCGCGATGGGTAGCCGCCAACTCCGGCCCAGCCGAAGACGAGGCGGCTTTCGTCACATGCCTCGACTCGCCCGAAGACGCCGTGCGCGGCACTGTCGGCTACGGCTTCCGCTTTTTCAAAGCGATTCGTCCCGCCTCGCTCGAACGGCTTGCTCAGGCCGTCCGAGATGAGCCCGACGAGGGCCCTCGCCGCATCTATCTCGTGAGCGCGCTGTACGTCCACGCGCAAGGCGATACCAAAGCCGAGGCCCGTGAGGCGCTGCTCAAGTACCTCGAAAACGGCATCAAGGAAGAGCGTTACGAAGCCTGCGCCGGTCTCGGCCGCAACGGCGATCCCGGAGACGTGCCCCTCCTGATCGCCCACCTCGACGATCCCGAAACCGACGTCCGCATCAGCGCCGCCGACGCCCTCCTCGCCATCGAACGCGCGAACGGCAAGACGCACTGACACATGCCCGCCGCCACTACTTCACATCGGCCCTGTACTTACCAAAGAAGGCCGACACCCCCGTCACGCGCTTCAGATCGATCTTCTCGTAGCCGAATCCGCGCAATTTCTGACGCGCATCTGCCTCGTCGCGGGCGTAGACGGTGCCCGAGTCCATATGTTCTTCGCGGTTCTTCGCCGAGGCGTGATACTTGTAGACCATCGCCACGTGTCCTCCTGAATACGAGATTCCGCATGCGAACGATTCAAGAACCTATGATGACACGCCTCAGTACTCGGATCTCGTGCTCAGGCATTCCCCACTGGTCAACACCTCGCTCCGAAGAGCCACGAACCACAGCAGACTCTAGCACGGGAGCCTCGTTATGTCAACGTCGCTAACCGGACGCTCACTGGACACCATCGAGTACCCACCCCAGCGGTGGGACATGAAGACGGGAGAAACGGCGTTGTGGGAAAGGGCAGGTGTTCGTGGGGCGCGACAGCCTTGGATTCACTATCCTGTTTGTCGTGCTGGTCGTCCTCGGGGTTTAACCGGTCGGGATCGATCACAGCGCCCCGCCATTTCGGACAGCTGCGCGGAATTCACCTCGCTGCCTCCAGAAACTGGCTGAGAACGCGCACGTTGCTCGCGAAGGTATCGCTGCGGATGACGTGGTCCGTCGAGTCTTCGTCGCCCTGGTAGTTCAGCCGGCCGCCCTGAACCCAGGCCCCGCGCTCATCCAGGGATTCAACCGCAGCCTTGGCCTGCCGGGCCAGATCGTCGGACATCCGGCAGGCTTCGGCCTTGGGCGTGCGCGCAGCCTCGAGCTCGTCGGCGGTCATGGCTTTGGTCGCCTCAAGCTCCTTGCGAATCGAATCAAGCCAGGATCCGATGATGAAGGCGTAGTGGGTGGGCATATTCTCGCTGCTATACGTGATCTGGTAGTCGTCCTTGGTGAAATAGAGGGGCTTGTTCGTCTCGAGCTCATAGAAACGGGCCAGTTTGCCCCCCGGCAATCGCGAGTGCTCGAAGTACTCGATGGCCCTCGGGATGGGTTCCAGATACTTGGCGTCACCGGTCTCGCGGTACAGCATCATGAGTGTCTGCATAACCCCGTGAGATTCCCCGCCGGTGATCGCCGGCGGCTCGAACTTCCGCGCCCAGGCGGGATGCATGTCCGGATCGTATTGCTGTGCCCAAGCCGGCTGCGGCTCGGGCATCTGCGCCATCAGAATAAACTCGCCCGCCTTCTCGGCCGACGCGCGGTAGCGTGCGTCGCCGTAAACCCGGCCTGCGTCAAACATGACGCCGATGACGTCGGCAATGGTGTTGTCGTTGAACGTGTAGAACCCCGAGTAATCGGCCTTCGGGAACGTGCGCGACCACGATTCCGGATAGGACGCTCGCTTCACGGGATACTTCTCGGGATCGGGCGGCCCGGTGAAACGCTGCGGCCACGCGCCGATGGGATACTGCGCCCCGAGCAGGTGTTCAAGGCCGTACAACGCGGCCTCATGGATTGCCTCGTCCTTGAACCCGAGAACCTTGTCGATGCTCATGAGATACAGGAGGGCCGATTGCGTGGTGTTGTCGTCCAAGGTAGACGTGTTATGACCGTCCGGGTTACAGGGCTCCTTTCGATAGGCGAACTTCGTGCGCCCTTCCGGATCGAACTCGATGCTGTAGTGCCAGCCGCCCGACCGCAACTGGCCTTGAACCAGCGCGTACGCCGTCTCGCGGGCGGCATCGAGAAGGAAATCCTCGCCGGTGCGCTCGTAAGCATGCAGATAGGCGAAGCCGACGCTCGGTGTGCCGGGCGGCTGCACCCACGCCACGGACGCGGGGGCTTTTCCTTCACCCTCGCGCTTGGCGAGATCAGCGCTGTATTGCCAGAGGTAACCGCCCTGGATCGACACGTCTTTTCGGAAGAACTCGACGGCCCTGCGCAGGGATGCTCTCGCTTGGTCCGGCGTCAGGGTGTCCTCGGCCGTCTCCGCAAGAGCTGCGGATCCCAGGCCGCACAGCAGAGCGAGTATCAGCGCACGTTTCAACATGACGTTCTCCTTGTCCGTTGGCGGGACGCTATCGTCAATCCATCCGACTCAACTGCTCGATGGCGCGCGCAATACGATCCCGCTGTTTCTCGATAGGGGCCGGATCCTTCGTATAGGTTTTGAGATCGACCGAGATCGCTTTGGGCACCTCCAGCAGCCGCTCGAACCGCTTCAACTGCCCGCTGCGCAGATCCGCCCTGCGCTGGTCGATGAGGCGCTTCAGCATAGACAGGTACTCGTAGTCCTCGATGCCGTCGCGGAGCATTTCCCACCGCATGGTATCCACCGGGCCATCCAGAATCGTCTCGGCCTGTTGCGCCGCCGCCGCCGCTTCGGGCGGATAGACGAACCGGCCGTCGCCATTGCCCCACGGACGCTTCTCGCCGACTTTGGTTCCGTAGCCCGACATCCACGACATGGCGTCCTCGTAGGGGTTCTGCGGCTCATTCGGATAGGCCGTGCCGGTGGTCCAGAGGTTGGTGTGCCAGATAAGGATTCCCTCGATGCCGTATTGCCAGGTCTGCCAGAGCCATACGCGGAAATCCGTGCCGGGATGGTCGGTGAACAGGCCGCAGTACGGTTTCTTGGGAATCGTGCAGATGTACCACCAGAACGAGTCGCCCTCGGCGCGACGGGCCTCGGCCGCCTCATGGTCGTACCACATGGTCAGCGGACACCAGAGATTCGGGCCTCCGACGAGGCCGGGCTCGACCTGCTCGGTCAGCATACGCCGCACCTCCGGCATGGCCTCCTTGAGCCGGGCAAAGCCGTCCATGACGTGCGGATAGTCCTTCTCCGTTGGCTCGTCGAACCAGTAGATGTAGGCCTCATCGAGCCACCCCTTCTCGCGGAAGTGCTCCTGCATGGCCGCCCCGTACGCGTTGAACGCCAGTGTGTAGCCGCGCGATCCGGGCTCGAAGCCTTGTTTCTGAGGTTCGTCCAGGTTGGGCATACCGAGGCGAAACGAGGTGAAATGGTACTGGCTGAACACGCGATCCATCTCGGCGTCCCAGGCCGTCCAGTCGAAGCGCGGCGTCAGGGCGTTCTCCTCGAGGAGCTTGCGATCGTCCGCCGACAGGCCCGCGCCTTCACCCGGAGCGAGCTTCACCCATTCGACGGTGAAGTGCGCGTTGGGCGCCGGATCGTACGGAGAGATGTGGTGGGCGCTGTAGTCGGCCCAGTATTTCTCGAGGACGGCGCGCTGCTGCTCCGGATCCGTGATCTTCTGATACGAGAAGACATTGCCCGGATTGAATCCAAAGGCCGTGGAGAGCGTCATCCTGTCCGGCAACTCGAAGTCGTAGACCCCTACGCGTAGCGGTACCGACGCCGAGAACCCGTCAGCCTTCACCTGGATCGCGCCGTCATATTCGCCCGGGGCCGTACCCTTCGGCACCATAACGCGAATCCACAACGGCTGATTCGTGCCGCCCTTCACGTCGATCGGCTCCTTGAACGGCGGCAAGGGATCGGGCCACGGCGCGACCGTGCTGTCGCTATCCGTCGGGCGCTCGACGGGTACATAACGCACGCGAAGCACGTCCACCGCAGAGGCCGGAATCGCCGCGCCGTCTTCGCCGGTCAGGGCGGTGGCCTCCGCGACCAGGCCGCTGAGATCTTGCGTGGGGCTAACAACCAACTGCGCCGCCTCCGCCTCATTTTGTGCCGCACGGATCTCGACGCGCTTGCCGCCGCGTTTCGGTACGGCGCGATCCTGCGCCACCTTCCAGCCCGGCGACGCCCACCATAGCGCCACATCGCCGCTGGGACTTGCCAACCGCGCGCCGTACGAATCCTCGAAGAGAATGCAGTCCGGATTGATATGGACGGCCATTGCCGAAAACGTCGCCGCAACGGCCAACACAAACGCAAGAACGACTCGGAAATGCATGCGTTTCCTCCAAACGGGAATCGATCCCCTCTGTACCGCGGACCTCGAACCCATGGCTCACTCGCCATGCTACCGCCCGCAGCGCTTCCAATCAAGAAACGCCCCCGGGCCCGATGCCGGGCATTGCGCTGGCCGGCTCGGTTGGGCCATAATCCTGCCTCGAATCTCGGGCAGGGAGGATTTCATCGATGACCGTGCTGGTCGTGCTGGCGTGTGCCGTATTGGGAGCGGATTACTCGACGGCCTCTGTCCACGTGCTGACGGAGGCCGTGGCCACGGCGCACCGGACCTATGACCTGGACCTGGCGCAGGCGCTCTTGCCGGTGCTCGAGCAGCGGGTGAATGGGGGTGGAACGGAGGGTGAGGAAGACGTTCGCCAACTGCTTGCGGAGGATGCCCTTCTTGTGGCCTCGTTGCTGCGTAACGTGTACGAGCATTCGGACACGAACACGGCACAGAAACGCGAGTTGGGCCAAGCGATCGACGCGGCGGCCGCGTCCGGATTCTCAGCCTTGGGCGCTCTCCCGGACACGTCCGAGAAGCACCGTATCATGGCCGACTTCTACACGATGATGATGCGCACGAAATTCAAGGGGTCGACCTACGAAGAGGCCATGGAGACCGAGGGCGACAGGGCCCTCGAATTGGATCCGGACAATCCGAAGGCACTCATTACAAAGAGCCGCCGCAAGCTCTTTGCCGAGACCAACCACGGCGGCGATTTCCAGGCGGGACTGGCCATGGTCAACCGTGCCATGGAACTCGATCCGAACGACGCCGGCGCCTATATCCTTCGCGGTCTTGCCTACGAACGGCACGACATGCCGGATAAGGCCATCGCCGATTGGCAGCGTGCCCTCGAGATCAATCCGGAAGCGACGCCGGCCCGGGAGTATCTCGAGCGCCTTGGCATGAAGGGGAAATGACGGGTTCCGCAACGGTCTGGAAGGCTTGACGGCGGGATTGCGGGGGCGCACAATTGGGGTATCGCGACAGGGGCCGTGCCATGGATGTCCAATGCGCATTGTGTCCGAAGGGATGCATCATCGCGCCGGGTCAGAGCGGCGAGTGCCGGATCCGCGTGAATGTGGACGGCAAGCTGGTGGCGGTTACGTATGGACATCCGTGCTCGGTGCACGTGGATCCCGTCGAGAAGAAGCCGCTGTTTCACTTCCTGCCCGGCACGGGTATTCTCTCGTTGGCGACAGTGGGCTGCAATCTCCACTGCAAGAACTGTCAGAACTGGGAGATCTCGCAGGCCAACCCGGAGGACTACCCGGGAAAGCCGTTTCCGCCGGCGCTCGTGGCGCAGGCGGCCCGCGAATACGACTGCCGGTCCGTCGCGTATACGTACACGGAGCCTCTCGTGTACTACGAGTACACGCTTGACACGTGCATGGCCGTGCGCGAGGCGGGGCTCAAGAACGCCCTGGTTACGGCCGGTTACATCAATGAGGAGCCGATGGCGCGGCTATGTCCCTACGTGGACGCGGGGAACATCGACCTGAAATCGATATCGGATGCGTTCTACCGAGATGTATGCGATGCGACGCTGGCGCCGGTGCAGCGGACGCTGGTGCAGTCGAAGTCGCTCGGCGTTTGGGTTGAAGTGACGAACCTGGTCATTCCGACGCTGAATGACACGGATGCGGATCTTCGCGGCGTGAGTCGCTGGATCGCCGAGAATCTCGGCCGCGACACGCCGCTTCACTTCTCGCGGTTCTATCCGCAGTATCGGATGAAGAATCTGCCGCCAACGCCCGAGAATACACTGGAGAGGGCGAAGGAGATCGCGCGGGCCGAGGGGTTGTACTTCGTGTACATCGGCAATGTGGCGCGTCCGGGCGGCGAGGACACGCATTGTCCCGGCTGTGGCGTCTTGCTGGTCGAACGGCGCGGCTACACGGTTCGGCAGAATCGCATGGAAGGCGGTGCCTGTCCGGAGTGCGGCACTCCGATCGCCGGTATATGGACATGACGGGCCCTGTCTGGGGAGATGCGGTGGTATACTGGTGATCGCAGAGAGGGCGATGTTGGAGGCGAGCGCTGAATGAACCGGAGGGCGTTCTTCAGAGCGACGGCGATGGCTGCGGCGCTCGGTGTTTTGCGTGGGCGCCTGAGGCCGCGGCGCGTTGTCGAGGCGGTGCGTGGCAGGCGCTATCCAGGCCCGAGGGCCGGACTTGCAGCCGGTGAAGTGGGCCATCCGGGCCGATGGGCAGGATGATGGCGTTCGGCAGGCTCGCATCGGAAAGGGCGATCGCGATGAGATACCTTGACGGACACACGGTCGTAGCGCCGGCCGGTTGGTGCGCGGGAGCATCCGCGCTACGCGTGGTAGTCTGGGTGACGCTCCTGAGTGTGGGCGTGGGGCTGGGCGCGTGGTTAGGGCGCGCGTGGATGGAAGGAGCCGCAACGGCGGCCACGGAAGCCGAGGTGGAAACCATGACCAAGCAAGTGTTTCGATCCCCGTTGCCGGGGAGATGGTATGAGGCGAAACCGGCGCTGTTGACGGCCGAGATCGATGGTTTTGTCGAGGAGGCCACGGGCGACACGCTGGAGGGTGTGATCGCACTGGTGCTCCCTCACGCCGGATACGTGTATTCAGGCCCGACGGCGGGCTATGGCCTGCGCGCGATCAAGGGCAAGCACTACCGGCGCGTGGTGGTCATGGGGCCGACACACTCGGTGCCCATGTCGAATGCCGCGAGTGTTCCGACGGGCTACACGCACTACTCGACGCCGCTCGGAGAGGTCGCGCTCGATCTCGGTTTCATGGCCGCACTCAAGACACACACCGTCTTTCGGAGCGAGCCGGCGGCCCATGCCCAGGAACACAGCGTTCAGATCGAGTTGCCGCTGTTGCAGCGCGTCTTGGGCGAGTTCACGTTGGTGCCGATCGTCGTTGGCCAGCTCGACGTGGCCACGGCCCGGGAGATGGGGAGGATTTTGGCCGGCCTGGTCGACCGCGAGACACTCGTTGTCGTGAGCACGGACTTCACGCACTATGGCCCGAGGTTCGGCTACGCGCCGTTCAAGAGCGATGTTCCGGAGAGCATCAAGAGACTCGACATGGACGCCTGGGCCTTTGCCGAGAAGAAAGATGTGGAGGGGTTCTTCGGTTACGTGGATGGGACGGGGGCGACCATCTGCGGCCGGTGTCCGCTGGGTGTTCTGCTGGCGATGCTGCCCGCGGATGCCGAGGGCCACTTGTGTCACTACGATTCCTCGGGCCGGATGACGGGCGACTACTCGAATGCCGTTAGCTATGTCAGCGCTGCGTTCACCGGCGCGTGGCCGGAAAGGGAAGCGGTTGTCGATGAGGAGACGCCCGACGAGGCGAAGGCTTCACTCTCGGATGAGGACAAGCAGGCGCTCCTCAAGCTGGCGCGCCGTACGCTCGAGTACTACCTCAAACACAAGGACACGCCGACGCCGGAGGATCTTGACGTGCCGGTGACGGAGGGCATGAAGCAGATCATGGGCGCCTTCGTGACGCTGCACGAGCACGGGCAGTTGCGTGGCTGCATCGGCGAGATCGTGCCGCGCCGCGAGGTGTACAAGGCCGTGATTGACCACGCCATCGATGCGGGCGTGAACGATTACCGGTTTGATCGCGTCCAGGCCAAGGAACTGCCGGATCTCGAGTTCGAGATTAGCGCGTTGACGGCGCCGGTGCCGGTGGGTTCGTACAACGAAATCGTCCTGGGCAAGCACGGGATGGTGCTCTCGAAGAACGGGCGCAGCGCCGTGTTCTTGCCCCAGGTCGCGCCGGAGCAAGGTTGGGACCTTGCCACGACGCTCACCCATCTCTCCATGAAAGCGGGCCTGCCGGCCGACGCATGGCGTGAGGGCGCCACCTACACCATCTTCGAGGCCCTCGTTTTCGGGGAGAAGGAATAGGACCTATCACGACCAAGAGGGCCTATTGGCCAACCTCCGTGTGTAGCCTCATTTCTCAGCGGATGCTATGATGGAGCCCATCGTTTCCACTCGTCAGGAGGAACCGCCGTGTCGTTCCGGAAAGCCGCAGTGGTGTTCGGCCTCGGATTCTTCGCGCTGGTCGCGCAGACGGTGCTTTTTCGTGCGTTTCTGACGGCGTTCGAGGGCAATGAGCTGGGCGTGGGCGCGTTCTTTGCGTCGTGGCTGGTTTCGGTGGCGGTGGGCGCCGTGGCGGGGCGGCTGGCGGCGGAGGTTTGGCCGCGTCTCATGCGTCATGTCGACGGGCTCGCGATGGCCTACCTTCCCGCGTTTGCGCTCCAACTCGAGCTCACCGCGCGGGCGCGCGACCTGGCATCCGTCGAGGTCTACGAAGCTTTCCCGGTACTCCCGATGGTGGCCGTGGCCTTTGTGGTGAATGTGCCCGTCAGCTTGGCCACGGGCTTCTTGTTTACGGCGGCGTGCCGCTGGATCGAGGGCGATGCGCGGTTGCCGGTGGCGCGGGTCTATGTCGTCGAGACGCTCGGTGCATGCGTAGGCGGCGTCGCCGTGACGATTCTGCTGGCGGTGGGAGTCTCCGGAGAAACGGTGGTGGTGGTGGCCATGGGTGTGTTGGCGGTAGGCGTGGCGGCGACGCGCCCGGAGCGTGTTGTCCGCTGGATACCGGTGGCGGCCTGTGTTGCGGCCCTTGTGCTGGGAGGGGGCGAGCGCTGGGCCGATCGAGGAGACCGAGCGCAGTGGACCCGGCTACTGACCGCCGAGGCCTATCAGGGCTGCTTCGCCACGGCCCAGGCGCGGTATCTCTTCGGCGCGCGTGAGGACCAGTTTGTCGTCGTGTCGGGCGGCGGCGTGTGCGAGGCGCTACCGGATCGCGAGCACGGTGCCGAGGTGGCCGCGCTCCATCTCGCGCAGCAGCCGGAGGCGAAGCGCGTTTTGGTGATTGGGCCAGGTGCGCTGAGCATCTGCGCGCAGTTCATCCGCTTCCCGTCCGTCGAGCGGGTGACGTGGCTGCCTTCCGATCCGGAGTTTGCCGGGGCGCTGCTGCCGGTGTTGCCTTCGGACTACGCGGAAGTGGTGGGTCGCCTTGACATTCCCGGCGTGGACGTGCGCCGGTTCATCGACACGACGGACGCGCGGTACGACCTTGCGGTGGTGAATTTGCCCGATGTCACGACGTTGGTGCTCAACCGCTACTGCACGCAGGAGTTCTTCCTGGGTCTCCGGGGCATCCTGGCGGAGGGGGGCGTCGTGTCGGTGCGCGTATCCGGAGGTGAGAACTACCTCGGCGGTGAGCTGACGCGTCTTGGGGCGTCGATGCTGACGACGCTCGATTCTGTGTTCCGGAGCATTGTGCTCAAGCCGGGCGGCGAGAGTTGGCTCATTGCGTCCGATAGCGATGGCCTGAGTATGTTCGCGCGCGGTCTCCTGAATCGGTACAAGCGGATCGACGGCGCCGAGGCCGTGTATCCGCCTGAGGGTGTTGCGAGACTGTATCCGGCCGACCGCATCGCCTTTCAGATGGACGCCTACAAGAAGGTCCAGGAGGAGAGCACTCCGGCCTTGCTGCTGAATACCGACGGCAGCCCGAAAGCGCTCTTGTTCAGCTTGCTGGTGGCCTTACGAAAAGCGGGCTGGCGTTCGGTCGGCGAGGAGCTCGGCGTGCTGTTGTCGTCGGGTTTATTTCTGGCGATCTGCCCGGCCATTCTCTACGTGTTGCTGCGTTGTGTCTACCTGTTCCGAGGCGGCCGAGGGCTAGGGAGTCGCGCCTTCGATGGCGAGTTTCTCGTGTTCTCGTCCGGCGCGGTGGGTATGGCGCTGAGCGTGGCGCTGATGTTCGTGTATCAAGCGCGGTTCGGATCGCTGTTCCTACACGTGGGCGTGATCGCGGCGCTGTACATGGCCGGCGCAGGCATCGGTGGGGCAGTAGCGACCCGGCTGCTCGATCGACGCGGGTCCGAGCCTCCCTGGGCGTTACCGTGTTTCACGGCCGTCGTTCTCGGTGTGCTGGCGCTTGCCTGGGCGATTCCGGACGGCGTGCCGCGCGTGTGGTTTGTGCTGTTGTTCGGCGTTGGCGGTGCGGCCGTGGGCGCGTGCTTCCCCTTGGCGGTACACCGGCTTGCGGCATCCGGAAGGACGGCCGCCTCGGCAGGTGCCGGTCTCGAGACGCTCGATCACGTCGGCGGCGCGGTTGGCGCGCTACTGACGGGCCTGGTGCTGTTGCCGCTGTGGGGCGTCGGGCCGACGCTGGCCGTGCTGGCGCTCGTGATGGTGGCGAATCTTCCGGCCATGGCTTTCCCACCGGCTCGGGAGGCCGTTGGCGATTGGTTTGACCGACGGACTCGGCCGGGTGGCTATCTGCTCGTCGGGGTTGCGGCTTGCTGCTTGATCGGCTCGCATGTCGTCACGGCCGGCCACCGCGCGGTCCGGGAGGAACATGCCCGGGAGGTCACGCGGACGCTCGTGGGGGACACGGAGGTGGACGAGCGGCATGCCGTGCTTCCGGACGGCTGTGTGCTCGAGTATTACGAGACTTCGGACGAGGCAGAGTGCGGCAAGGGTTACGTGTTCCTAACGCCGAAACTGGCGCCGGGCGTCATGGGATTCGGCGGGCCGATCATACTCGCGATGTATGTTGGGGGCGACGGCGAACTCCGAAGCTTCCGCATCGTCGAGTCGCACGAGACGCCCATCTATGAAGATCGCCTGGCGAGTTGGCTGGGGTCGCTCGCGGGACGCAACCTTCTGGCGAAACAGCCCTTCGCCGGCGTCGATGCCGTGGCCGGGGCAACGATAACCACGGATGCCATCTTGAGGACACTGGAGACGGCCGGCCGGAATTTCGCGAGCCAGGTGTTGGGCCAGATCCCAACGGAGACCGAGACGCGGCGCGAGGTGCATCGTGAATTCGTGATTCTCGCGGCGTTCACGGCCATGGCGATCGGAATACGGTATCGCCCCAACGCGTGGGTGCGTCGGATGATGCTGCTCGCATCGGTGGCCGTGCTTGGATTCGGCCTTAACCTTCAGTACTCGACGCACCAGGTCATGGCGTTGCTTGGGGGCCGGGTGAATGCGGCCAGCCCGACGGGCCCGGTCTTCCTGGCGCTGGTTGTGCCGGCCGTGGTGGTGCTCTTCGGCAATGTTTATTGCGGGCAGGTCTGTCCTTTCGGCGCGCTTCAGGAGTTGGTTGGGGAGCTCTGCCCCGCCCGGTACCGGGGCGCCATCGACAAGGGGGTCTGGCGTTACGGCCGCGCTGCAAAATATGTGTTGCTGGCGCTGCTGGTTCTGCTGTTCGCCGTCACGCGCGCGTATGACGTGCTCGATGCGGATCCGCTGATCAGCGTGTTCAGCGCGGTTCGGACACGGAGCGTCGAGGTACTGGCGGTGTTGTTCGTCTTGCTCTCGGCGGTGTTCCCACGATTCTGGTGCCGCAATCTGTGTCCGGCCGGGGCGTTTCTGGCGTTGGCGAACGGGTTGGGGCCATGGCGGAGGCACGTACCGACGCCGCGGCCGGCGCGCTGCGATTTGGGCGTACGCACCGTCCGCGAGTTGGACTGCATCTACTGCGATCGCTGCCGACGTGGCGCGAAGGAGGATCGCCGTGAAGACGCATGAGTGGGGCGCCCATGAGCGGGCCTTCGTGTTCATGGTAATCCTTTGCGCGGTGGTCTTTGCCTCGCTGTCGGTGGATCACGCGCGTGGGCATTTCGTCCGTGTGGTCGAGGAGACCTCGGCGGCTCCGGGGAGTGCGGGCACGCCTCGTGATGCGGACCTCAGTGGCATCCGGCGGATGATCGAGCAAGGCCAGCTTTCGGATCACGAGGCGCTCTTCTACGCGCCGGTGCCGGCGGCCGGCGAGCCGTGAGGCTGCTTGACATCATTTGCAACACTGCGACACACTGGCCTGAGTCCGATTGATGGAGGTCCACTATGGCGGCCAAAGTCCCTAATCGATCCAGCGATGCGTTCGCCGATCCGCGCGAGATTGCGAAATGGGCCGGCCGTTACGCGAAGAATCGCACGATTCCGTTTCTGATCCAATGGATCTGCATTGTGATGTTGGGGGTATTCATCGCGGCGGTCGTGTTCTTGACGCTTCGCGCGTACCGAAGCGAGAATGTTCTTTGGATTCTGCTCTGTGCGGCCGGGATCGTCGGCATGATCGTGGCGATGGCGTGGTTCATAGTGCCGAAATGGGGTGGCGACCGGATCTACCGGATTAGCCAGTGGATTTACGGCGAGGAAGGATACGCGGCCTATCTCGGCGGCAGCGGGGAAAGCATCAAGGCGTCGTCGTGGGTGTACGCGGCCGGTATTGGCCTGGCGGCGTATCACCTGCTGGGCGTGCTGCTGATCGCGGGGCGGTATCTTCCCTTCCAGTACACGCAACCCTTTTCGGCGTTGTATATGGTGCCGTTCTTCATCGCGATGACGATCACGCAGCGGCTGGGCTTCTGGGCGTTCATCTGGCCGGTGCTTTACGGCCTGCACGCCGTGCTGATCCTCCTGGGGGTACCTATCCGGTTCACGGATGTGAATCTCGAGATACTCAACATGATCGTGCCGGTGTTCGGCTACGGCTTGGTGGCGATCCTGGTGGGCCACCTCTTCAGTCGTTATGCCCTGCATCGGCTCAAAGCGCTTGTGCGTCAAGGGCTTGTGGAGACGGCCGAGGCCGAAAGCGAAGACCAGAGCTGATGGAACTCGACCGTATCATACATGAGCCGGCGCGATTGCGAATCCTGACGATCCTGTCGGGCCTCGATGTGGCTGATTTTGCGTTCCTGTGCACGACGCTGGGTCTGACGAAAGGCAATCTCTCGTCGCACATGGATCGCCTTGAGAAAGCCGGCTACATCGAGGTGCGGAAGAGTTTCAACGGCAAGATTCCCCATACCGACTATCGGCTCACGCAGGACGGACGCGAACAACTCGCTGCCTACTGGGCCGGACTCGAGGCGATCCGGGCCTTGCGGGATCAGCCTCCGGAGCCGCCCATCGAAGAAGGAGATTAGGTCATGGCGCTGCGATTGACCAGTCCCATGTTCGATCATGGTGCGCCGATTCCGAGGATGCACACGGCTGATGGCGCCGACATCTCGCCGAGACTCGAGTGGTCGGACGTGCCGGAAGGCACCCGGTCGTTCGCGCTGGTGAACGACGATCCGGACGCGCCGGCGCGCACGTGGATCCACTGGGTCATGTTCAACATACCCGCCGATGCGCGGGCGTTGCCGGAGGCCGTGCCGACGAGCCGGCAGCTCGAGGATGGCACCCGGCAAGGCGTCAACGATTTCCGCAAGGTGGGCTATGGCGGGCCCGCGCCGCCTCGCGGTCCGGTGCACCGCTACGTCTTCAAGCTGTATGCCTTGGATGCAATGCTTGCGTTGGCACCCGGCGCAACCAAGAAGGATGTGCTGGCAGCTATGAAGGGGCATGTTCTCGGCGAGGCCGAACTGATCGGTACCTACCGCCGCTGAGAGCCGTCCGGCTATGGACGGTATGGACTCGATGGACGGGCACCGGATGGCACGCATTCGTGTCCATCGTGTCCATTTCGTCCGTGGTTTGAGCGCAGGGAGGCGTTGACTGTCGATGACCGGCTTTTTCGAGGCAGTCCGGTCGTCCTTGTGGTCCTTGTCTTCGCGTGCCGAGCCTACAGGAAATCGAGATCCGCGCCGAGGTTTGCCTGGAGCACGCGGTCCGCGTAGAGGCGCCGCCAGCCGCGAGCCGGCTTGGGCGGGGGCGTCCACGCGTCGCGGCGCTTCTCCAGTTCGGCTTCATCCACGAGCAGGTCGACGCGGCGGCTTTCGACGTCGAGGTCGATGAGGTCGCCGTTGCGGACGAGGGCGAGCGGGCCGCCGATGGCGGCTTCGGGCGAGCAGTGCAATACGACGGTTCCGTAGGCGGTGCCGCTCATTCGCGCATCGGACACGCGCACCATATCCTTGACGCCCTTGGCGGCGAGGTACTTCGGGATTGGCAGGGAACCGGCTTCCGGCATTCCGGCGCCCACGGGCCCGGCGTTGCGCAGGATCATGACATGGTCGGGCGTGATGCCGAGGGCGGGATCGTCGATGCGGGCCGTGTCTTCGGGCGACTCGAAGACCACCGCCGGGCCGCGATGGCGCAAGAGGGTCTTCGTTGCGGCCGCCACCTTCATGACCGCACCGTCGGGCGCGAGCGAGCCGTGCAATACGGCCAACGCGCCAGTCGGGCCGAGGGGCGCATCGAGCGTGCGGATGGTGGTTTGCCACGCGCCGGGCGGGGCGACATTCTCGAGTACCTCGGCCCAAGTCCGACCGGTGGGGGTCAAGGCCGATCCGTCGATGATGGTCTCGAGAGCCTTCATAAGTGTCGGCACGCCGCCGGCATGGTGTAGGTCTTCCTGATAGCCGACGCCGGCCGGTTTGCAGTCCACCAAGAGCGGCACGCGGCGCGCGACCGCGTCAAAGTCGTCGAGCGACAGCGCGATGCCGGCGCGACGGGCGATGGCCAATAGGTGGACGATGGCGTTGGTGGAACCGCCGAGGGCCGTGAGCGCGATGAGGGCATTGTTGAAGGATGCGCGCGTCAGGATGGTGCTTGGGCGCCGGTTCGCGCGTGCCATGGCGACGGCGTGGCGTCCCGTGGCGACGCAATGGCGCAGGCGGTCGCCCGAGGCGTGCGGGGCTGTTGCACCGCCCGGCAGCATGAGGCCCAGGACCTCGACGAGACAGGCCAGCGTCGATGCGGTGCCCATGACCATGCACGTGCCGCCTGTGAAGCAGAGCGACTCCTCGACCTCGCGGATTTCGGCGTCGGAGAGCTCGCCGGCGCGGTGGCGAGCCCAGAACCGACGGCAGTCAGTGCAGGCGCCGAGCCGTTCGCCGCGCCATCGGCCGGTGATCATCGGGCCGGCGATGGCGTAGAGGACCGGCACGTCGGCCGAGACCGCGCCCATGACTTGGGCCGGAACGGTCTTGTCGCATCCGCCACAGAGGACGACGGCGTCCATGGGCTGGGCGCGGATCATCTCCTCGGTGTCCATCGCCTCGAGATTGCGGAACAGCATCGTGGTGGGCGACGTGTTGATCTCGTGCAGCGAGATCGTGGGAAATGCGAAGGGAAGGCCGCCCGCCTCGAGGACGCCGCGCTTGACCGCCTGGACCATTTCAGGCATCTGGCGATGGCACGTGTTGTAGTCCGAGGAGGTGTCGACGATGCCGATGATGGGGCGCGCGAGGTCCTCGCGATCATAGCCCGCGGACGCCAGGAAGGCGCGCCGCATGTACTTGCTGAATTCGAGGTCGCCGTAGCTGGTCAGGTTCCGGTTGATGCCGGTGGCTCCGTTGTCCGTCATGATCCGGGCCGTCCTATAGCTGGATGTTCACGTGCTTGGTGATGGTGTACGACTCAATGCCTTCTGAACCGCCCTCACGACCGAATCCCGAGTGCTTGACGCCGCCGAAAGGTATCTCGGCGGTGGCGAGGAGCAGTGTGTTCACGCCGATCATGCCGGCCTCGATGCCTTCGGACGCGAGGAATGCCGTGCGCATGTTGTCGGTGAACACGTAACCGGCGAGACCGAACTCGGTGGCATTGGCCTTGGTGAGGCCGTCGTCGAGGTCTGTGAACGTGGCAATAGGCGCTACCGGACAGAAGGGCTCCTCGGTCATGATGGCCATGGAGGCGTTGACCTCGGTGAGGACCGTTGGCTCGAAGAAGAAGCCTTTGCGGAATCCCTCGGGGCGCTTGCCGCCGCAGCGGACGGTGGCCCCTTTGCTTACGGCATCCTGCACCAGGTGCTCGGTGGCCTCGAGGCGCCGCCGATTGCCAAGGGGGCCGACATCGGTCTTCGGATCCTTGCCGTTGCCGAGTTTCATGGAGCGGGCGACGGTTACAAATCGGTCGATGAAGCGCTCGGCCACGGACTCCTGGACGAAGAAGCGGCTGGCGGCGATGCAGACTTGGCCGTTGTTGCGGAACTTGCCGCGCGCGCACGTCTCGGCCGCCTTGTCGACGTCGGTATCCTCGAAGACCAACACCGGCGAATGGCCGCCGAGTTCCATGGAGACGGCCTTGATGCGGTCGGCGCAGAGGTGGAGGATCCGCTGGCCGACGGGCACCGAGCCGGTGAGGGAGACTTTGCGGATCACGTCGGAGGCGAGGAGGTGCTCGCTGATGGCACTCGAGTTGCCGGTCACCATGTTGACGACGCCGGCCGGAATGCCGGCCTCGTGGCAGGCTTGGGCGAGGAACAGGGCGGATCGAGGGACTTCGACACCGGGCTTGACGATGACCGAGCATCCCGTGGCGATGGCGGGGGCCATCTTGCGGGCGGTTAGGAGCACGGGGAAGTTCCAGGGCGCGAAGGCGGCCACAGGTCCGATGGGCTGGCGGATCACGAGGAGTCGGTGGTCGCGCGCATGGGCGTCGATAACGCGGCCGTAGAGGCGCCGCGCTTCGTCGGCGTACCAGTCAAACTGATCCGCACCGGCGCGAATCTCGCCGGCGCTTTCGCCGAGCGTCTTGCCCTGTTCTTCAGTAAGGACGTCCGCCATGGCGTCGACGTGATCGCGGATCCACTCGGCCACGCGGCGCACGGCGGCGCTCCGCGTCCACGCATCGACCTCGCGCCAGGACTTCCAGGCGCGGTCGGCGGCGTCGAGGGCGCGATCGAGGTCTTCGGCCGTGGCTTTCGGCACGGCATCGACGACCTCTTCCGTGGCCGGATTCACCACCTCGATGGTGCCGCCGTCCGAGGCGTTCAGCCATTGCCCGTCGATGTACATCTGGTTCGGGATCGGCATGTCGACTACTTCTCCTTCGTATGGGCTGTTTCTACGGTGAATGCGCGTCAGAGACCGAGTTCGTGGCGTAGCGCCTGCGTGTCCGTGCACCAGTTGCCGACGTTCCAGCGGCCGAATACACCCATGCCGCCGAGGGGATCCAGCCCCCAATACACGGGAATGTGAATGAGCGAAAGTCCGTCGTGGGCCTTCGCGCGATTCAGGGCGTCGACGAGCGAGGCGACGGAATAGCCGCCGTGGAGGCCTTGAACGCCTTTGATGGCGTTGGCCCAGGCGGCGTAGTCCACTTGGACGCTGTCCGAGGTGGCGTAGATGGCGCCGAACTGCGCGTCCTGCAATCCCGAGATGGCGCCCATGCGCCGGTTGTCAAAAAGCAAGATGCAGCCGTGCGCGCCGTGCTGGGCGCCATCGAGGAGGATCTGCGGATTCATGGCGAATGAGCCGTCGCCGCTGAAGGCGAGTCCGTAGAATGGCTTCGAGGCGATGGCGGTGGCGAGCAGGGCCGATGCGGCAAACCCCATGTAGCTTGCGCCGGTGTCGGTGAAGGTGCGGCCGAGGCGGTCGTCCTCGACGATCTGAAACCCGTTGGCCTGGACGTCGCCGGCATCGAAGAAGGACACGGCGTCGTTCGCGCGCGCCCAGTCGGCGGCGGCCTTGATGGCGGCGGGCTGCGTCAGGACGTCGCGGCCCCAGGCCTCATCGTGCAACGTTGGCGTGGCGTAGCGTTCGGCGCGGAAGGCGTCCCAGGCGCGGCGCTTGTCGCGGCAGGCGAGGAACCACGGCGAGTCCTTGGCGGTATCGTCGCCGCGCATCTCGCGCAACACGTCGTTGAGCTTGGCGAGGGTGAGCGGCACGTCGCCGATGAGCGAGATGGTCTTGCGGTAGTGCATGCCCGAGTCGATGCATCCGTTGATGTTGACGACGCGCTGGGCCTTGAGATAGGCCGTGCGCGAGCAGTCCGACTGGCAGACGAACCGCGAGCCGAGCGCTACGACGAGGTCGGCCTCGTCCATGGCGTAGTTGCCGCTGAGCGAGCCCTTGGAGCCGCCGACGGTCATGTTCCTGGGATGATCGAAGGGTATCACGCCCGAAACCAGAGGGCTCGTGACGGCGACGGCGTCGGCCCACTCGAGAAAGTCGGGCAGTTCGGCGCCGGCGCCGCGCGCCCCGCCGCCTACTTTGACGACGACGCGCTCGGCGTCGAGGATGGCCTCGGCGGCCTTGGCATACGCGCCATCATCGGCGGCCGCGCCGAGACGCGGCGGCGATTCCGAAGGCAACTCGTCGAGGTTGAACTGTGGAATCATGGCCGGCTGCGTATTCATCGGCATGAGGAGGAAGAACGGGCCGGCGCGGAAGGGATGATCCACGGTGTTCAGGCCGCGACGAAGCGCGGTGCTGAGCGCGCCGGGGGTGTGCAGCGTGTAGGCCGAGCCCATCGCGCCGAAGAGGCGCAGGAAGAGTTCTTGTTCAGCCCTCGGGATCTGCTGCATGTTCGGCCCTTCATCCTCGGTGGTCTCGTCGCCGAGGAGGAACCAGACGCCGAGGCCGTCGCTCGCGCACATGAGCGATCCCGCGAGGGCGTGAAGGGCGCCGGGGCCGATGGACGTGAATACGGCGGCCTTCTCGCCCGTGGCCCAGCGCAGCGCCGACGCGGCGTGCGTCGCCTCGGTTTCGTGGCGGACGTTGTAGGTCTTGACGAGGCCGGCCGCTTCGTAGACGCGCAGTACTTCGCCGACCTCCGTCGAGCCGTGGCCGAAGATGCCGACGAACGCGCGGACGCCTTGGCGCACGAGTCCGAGTACGAGAGCCTCGGACAGGGTCATGTCCGCGCGGCGGGGAAGGGCGCCGGACGCGAGGGCCTCTTCGATACCGCCTGCCTGCGCAATGGCCGCGGCGCGCCGCGCCCTATCGGCAGTCAGCGCTTGCTGATCCATGGCAGTCTCCTTGTATCTGGCCGACGGGATCCGTCCGCTAGCGTGCGTTGATGGTGAGGCCCGTCCAATCATCCGTTCGGAAAGGGGATGCCGGCAGGCCGACCCCGTTGTAGAGGTTGCACTCCGGATTGTTGGCCCAGGCGTAACGCACGGCCATCGGATCCGCAACCTGGTCCGAGGAGACGACGACTTTGTTGCCGTCGATCTTGGCGTTGGCCCACACGAATTTTCGGTCCGCGCCGGCGATAGCGAAGCCTTTGAGCGGTTCGCCGCCCATGGCCTTCAAGCCGCCGTCCGTATGGTCGAAACTCAGGATGATATTGCCGCTCTTCTTGCGCATGCGATCGTACATGGGGCCGGAGAACGGGATGCTCTTGTGGTAATCCTTGGCGAGCGCGTTGAGGGCGAGGCGCTTGCCCACGTCCTGCTTATTCTTGGGATGGATATTCTTCGCTTCGCCGATGTCGATAATGACGGCCATGCCGGTCTTGGGCAGGTCGAGGGTCATGGTTTGGGCCTCGCGGAGTTCGGCCCATTCCGACTCGACGGGCTCGGCGTCACGGTCATAGAAATTGGCGAGCTGGACGAAGTAGAACGAGATCGAGTCGTTCCAGGCGTTGCGCCAATCTTCAATCATGAGTGGGAAGATCGTCCGGTACTGGAAGGCGCGGCCGGCGTTGGATTCGCCCTGGTACCAAATCGCGCCTTGAACGGCATACGGTACCAGCGGTGCGATCATGGCGTTGTACAGGCCGGATGGGGTCCATGGGTGTCCGGGGCCTGTGGGCGCGCCCGGCTGACCGGGGGCCTCCTTGCCTTCGGCCTTGGCTTTTTCCGCGGCCGCTTTCCATTCCTCCATTTGTTTCTGGTACGCCTCGGCGGCGGCGGGGTAGTTCCTGAGGGTTTCCTGCCACCGGTCGAGAATCGGTTTGGCCATGGGTTCGGCGTTGAGTGCGGCGTGACTGGTCCATGATTCGACCGGTGTTCCGCCCCACGAACTGTGGATCAACCCGACGGGTACGCCGAGTTCCTTGTGCAGATCGCGGCCGAAGTAATAGAGCGCGGCCGAGAAACCGGGGATCGTTTCCGGCGTGCAGGCCGTCCACGCGCCGTTACAGTTCTCTTGCGGTTCCGTCGCGACGGTACGCTCGACATAGAAGAGGCGAAGGTTGGGATGGGCCGCAGCGGCGATCTCCTCTGCCGCGTTGTTGCTGTCTTGGACCGTCCACTGCATGTTGGACTGGCCGGAACCGATCCAGACTTCGCCGACCAGAATGTCCGAGAAGGTCAACGAGGTGTCGCCGGCCGAGATGGTCATCTCGAGCGGATCGCCGAATGGGAGTTTGGGCAACTTGACCTGCCAGCGGCCTTGATCGTCGGCCACGGCTTTGGCCTCCTTTCCGGCGATGGCCACGACGACCGCCTGACCGGGGTCGGCCTTGCCCCAGATGGGCAGCCGCTTGCCTTGCTGCAACACCATGTGGTCGCCGATGATACTTGGAACGGTGAGTTCCGCCGCGGCGCTGAACGCCGATGCCAGAACGACGATGGCAACGATGTGCAGCGAGCATTTCCGTTGAGAGCGCATGACAGTCCTCCTTCTGTGCACGTTTCGGAATGGATACCCACCGGTATTAGACCACCGAAGCCTTGACGGATCAAGCGGAATCTACCGAATGGCCATCCGGTTGGGCTAGAATGTCGGCGCCGGGCTGGGCAAGCCCTTCCTTGGGCGCGCGGTACCTCGGTGTCGCTATGGCGCACGTGCCCGGCAGGCGTTGGTTTGGGAGATGCATCATGATATCCAGAATGCTCGTTCCCATCGCCGCGGCGATGGCGATCTTGACGGCGGTCCAGACCTACCGGCTGCATGAGGTCACGTCGCGTTACCGCTCGTTGCCGTCGGTGGAGACGATCAAGACCGCACTGGCCACGCATCCCAGGGCGGATGTCCTCGGCTATGATCCCACGGCGTGGGACACTGAACTGACGCCGGCCTCACGGAACCGAGGTGCGGTTCCCGCGAATGCCGATGAGGCCGCATCGGACGAGAATGGCGATGGTGCCGTCGGTCTCTCTGACGTAGACGATGATGAGTACTTCGTGGACGATCTGTTCGAGTCATCGTTCGAGTCGGAGAACGGTTCGGTGGGGTCGGCTGCGGAACCGAAGAAGGATCGAGAGAAGAAGCCAGACAGGAAGGATCGGGAGGGGAAAGAGAAGGACGAAGAAGACAAGGAGGATAAGGCACTCAAGGAAGAGGTTTCCGGGATGATCAAGACAGCCAAGAATGCGGTGGTGGAGGGCCAATACGCGCAGGCTATCGAACTGCTGACGGCGAGCATCGAGAAGGATCCGGGCAACCGGGATGCCTATCGAAGCCTCGCGCGCGTCTACCACACCCTTGGCCTGAGCGAAGCCGAGCGTGAGCTCTATCGCGATTGGATGGCCGAGATACCCAAGGATCCGACGCCGTACTATCAGCAGGCTTCCCTGCTGGAGAGTCTGGGTCTGGATCAGGATGCCACCGCGCAGATCGACCAGTTCGCGGCGATGACTCAGGGCAACCTGACAACGTATCCGCGCACGGCCGCGCTGTACGAGCGCCTGAACATGCGCGATCAGCAGGGGGCTGTCCTCGCGGCGTGGGTGGCTCAGGTTCCGGACTCGATCGACGCGCATCGCGCGCTCGGCAAGTTCTACGCGAGCGTTGGCAATGGGGGGGCCGCAGTGGCAGAGTATGAGGCGGTGGTCGGCATGGCCCCGGACAGTGCCACGGCGCGCCGGCAGCTTGCCAGCGCGTATCAACAGGAACAGCGGATTGCCGAAGCGCAAGGCGAGTTGGTCGCGGCCATGGACTTGCAGCCGAACAACCTGGCCACGCGCCTGCAACTGGCCCAGCTTTATCGTCAAGGCGGCGATGTACAGGCAGCGCTCGGGACCTACCAGGCCATTATCGATGACGCGCCGGGATCCACCGAGGCCCGGCAGGCCCAACGCCAGATCAACAACCTCTTCAAGCAACCGGCATCAAAGCCGAAACCGAAACCCAAGTCGAAGGCGGTGGTTTCGCAACTCGCTTG
Organism: Candidatus Hydrogenedentota bacterium; assembly: GCA_036769985.1. Lineage (GTDB taxonomy): Bacteria > Hydrogenedentota > Hydrogenedentia > Hydrogenedentales > SLHB01 > DAIPKA01. The sequence goes on along the minus strand of DAIPKA010000004.1, from coordinate 207,759 downwards.
CCGGGTGGCTGTGTGAGAGGAGCATGGTTGTGGGCAAGAACTTGTTGACTGTGAGCGTGGCATGGCTGGCTTTCGGCGTGGCCTCGGTAGCCGCCGAGGGCGCGTTGCCGGTGTCGTGGGATATGGACAAGCTCTACACCGCGCCGCCGAGGTTCGATGCGCCAGTTTATTGTGAAGGAGATCCCAACGCCAATCCCGAGGTGCGCTCGACCGGCGAGGGCGTCAAGGCGCTCTTCTATGCGGGCTTGCCCTGGCAAGGCAATCCGACGCGTGTCTTCGCGTGGCTCGGTTTGCCGGAAACCGGTGACGGCAAGGTGCCGGGCATGGTGTTGGTGCACGGTGGCGGCGGTACGGCCTTCGATGAATGGGTACGGGTCTGGAATCGACGCGGCTACGCGGCCATCGCAATGGACCTCACCGGCACGCGGCCGGGCGGCAAGCCCGGGGAACGGCCGCGGCACGAGTGGGGCGGCCCCGGCCATGTTTCTTTCGATGAGGACATCGACCGTCCCGTCGAGGATCAATGGCTGTACCACGCCGTTGCGGATGTTGCGCTGGCCCATTCGCTATTGCGTTCGCTGCCGGAAGTGGACGCGGCTCGCATCGGCCTGACCGGTATCTCGTGGGGCGGGTTTCTCACCTGCATCGTGTCGGCGGTGGATACGCGGTTCCGCTTCGCCGTTCCGGTGTATGGCTGCGGCTACCACGACCAGAGTTCGAGTCTCGCGGGCGAACGTGCCAAGATGGGACCTGAACGGGCAGCGAAATGGGTTTCGTTGTGGGATCCGTCGGGCTATCTAGTCCATACGACGATGCCCACGCTGTGGATCACCGGCAGCAACGACTTCTTTTCGCCGCTCGATCTTCATGCGCGATCCTCGGATCTTGTTCGCGGGCCGCGCACGCTCTCGGTCCACGTCGGCATGCCGCACAGCCACGTCCATGGCTGGGCGCCGGAGGAGATCTACGCCTACGCCGACAGCCAACTCAAAGGGAGCTCCTCATTGGCCTGCATTCGCGGTCAGGGAACCCGCGATGGCATGGCCTGGGTGCAGTTCGAGGCGACAACGCCGATCGTCGAGGCCGTCCTCGTCCATGCAGGGGATATCGCGGATTGGACGAAGTGCCCCTGGCAGACGACGTCGGCGGCCATTGACGCCGCGGCTGGCGAAATCACCGCGGCCATTCCGGGCGGGACGCGGGCATATTTCTTCAACCTGCAAGATGAGCGCGGTCTGATGGTCAGCACTCGGAACGTGGTAGTCGACTAAGTCGGGCGGCTTCAGCGAACGGCCACATCGTATGCCTGGATCGTCTGGATCACGAGGCGGGCCGAGTTCTCGGCAGCCACCCGATAGAAACGCTCGAGGTCGATGTGTGCGGTCTCGTCGGCGTTGTCGCTGAGGCTCCGGATCAGCAGGAAGGGCACCCCGAGTTGGTGGCAGACTTGGGCGACGGCCCCGCCCTCCATCTCGACCGCATCCGCGTCGAGTTCCGTGCGCAGTTCGTGTCGTTTGGCTGTGGTAGCGACAAACACGTCGCCCGTTACGACGACGCCCTTCACGATCCGAGGGACGCGGCCACCTTCTGCGCCGGGTACGGGGACAAGGGATAGGGCGCCCGCGGCGGCCTCGGCCGAGGCCACGAGTGCCGGATCCGAGAGGAAGAACAGTGGATTCCGCTTGCCGCTGACGGGATCCGGAATGCCTTTGCGCCGGAATCCTCCCGCCTCGGTCGAGCCGTAGTCGTGCTGGGCGGCTTTTTCGGCAATAATGATGTCGCCCGGGCGTAGTTCCGGATGGAGTCCGCCGGCGATGCCGGAGAAGATGACGGCGGCCGGCCGGAACCGATCGATCAAAGCCGTTGCAGTCATGGCTGCATTCACTTTGCCCACGCCGCTTTCGGCCAATACGACGCGCTGGCCCTTGAGGATGCCGGTGGTGAAGCGGATGCCGAGGACATCGACGGTCTCCTTGTTTGTCATGGCGGCATCAAGGAGTTCCACCTCGGTGTCGAAGGCGCCCAGCAACCCGATGACACGTTCCGGTTCGCCGGCGCCCGCGATGTGCGCAACGAGCGCGGCCAGTGCGATGCCGAGGGCTGTGGCTGTTGCCTGTTTCATGTCGAGTTCCTCGGGGTGTCGAGCAGAGTAGCGGCATTATACCTGCGTTCCGGCGCACGCGCACGATATCCGGTTGGGTGGGGGCGGTCGCATCGGATATGCTCATGGCGTGGGAACACGACATGAGTGGAGGCGCGGCGCGCGGATGGGTGTCTTCCAGCGGTTCGAATACGAGGGCGTCGAGGGCATCCGCGTTGGGCGGTTTCGGATCGGGATCAACACAAGCGCGATCCTGTATCGCATCGGCGATGTGCTGATCGACACGGGACCGGCGAACCAGTGGGGGGCGGTTAGGCGCCTTCTCGATGAGCGGCCGCCGGCACGTCTGGTGTTGACGCACTACCACGAGGACCACAGCGGCAATGCCGCCAGAATCCGGCGGCGATATGGGTGTACGGTATTCGCGCCGGAGTCCGAACGCGACTGGCTGCGGCACGGCTTTCCGATGCACTTGTACCGACGCGTGTTTTGGGGCACAGCCCAGCCCGTTGACACCGAGGCCATGCCCAGCGAGATCCGCATCGGCCGGGAAATGACGCTGCGGCCCATCTTCGTTCAAGGCCACGCGAGGGATATGGCCTGCCTGATTGAGCCGGCACGCGGCTGGCTGTTCTCGGGCGATCTGTATATTGCTACCGCCCCCCGCTATCTTCGCGCGGATGAATGCTTCAGCGAGATCGTCCGCAGCCTTGGCGCTATCCTCGCCTACGACTTCCGGACGCTCTTCTGTGCCCATCGCGGCGTGGTGACTGACGGCAAGGCGGCCCTTGCGGAAAAGCTCGAATGCTTACAGGGTCTTCGTGAAAGGGCTCGCGATCTTGAAAGGGCGGGACTGTCGTCTCGGGCTATTACGCGGCGACTCCTCGGTCGTGAGGATGGCGTGTTCTGGGTGACGGGCGGGCACTTCTCGAAGCGCAATCTGATCAGAGGTTGCCTGGCCCGGGACGTTGATGCCTAGGCGGAGGCGGCCTATAATGTTGCTATGAACGCACTACTGATGAGCGTGATCGGCTATGTGTTGGCTCAGACGGAGGACCCCTTGGCCGCGCCGGAAGAGCCGGTGTATGTCATCACGTTGAACGACACCGGGGAGAAAATCTACGGCTTCGTCGACGAGAAGGACTGGGAACGCGGAACGATCGCCCGCGTTACGTTGGACATGCCGTGGTCGCCGCAGCCCGTGGTCAAGCGCGTGAATCCCGCCAAGGCCACGCTCGAGCGCGAGTGGTCCGGGGCGCGTGAGCGGCGTCTGGCGGAACAGGCCGCGGCGGTTGGGCTCAATCGGGTGGGTGAAGGATACTACCGGGCCGAGGAAGTCGAGTGGGCGCGGAAGGCGCGTGAGATGGCGCGGCTCGCGGATGCGGCGGAAGCCGAGGCCACCACCGAGGCTTCCGATGCGTCAGCGGCCGAGCCGGAACCGGTGGCTTCGGGCGGACCGTCCGTGTCCGAACCGGCGCCGGAAGCGCCCGGCTTTGTCCGGCGTTGGGGCAAGCACGTGGCGATTGTGGTAGCGGCGCTGGCGCTGCTTGGCGTGACGGCCAAGTGGCTCCTGTTCGACTGAGCGCGGCGGATGAGAGAAACTACGCGGTTTCGAGGGGGAAGATCTCAAAGGCTTCGACGGCGTTCTGCTTGCCTTCGAGCATGACGGGCCCGATGGAATTGGCGCGCACGGCGTCCTGAATACCTTCATAGGTTGGCTTGCCAATAAGGATCTGACCGGGGGCCGCGAGGTCGCAGAGCCGGTGGGCCGTGTTCACGTGGTCGCCGACAACGGTGAATTCCATGCGCTGAGGCGAGCCGACGTAGCCGGCGATGACTTCGCCGGTGTCCATGCCGATGCCGAGGGCGATCTCGGGTTGGCCCTTGCTTCGGCGTTTCTCATTCAAGGCCGTGTTTCGCGCTTGAATCGCAAGGGCCGCGCGCACGGCGCGTTCCGCGTCGTCGACGGCCGAGAGCGGCGCGCCGAAGACGGCCATGATCTCATCGCCGATGTACTTGTCCAGGGTGCCCTTATGCTCGAAGACGATTTCGGTCATTGCCGTGAAATGCTCGTTGAGCAGTTGGACGATGTCGGCCGGCGCCATCCGTTCGGTCATCGGTGTGAATCCGCGAATGTCGCAGAACAACGTGGTAACAACGCGCTTCCATCCGCCGAGCTCGAGCGTCGAGTCTCGTTTCATGATCTCGTCGACGATCGCGGGCGATAGGAAGCGGCCGAGGTTGGCGCGTTTGCGCTCGGCGGCGACCATTCGCTGGTGGAGCTGGACGTTCTCGACGGCCATGGCCGATTGGAGAGCCAGCGATGCGAAGAGCTCGAGATCGGCGTCGTCGAACGCGAAACCGGGTCGGCGGCTGTCGACATACGTCGCGCCGAGTACGCGGCCCTCGATCTTGAGCGGAACCGACATGGCGCTCACGATGTTCTGGACGATCACGCTTTCCCTCGCCCCGAAAGCCTCGTCGGAATCCGCGTCCATCATCAGCACCGGCTCGCCGGTTTCGGCGGAGCTTCGCGCGATACCCATGCTCGGGGTCTCGGACTCCAGGGCCTTGCCCATGCCCCGCGCGACGATGACCTCGAGGGCGCCTGTCGTTTCGTCGCGGACCATGACGAAGCCCCGCTCGGCGCCGAGGACTTCCATCACGGTGTCCAACACCGCGGAGAGTCGCTTCCTCAAATCGAACTCGGATGCGAAGAGCTGGCTCACGCGGTACAAGGCCTCGAGTCGCCGGAAGGCCCGGCTGATATCCATGAGTTCCTGAGGACTGGCCTTCCAGCCGGCCGGCGTCTGGCCGTCGACCAACTGCGTGCCCATCATGGTGAGATGGCTCCCCACTTCGTCCATCTTCGCCCGGATCTGGTCAAGATTGTCTTGGAGCGTCGAGGGGCGTTCATGTTTGCGGGGACGCGCATGACCGCGCACTCGCTCATCACGGAAGATCACGCGGCACTTCCCGCCGAACCAGACTTCGTCGCCGTCGGTGAGGACGCGCTCGGCGACGCGCTGACCGTTCACAAAGACGCCATTGAGACTCTTGAGATCGATCACGACAACGGCGTCGCCTCGGCGGCAGATCCTGGCGTGGTGGCGCGACACTTCCTCGGCCACGAGGACGACATCGTTGTCGGCGGCGCGGCCGAACTGCATGTCGGCGCCCATCAGCGGAATCGTCCGCGACGGCTCGCCCGGCTGCTCGATCACCAACTCCACCATACGCATACGCTCCTGGCGCGATGATATCAGGCAGCCCCCGGGCGGTCAATGCGATGCTACGCCGGTTTGATCGCCCCAAGCGCATTCTATATTGTGGCGCACGGACGGTACCCGAGTAGCAGGCAGGCGGCGTATGAGCACGCACCTTAAAGATCTTGTGGCCCAGTATGGCATCCAGTTCAAGAAGGGCCTTGGCCAGAACCTTCTCCTGGACGACAACATCAACCGGATCATGGTGGAGGCGGCGGCGCTAACGTCCGACGATGCCGTGGTGGAGGTGGGCGCGGGCCTGGGCGCGTTGACGGAGCGCCTGTGCCGGCAGGCGGGCCGGGTGCTGGCCGTGGAGATCGATAGGTCGTTCATGCCGTGTCTCGAAGACCAGTTCGGCGATATGGAGCATGTCCGTCTGTTTCGGGGCGATGTCCTGAACCACGAGGTGGGCAAACTGATCGAGGAGTTCATTCCCGGCGCGGCGTCGTACAAAATGATCTCGAATTTGCCCTATTACATCACGACGCCGGTGCTGTTCCATTTCCTCGAGTCTTCGGTGCGTTTCTCGCGGATGGTGGTCATGGTGCAGGAAGAGGTTGGCCTGCGGATGACGGCCTCTGTCGGATCGCGCGAGTACGGTGTGTTGGCGCTGGCCATGGAGTTCTACGCGGAGGTCGACATGGTGCACAAGGTGCCGCGCACGTGTTTCGCGCCGAGGCCGGAGGTGGACAGTTGCATCGTGCGGCTTCGGATGCGTAGCGAGCCGCTGTACGGCGATGTGGAGAGCGGTTTCTTGTTCCAGGTGGTTCGCACGGCCTTTTCACAGCGTCGCAAGACCTTGCGCAACGCGCTGACGCGCTCGGGCGCGCTCGGCCTCGATGCGGCGGCCGTCGACGAGGCGCTTGGCGAGGCGGGTATCGAGGCGGCGCGGCGCCCGCAGACGCTGAGTCTGGCCGAGTTCGCGGCGCTGGCGCGAAGGTTGGCGCACCAACGTCGATCTAGGTGTGATGACAAGAGGGATCGTCTGCAACGCGGCGATGGAGGATGATCGATGATGAAACAGGAATCGTCGGCGTCGTCCCCGAGGCCGGGTAACGACTACTACAGTCACGTTGTCAACAGCCTTGGCAGCGGCGTGGTCGTCTTGGACGCCGACGGTGTTGTCATGTTGGCGAACCCGGCCGCCCGCCGCTACTTGGGTCTCGACGAGTGCGCGCTGAGCGTGGGCGAACGCATGGAGGACATCGCGGGCCTCGGGGCCTTCGGTGACGTGGTCAAGGAGGTGATGAGCCGCCGCGAGTCGGTCTCGCGGCGCGAGGTTGTGCTCGAGGAAGCGGATGGCCCTGGCCGTGTGCTCGGCGTATCGGCATCGCTCCTCGGTGGGCCGGTGGTGTTCGAGGGTGCCATTCTTCTGTTCACGGATCTCACGGAACTACGGCGGCTCGAGCGCGAGGCCGAGACGCACCGGCAGTTGGCCGAGGTGGGCGAAATGGTCGGCGCGGTGGTACACGAGCTGCGTAACCCGTTGATGGTGGTGAGCGGCGCCGCCGAGACGATCCTTAGGGATATGGAGCCCGGCGATTCCCGCCGCGCCAAGGCGGAGACCATTATCCGCGAGGTGATGGACCTCAATCGCACGGTTGATCGATTCCTCGGGTTCGCGCGACCGTTTGATCTGAGGCCGGCGCCGTGCTCGGCCAGCCAGGTGCTGGCCAGGGCGCTGCTGCTTTGTGAACGGAAGGCGGCGAAGAAGGGGGTCCGCCTGACTCAGGAAGGCGTTGCCGAGGCGATCGAACTGCGCGCGGATGCGGATCGGATCGGGCAGGCCTTGGCCAATCTCATTGACAATGCCGTCGACGCCGTCGGCGAGGGAGGCGAGGTGTGCGTGCATGTCCGCCGCGACGCGGACGCCGTCGTGTTTGACGTCCTCGACAACGGGCCAGGCATCAAGCTCGGGCCGGGACAAGACCTGTTCAAGCCCTTCTTCTCCATGAAGGCGGGCGGCACCGGCCTGGGGCTGGCCATTGTCAAGCGCCTCGTCGCCGCCCACGGCGGCACCGCTTCCTACTCGAACCGTGCTGAGGGGGGGGCTTGTTTCGAGATTCGTTTGCCCATCGACGGTTAGGTGCCAGGCGCTGTGCCTCAGCACGCGTCGGCCGCGAGGCCCCTGCGTCACTTGGCCAAGAGCAGACTCACGCAGTTGGCATCCCACAGCGTGACCGCGAGATCCAGCGTCCCGTTGCCGTCCATGTCGGCGGCACAGAGGCTTCTCGGCCGGGCCTCCTTGTACGTGTATGACTCCTGCCGAAACCGCTGCGGCAGGCGCTCGTCGGCCGATTCGTTTAAGAGCACAACCACCTGACTCGATGCGAAGCATGCGGCGATGATGTCCGGCTTGTCGTCGCCGTTGACGTCGGTGACGAGCATATCGCGAATCTCGTGTTCGAGGATATCGCGATCCGGTCCGAGTATGATCTCCTGCGATACACCGAAGCGGAAGCCGCCGTCGCCGTAGAAGATCACCACCGAGTCGTCCGTGTCGCAATGTGAGACCGCGAGGTCGATCTGCTTGTCGCCGTTGATATCGGCGACTTGGATCTTGTGCGGTAGGTGTCCGCGCGAATCGAAATGCGCGGCCGGCGCGAAGCCGCCTTTTCCGTCGCCTTGCCAGAGCCCGACTTCGCCGGCGGCGTACAGCGAGACGGCGAGATCGTCGAACCCGTCGTTGTCAAAATCGGCGGCCTTCACGTCGCGCGGGCCGCCATCGGCGTCGATGAACACGGGTGCGCCGAAATAGGTCTCGGCCTCGCCGGGCACAAAGATGAGGACGTCGCTGGACCAGCCCGTTGCTAGCACGTCGCGCAAGGCATCTCCGTTGAAGTCGCGAACGACCAGCGACGTGATACCTGGCGTCGTGAAGATGGGCGCGTCGTCGCCATCGCGCATGCGTTTGTACGGCAGCACGCGATCTGGGGGGATAGCGAAGTGCACCGGTTCGAACAGGTCCTCGCGCAGGTTGCGGAAGAGCGAGATGTTCCGCCGCCGTACCGCGTGGAAACTGCCGACGACGAGATCCGGCGCCTTGAGCGCGTCGACATTGGCGACGGCGATGCAGTACGGGGCGAAGTCCGTCTGGAGCTGAGGCTGCGGCTCGAATTCGAGATCGCCGCGCGCGACCAAGAGCGAGAGTTGGTCATGAGCGGGGCGTTCGTCGCGCGGATTCGTGAGCGTGCCGATATCGGCGGTGACGATCTCGGGCATCTCGTCGCCGTTGAGGTCCGCCGCAATAATCGCGGCGGGATTCAGCCCGACCTGAAACCAGCGTTTGTGCTTGGTGAACGTCTCGCCCGATGCGCCGGCAACGGCGAAACAGATCACGAGGATTCCGAGTGTTCTCGATTTGTTCATATAGGTTTTATGAGGTCCCTTTCCCACCCGCGAACTCCGCCGCCAGCCGTATCGCGTGACACAGACTCTCGCACCGCGCGCGGCCCGTCCATGCGATGTCGTAGGCCGTGCCGTGGTCGACCGACGTGCGGATAATCGGCAAGCCCAGCGTCACGTTGACGCCTTCGTCCATGGCGATGAGCTTCATGGGCGCATGGCCTTGGTCGTGGTACATGGCGATCACCATCTCGAACTCTCCGGCGCGCATCCGGGCGAAGATGGTATCCGCCGGATACGGCCCGGAACACGCGATGTCTTCGGCACGACACGCCTCGATAGCAGGCCGGATCTCGAGCGCCTCCTCGTCGCCGAAGGCGCCCGCCTCGCCGGCATGCGGGTTTAGCGCGGCCACGGCAATACGCCGGTACGGTAGGCCGAGCCGAACAAGGGCGTCGTGCCCGATCCGGATGGACGTCGCGATGCGATCCGCGCGGACGGCCTCGATGGCGTCGCGCAAGGCCAAGTGCGTTGTGATATGCACGACGCGCATGCTCGGCGTGAACAGACACATGCGGTAGTCGCGCGCGCCGGTCATCTCGGCGATGAGTTCCGTGTGCCCCGCGTAAGCATAGCCCGCCCGGTGGATGCCTTCCTTGTTCAACGGACATGTGACGATGCCGTCGAGCGCGCCGTCGATACATAGGCGCACGGCCGCCTTGACCCACTCGACGGCGCAACGGCCGGCCTCGGCATCCAACGTGCCCGGCCTGACCGCCGGCCCCGCGAAAGGCGTACGGAGGACGGCAACGGCGCCCGGCTCGACAGGGTCCCCGGGCGCGTCGACCTCGACGGGCTCGGGACATGCTGGCGCAAAACGGCGGGCCGCTTCGAGGATCTCGGCCGAGCCGACGACCACGGGCCGGCACAGCTCTTGGATTTCGGCTTGGGCGAGGGCCTTGGCGAGTATTTCCGGACCGACGCCGTTGACGTCGCCCATTGTGATCGCGAGAACCGGCTTATCCGTCGACATTGCTGTCCTCGCTGGGTTGTCCGGGCGCGCCCGCATGGGTCGGCTCGACGTAGTCTCGGGCGAAGGCGTCGACGGTGTGGAGACACCCATGGGCGTCACTGCGTTGTGCCACCGGTGCCAACGTTGCCACCATGGCCAGACCCAGGGCGATGATCGCCACCTTGCCGAAGCGCTTGCGCCAATGGACCAAGGCCAGCAACGCAACAAACGCGGCGACCTCGATGCCGAGACCGGCCAGAATCGCCTTGTCGATGACGGACCACACCGCGCCTGGATCCTCCGCAACACACCTTGTCCCCGGGCAGCATGCCACTCCCGGCATCATGCGTGCAAGGTCGGACTCGGATCCCGCGCGGCGGTCTCGCACGCGATGGAATTTGGTGGTTCACGCCGCGTGTTTGCACGAACGGGATAGCAACGCGCGAAGTCTTGCGCACTGAAGACGCGAAGGGTCTGTTTGATCGTGGAGGAGCGTTCCTGGGCGATGGGGATGAGGTGTGACGGCCGGGCTCTGGGCGATTGCGCGGCCGGCAGTCACGCGTTTCGGGATTCGATTAATCAGCATAATGTGCATACAGATAAAATATAAAACTTCAATGAAATGCTGGAATCCCACGACCTCGAAATGGTATACCATGAAGGTTGCTCATTGTTTCTTTTATGGGGCATGCGCGTTGCATTCCTGCGGCGCGCCAACCAAGTGGATAAGGTTATATGTTGGAAGCGTTGTTGAATCCGAAGACAGTCGCCGTGGTGGGAGCGTCTCGAACGCCGGGCAAGGTCGGATACGAGGTACTCTCGAATCTGATCAAGTCCGGGTTCAAAGGGGCCATCATCCCGGTGAACCCGAGTGGGGATGAGATCCTGGGCCTGGAATGCTGCAATGATCTCAAGACCCTCAAGACCAAGATTGACATGAGTGTGGTGGTGGTGCCTTCGAAGTACGTGCTGGAGGCGGTCAAGGACTCGATCCGCGCGGGGGCCAAGGCCATCACGGTGATCACGGCCGGCTTCAAGGAGGTCGGTAAAGAGGGCGCCGCGATGGAGCGGGAGATCGCGCAGTACTGCCGTGAGCGGGGAGTGCGAATGCTCGGTCCGAATTGCCTGGGGCTTCTGAACACCGAGAATGACATGAATGCGTCGTTTGCGGTGCAGATGCCTACGCCCGGCGCCATTTCGGTGATTTCGCAGTCGGGCGCCTTGTGCACGGCCATTCTCGACTGGTCCATTGGACGGGGCGTTGGCTTGGCCAAGTTGCTCAGCATCGGGAACAAGGCTGACCTGTGTGAGACGGACCTGCTGGCCGAACTGGCAGACGACGACCAGACGAAGGTGATTGCCTGTTATCTGGAGAGCATCACCGAGGGCGACGAGTTTATCCGCGTGGCCGAGACGGTGGCCACGAAGAAGCCGGTGGTGATTTTGAAGGCCGGGACGACCCAGGCGGGCACGAAGGCGGCTTCGTCGCACACGGGTAGTCTTGCGGGCGCGGACATTGCGTACGGCGCGGCGTTCAAGCGCGCCGGGATCATCCGCGCGGAGAACTTCGAGGCCCTGTTCGACTACGCGACGGCGTTGGCGATGCAGCCGCTGCCGAAAGGCGATCAAGTGGCCATCATCACGAACGCCGGCGGGCCGGGAATCATGGCGGCCGATGCCGCTGAGAACCTGGGGCTCAAGGTCAAGCCGTTGCAGGCGGCCATTGCCGAGGCGCTTAAGGCGAAGCTTCCGAGCGCGGCCAGCGTAGGCAATCCCATCGACGTGTTGGGCGACGCGGATCCGGCGCGGTACGTTCTGGCGCTGGATGCGGCCCAGGATGATGACACCGTTGACGGGATTCTCGTACTGCTCACGCCGCAGGCCATGTCGAATCCGACGGCCACGGCCGAGGCGATCATTAAGGCGAGTCGCGGCACGAAGCCGGTGCTTGTTTCTTTCATGGGCGGCCAGGACGTGATGGCCGCCCGTTCCGTTTTTGTGGCCGCCAACGTGCCCGATTACCCCTCACCGGAACGGGCGGCGACGGCCTTCAAAGCGATGGTGGACTGCGCGGCTTGGCGCAACCGGCCGCCGCGCGTGGTGGTCCGGTTCCCGGTCAACCGCCGGCGCGTCGAGCGCATCCTGGCGCGGCAGAAGCGCACTGGTCGCAAGGAGGTGGGCGAGGTCGAGGGCAAAGAGATCCTGCGGGCTTACGACTTCCACGTGTTGCCCGGCCAGCTTGCCCGGACGGCCGAGGAGGCCGTGGCGGTGGCGGATCGCGTGGGCTATCCGGTGGCGATGAAGATCGTATCTCCGGACATCATCCACAAGTCGGATTTCGGCGGTGTTCGGCTGGGTCTGTCGACGGCGTCCAAGGTGCGCGATGCCTTTGACCTGATGATGCTTCGGATTGGGCGGCGAGCGCCGGAAGCGCAGTTGCGCGGCGTCTATGTTGAGAAGATGGGTAGTCCCGGTCGCGAGGTCATCCTCGGGATGCACCGGGACGCCCAATTCGGCCCGATGCTGATGTTTGGGCTGGGCGGCGTTTTTGTCGAGGTGATGAAAGATGTAAGTTTCTACCTGGCTCCCTTGACGCACGCCGAGGCCATGCAGATGCTCGCGAGCACGCGTTCGTTCGCACTCTTGAAGGGTGCGCGCGGTCAGGCGCCGGTAGACTTGGCGGCGATTGCCGGGGCCCTGCAGCGAATCAGTCAGTTGGTAACGGATTTCCCGCAGGTGGTCGAGATGGACATCAATCCTTTCATCGTGGGCGAAGTGGGCACCCCGCCGGTGGTGGCCGATGCGCGCATGACGATTTCCGGAGTCGAGTAGCACTATGAAGAACGAAACGAGTATCTCTTACGATCCGAATTGGCAGAATGAATATCAGGAAATGGTGAGCACGGCGGAGGACGCCGTGGCGCATATCCAACCGGGCCAGCGCATCTTCATCGCGACGGGCTGTGCCCAGCCGCAAGAACTGGTGCGGGCGTTGGTGGCGCGATCCGACTCGCTGGCAGACACCGAGATTGTGGATCTGCTGACGTTGGGCGAGGCGCCGTACGCTGAGGCGGAACTGGTAGCGCGGTTTTCGGTCAACAGCTTTTTCATCGGCGAGGCCGTCCGCGACATCATTCAGGAAGGGCTGGGCGACTACACGCCGGTGTTCTTGTCGGATATCCCTCGGCTGATCAGCACGGGGCAGATCTCGTTGGACGTGGCGCTGATTCAGGTCACGCCGCCGGACGAGAACGGCATGTGCAGCCTGGGTGTCGCCGTCGATATTGTGAAGAGCGCAGCCGCGAACGCCCGGTTGGTGATCGCCCAGGTCAATCCGCAAATGCCGCGGACCTTGGGCGACAGCATGCTTCACGTGTACGACCTCGATTTCCTAGTGCCGGTGGACGCGCCGATCCTCGAAGTGCCGCCGCCCGAGCTCACCGAGGTGACGCGTGAGATCGGCGAGTACGTGGCCTCGCTGGTGGAAGACGGTTCGACGATCGAGCTCGGTATCGGCGAAATTCCGCAGTCGGTGCTGGCCTCGCTGAAGGATAAGAAGGACCTCGGCATCCACACGGAGATGTTCACGGATGCCATCATCGACATGATCGAGGCGGGCGTGATCAACGGCCGCCTGAAATCGCGCGATCGCGGCAAGGTGGTGGCCAGTTTCGCCGTGGGCACGCGCCGGCTCTACGACTACATCGACAACAACTCGACATTCTCGTTCAATCCTACCGAGTACGTGAACGATCCTTTTGTCATTGCGCAGCAGCACAAGATGGTGGCGATCAACGTTGCGCTCGAGGTGGATCTCACGGGCCAGGTGTGCGCGGATTCGCTCGGCGAGCGGTTCTATTCGGGCATCGGCGGCCAAGTCGATTTCAATCGGGGCGCCGCGCGCTCTCAAGGCGGCAAGGCGATCATCGCCATGCCGTCGACGGCGCGCGACGGCGAGGTCTCGCGCATTGTGTGCCGGCTGAGTCCGGGGGCCGGCGTGGTCACGACGCGCGGCGATGTGCACTACGTCGTGACCGAGTATGGGGTGGCCTACTTGCACGGCAAGAGCGTGCAGGAACGCGCTCTTGCGCTGATCAGTATCGCCCATCCGAAGTTCCGTGCCCAGCTCATGAAGGACGCCATCGAGACGAAGTATGTGCGGGCCGAACTGGCCGGATTCGGCGAGAAGATCGTCGTAGGTCCCAAGAGCGGGCGCACGTCGTTCCTCTTGGATGATGGTACGCAACTTACCATCCGCCCGGTGCACCCCACGGACGAACCGCGCGTGCGCGAGATGCTGTATTCGCTCTCGGCCGAATCGATCTATACCCGATTCATGAGCCGCATGCGGATCATCCCGCGCAAACAGGTCCAGGAATTCGTTTACATTGACCACCGCAACGAGGTGTCCATTGTGGCGACCATTCCCGCCGCCGACGGCGATGACATCATTGCCATCGGGGGGTACTACCTCAATCCTCACACGAACCGCGCCGAAGTGGCCTTTGTGGTGGCTGACGAGTGGCAGAGCCGACGTATCGGCTCGTTCCTGCTGAAGCACCTTGCGGACATCGCGCGCCGCCAAGGCATCGCCGGATTCACGGCGGAGGTGCTACGCGAGAACAAGGCCATGCAGGAGGTGTTCAACAACAGCGGGCTCCAGGTCAAGAGCGAGCTGGAAGGCGACGTGTTTACGTACCAGTTGAGCCTCGAGTAGCGAGCGAGATTGCCGCATGAAAGACGGGCCGCCGCGTTCGGGTGGACGCGGCGGCCCGTTTGCGATCCAGGATGGTCAGAACAGGCCCGTTACGCGGCCGCTCTCGGTGTCCACGTCGATACGCCGGAACGCGGCGTCGCTTGCGGTTCCGGGCATCAGCTTGATGTCGCCAGCCACGGGGACGATGAACCCCGCGCCTCGATAGACGAGCATCTCGCGAATCGGCAGCCGCCATCCCTCGGGCCTGCCCTTCAACGAGGGATCGTGCGAGAGGCTCAGGTGTGTCTTTGCCATGCACACGCCAAAGTCGGCCAGGCTGGTATCGTCTTCGATTTGGGCGAGATCGACTTCGCTGCGGGGCAGGTAGAGCACAGCGTCGGCGCCGTAGATGCGTTCTGCGATACGCGCAACCTTCTCGCGAAGGGCCAGGTCCGGGTCGTACAAGAAGCGGAAGCTCGAGGGTTCGTTGCACGCGTCCACCACGGCCTCGGCCAGTTCACGGGCGCCCTCGCCACCGGCCTGCCAATGCCTGGACACGGCCGCCCGCACGCCGGCTTCCTCGGCGACGCGCCGCACCAGGGCGACTTCCGCGTCGGTATCGGTGCTGAAGTGGTTGATGCACACGACGGGCGTGGTGCCGCTCTGGCGTACGATGTCGATGTGGGCGAGCAGGTTCTCGATTCCGCTTTCGAGCAAGGGGAGGTTCTCTTCGGTGTAGGCCTCGTTCAGGGGGCGTCCGGGGGCCACTTCCGGGCCGCCGCCGTGCATTTTGAGGGCACGAATCGTGGCAACGATAACGGCACAGTCGGGTCGAAGGCCGCTATACCGGCACTTCAGGTTCCAGAACTTCTCGAAACCGATGTCGGCGCCGAATCCGCTCTCGGTAACGTGGTACTCGCCTAGCTTCAGCCCGACGCGGTCTGCGATGACGGAGGACTGGCCTATCGCGATGTTGGCGAACGGCCCCGCGTGCACGAGCATGACCTGGCCCTCAATCGTCTGCACGATGTTGGGGTTGATGGTGCGGCTCATGAGGGCTGTCATCGCGCCATCCACCTCGAGGTCGGCCGTGGTGACGGGGGTTCCGACCTTGTCGTAGGCGACGACCATACGGCCGATGCGCTCGCGGAGATCGGCGAGGTTGGTGGCTACGGCGAGGATGGCCATCAGCTCTGAGGACACCGTGATCTGGAATCCCGACTGCATCAGGAAGCCGTCCATTTTGCTTCCGATGCCGAGGATGACTTCGCGAAGGGCCTGAGCGCACAGATCCATGGCCCACCCCACCGCTACGTTTCTGGGGTCGATGTCCAGACGGCGCAGACCCTTGCGATCGAGCACGGCGTCGGCGTAGTTGAATTCGTGCTGCATCCGGCTGGTGAGCGCGACCATGGCGAGGTTGTGCGCGTTCGTGATCGCGTCGATATCGCCCGTGAGCCCAAGACTGAACTCGGTGAGGGGCAGGACCTGGCTGAGTCCGCCGCCCGCCGCGGATCCCTTGATGTTAAACATGGGGCCGCCCGACGGCTGGCGGATCGCGCCGAGCACGCGTTTCCCCAACCGGCCCAGGCCTTGAACCAAACCGATGACCGTTGTCGACTTGCCTTCCCCCAGCGGTGTGGGTGTGATCGCGGTGACATCGATGTACTTCCCGTTCGGCCGATCATTCAGCCGACGCAGAATCGCGGCGAAGTCGACCTTGCCGATGTAGCGGCCGTAGGGCAGCAACTCCTCTTCCCGAAGGCCCAGTTCGGAACCCAGTTGGGACACGGTTTTCATGCCGCTTTCGGCGGCCTCCGCAATCTGCCAGTCTTTGAGGTGGGTGGGATCTAGGTCAGGCATTCTCGGGTCTCCCTCTGGCGGCATGCCGGCCGAACGAGGCCGAAACTCGTGTCCCCTTGGGCTTGGGCCCACGTTGAGATTCATCGAGACGATGAGCCCAAGCCAAAACTGGAAGCGTTGCAGGCGGATACCGCCGAACATGCCCATCGAGCCGTGGGATACGCGTAGCGGAGGTCCAGAACGGTGCCCGGACGGGTCTCGGCCGTGTCGCGCGCTGCCCGCAAGGTACTGGCTCCATTCTACAAGGCAGGACGGGTTCTGTTCAAATGCCGTTTCGGGTAGGCGGTTCGTGGGGAGCGGAAGACGGGATGGATGCGGATGATCGGAGCAGGGGTGTGGTGAGAATTTTTTATACTTAAACTAAATATAAGTGAGTGTGAAAACCCCGATGCCGAGAGCATGGAGCGGCATATGTGCGTTTGCTGATCTTATTGGAGCGACAGTATTTAGGTTCTCTACTGCGAAAAATCGGATTTCGGTCTTTTTTCAGAAACCATAATCCTATGAATTCTGCGGCTTATTGGGGCGTGCGCATTGAATCAACTCATAAAACTGTGATATAGTCGTTGTTTGTTGTGCCAAGCCCTGGCACATCCAGTGTTATTGGCGACATTATAGGAGGTGGGTTCCACCGGGTATGACGTGTCCGTCCGTGTGTGAACAGTTGGAAGTCTGTTTGTGGGCGGCGCGGGCGATGTCCATGCGAACCCGAGGGTCACAACTCATAGTGCAGAGGAGGTTGTCAGAGAATGGGTAATGAAGGTCAACAAAAGGGCATGGCCTCGCTTATGACCGAAGGGCGGACCTTCCCGCCTCCCGCGGACTTCGCGGCGAAGGCTCACATCAAGTCCTTCGCTCAGTACGCGGAGATGTATGAGCGGTCGGTGAATGACCCCGAGGGGTTCTGGCTGGAGATGGCCGAGAAGATCGACTGGTTCAAGAAGCCGACGAAGGCGCGCGAGTTCGTGTGGGACACGAAGGGGCGTACGGTCAAGCACTCGTGGTTTGAGGATGGGGTGCTGAATGTGACGTACAACTGCCTTGATCGACACATGAACACGCCGACGGCGAAGAAAGCCGCGCTGATCTGGCAGGGCGAGCCGGAAGAGGATGCGGTCAAGCTCACGTACGAAGAGCTTTTCAAGGAAGTGTGCAAGTTTGCGAACGTCCTGAAGTCGTTGGGCGTGAGCAAGGGCGACCGTGTGTGCATCTACATGCCGATGGTGGTGGAGCTGCCGGTCGTGATGCTGGCGTGCGCGCGCATTGGGGCGATCCACTCGATCGTGTTCGGTGGGTTCAGCGCGGATTCGCTCCGGGATCGCATCAACGATTCGAACTGCAGAGTCCTGGTCACGTCCAACACGTCGTTGCGTTCGGGCAAGCACATTCCTCTGAAGGGTATCTCGGATGAGGCGCTCAAGGGCACGCCGTCGATCGAGCACGTGGTGGTGTATGAGCGCGTGAAGCAGGAGACGAACATGGTCGAGGGGCGCGACCTGTGGTATCACGACGTCATGGCGGAGGCGAGCGATGTGTGCGCGCCGGAGCCGATGAATGCGGAGGATCCTCTTTTCATTCTGTATACGTCGGGTTCGACCGGCAAGCCCAAGGGCGTGGTTCACACGCAGGCGGGTTACTTGATCCACACGATGCTGACGCACAAGTACATCTTCGACATTCACGAGGATGACATTTACTGGTGCACGGCGGACATCGGATGGATCACGGGTCACAGCTACATCACGTACGGTCCGCTGGCGAATGGGGCGACCTCGCTTATGTTCGAGGGGGTGCCGACGTATCCGGATTCGGGCCGGTTCTGGCAGGTGTGCGAGAAGTATAAGGTGACGGTGTTCTACACGGCGCCGACGGCGATCCGTTCGCTGATTGTGAAGGGCCCCGAGTGGCCCGAGAAGTACGACCTGAGCTCGCTTCGGATTCTCGGTACGGTTGGCGAGCCGATCAATCCCGAAGTCTGGATGTGGTATTTCGAGCACATTGGCAAGAAGCGGTGCCCGATTGTGGACACGTGGTGGCAGACCGAGACCGGCGGCGTGCTGATCACGCCGTTGCCGGGGGCGCATACGCTGAAACCGGGCAGCGCGTCCCGTCCGTTCTTCGGTGTCGAGCCGGTCATCCTGCGTGACGACGGCAGTGAGTGCGATGCGAACGAGGGCGGGAAGCTCTGCATAAAGAAGCCGTGGCCGGGCATGATGCGGACCATGTGGGGCGACCACGACCGGTTCGTTGAGACGTACTTCACGATGTACAACGACCTGTACTTCACGGGTGATGGTTGCCGTAAAGACGTGGACGGGGACTTCTGGCTGATGGGCCGTATCGACGACGTGGTGAACGTGTCCGGTCATCGTATCGGCACGGCCGAAGTCGAGAGCGCCCTGGTGAGTCACGACAAGGTGGCCGAAGCGGCCGTGGCGCCCATGCCGCACGAGATCAAGGGGCAGGGGCTATATGCGTTTGTGACGCTCGTGGCGGGTGTCGAGGAGAGCGATGACCTGCGCAAGGCGCTGATCAAGCACGTGCGCGCCGAGATTGGCCCGATCGCGACACCGGATGTGATCCAGTTCGCGCCGGCGTTACCGAAGACGCGCTCCGGGAAGATCATGCGGCGCATCCTGCGGAAGATCGCAGAGAACGAAGTGGACAAGATCGGTGATACGACGACGCTGGCGGATCCGTCGGTGGTCGAAGCGCTGGTCAAGGGACGTCCGCATCAGTAACATGAATGCAGAGTGGATAGAAAAGCCGGGCGCGCTCAGCGCGCCCGGCCTCTTCACGTCAAGGGAGGAGACGTCGATATGGCGCAAGAGAAGGTCATGAATCGTTGGTGGGTGGTCGCAGGCGCCTTGGTGATCCAAGTCAGTTTGGGCGCCGTGTATATCTGGAGCGTTTTCCAGACGCCTCTTCAGGCTGCGTTTCCCGACTGGACGGTCACCCAGGTCACCTATCCCGCGCAGTTGGTCTTGGCGAGTTTCGCGCTGGCGGTCATCTTCGGGGGCCGCATTCAGGACAAGCTCGGGCCGCGTATCGTGGGCACGGCGGGAGGGATCATCCTCGGGTTGGGGCTCATTCTGGCTCGTTTCACGGGCAGTGTGCCGTCGAACCTGGCCCTGTATTGGCTGCTCTTGACGTTCTCGGTCTTGGGGGGGGTCGGTATCGGCGCGGCGTACGTGTGCCCCATTGCGACCTGCGTCAAGTGGTTTCCCGACAAGCGAGGCCTGATCACGGGCCTGGCAGTGGCGGGATTCGGCGCGGGTGCGTTCTTTTTCGCGCCGCTGGCCAAAGCGCTGGTCACCGGCGGCAAGTACCAACTGCTGGGCATGAGTCTGTTTCCTCTGCCGGGCATTGGCGTGTTCAACACGTTCATGGTGTTGGGGGTGATCTTCCTGGTGGCGGTAGTCTTGGGGTCCCAACTGCTGAAGAACCCGCCGGTGGGCTATGTTCCCGCTGGTTGGACTCCGCCTCGGCCCGCGGCCGGCGCCAAGAGTGTCAAGGCCGATTTGACGCCGAGTGAAATGCTCAAGACGCCGGTGTTCTGGCTGCTGTGGCTGACCTACTTCGCGGGATGCACCGCGGGGCTTCAGGTCATTATGAAGGCCTCGCCCATCTGGCAGTCGTTCAGTATTGCTGCGCTGACGCCGCCGATCTCCGCCTCCGATTTCGGGGCGATTGGGGCCGCGGCCGCGATGGCGGTTTCGATACTGGCCATTTTCAACTCGTTTGGGCGCATTCTCTGGGGCAAGATCTCGGATAGTCTCGGGCGCAAGAACACGCTGGTGCTCATGTTCGTACTCTGTGGCGTTGCCATGCTCGGGCTCGACTGGCTGCGGTCGTACCCGCTGTATCTGGCGGGCACGGCGATTGTCGGCCTGTGTTTCGGTGGATACCTTGCGCTTTATCCGGCCATCACGGCGGACTTCTACGGCACGAAGCATATCGGGGTGAACTATGGGTGGATGTTCACTGCTTACGGCGCGGGGGGAATCGTTGGGCCATTGCTGGCCGCGAAGCTGATGAAGGTTGTGGACAAGATTCCTTACGAGGCCAAGGATGCCGCCGGTCAGGTTGTTACCAAGACCTTCGAGTTGGGCAACTACCGGATGGCTTTCTTCGTGGCCGGCATTGCCTGCCTGGCGGCCGGCGCAATGTCACTCATTCTGCGGCCGCCGAGCGCGCGCCAGGCGTGACGTCGATTCCAGATGGAGTACTGAACAGCCAGCCGGCCGTCGTTTGCCGGCTGGCTGTTGCGCGTTGAGTCAGGCCAGGATCCGCCGCTATCCGCTGTAGTCGCTGCTCGAGGATAGGGGGATGTGGAGCTCGACGGCGCCGCCCTCGATGCGCCGGTGTATATCGGGCGAGAGCTTTTCGAACACGCGGAGCATCGGCACGTTCTCCGTGAGCACATCGGCCGTGAACGCCAGGATGCCTTTGCCCTTGGCCAAGTACGCGAGGTACTTGAGCAGTTCGAATCCGATGCCTCGGTTCTGATAGGAGTCGGAGATGACGAAGGCGACATCCGCGGAGTGCGTGCCCTCGACAATGCTGTACTGGCCGATGCCGACGACTTCTTCCCGGCCGCCCTCGTCGTGGACGGAGGCGAGGATGACGATCTCCTTGGTGTAGTCGATGACGACGAATTCCTGAAGCCGCTCGTGGGGCATGTGTTTGCGGAGGGACATGAACCGTCGGTAGATGCTCTTGTCGGAGAGGTCGTAGAAGAAGTCCTTGAGCAACGGTTCGTCGCTGATCTTGACGGGGCGCAGCAGGACGTGCATGCCGCTCGATGTTGTGCGCTCGCGTTCGAGATGCTCGGGATAGAGGCCCGGTTCGCCGGGGATGAAGGCTTGGTCGGCGTAGATTAGGCGGAGTTTCTTGGCTTCGTCGATGAGCCATGGGCGGAACTTGGGATGGGCGATGGAGATGAGATCCATGGCGCGCTCGCGAACGTTCTTGCCGTGGAGGTACGCGATGCCGAACTCGGTGACGACATAATGGACATCGCCTCGATTGAGGGTGGCACCGGCGCCCTCGGCGAGGAAGGGCACGATGCGGGAGACGGACTCGTTCTCGGCGGTGGACTGCATGGCGATGATCGTTTTCCCGCCCGGGGCCATGATGGCGCCGCGCATGAAGTCCGCTTGGCCGCCGATGCCGCTATAGAAGGTCTTGCCGATGGATTCCGCCGTCGCCTCGCCGGTGAGGTCCATCTCGAGGACGCTGTTGATCGCGGTCATGTTGACTTGGCGCGCGATCGTGAGGGGGTTATTCGTGTAGTCGACCGGGCGGAACTCGATGCCGGGATTGTTGTCGATGAATTCGTACGTCGAGGCGCTGCCCATGCAGAATGCCGCCACCGTCTTGCCTCGATTCACGGTCTTCTTGGCATTGGTGATCACGCCCTTGCGGATCAGATCTACGAGTCCGTCGCTGAGCAACTCGGTGTGCACGCCGAGGTCGCGGCGGTCGCTGAGGTTGGCCATAATGGCGTTCGGAATGCTGCCGTAGCCGACCTGGATGGTGTCCCCATCCTGGATGATCCGGGCGACGTATTTTCCGATCCGGTTGGCGGTATCGCTTGATACTTCGTTGCCGTAGGTGAGCAGCGGCTCGTCATAGGGGATGATGTAGTCGATGTCGCGGATATGGAAGAACGTGTCGCCCAACACGCGCGGCATGTGAGCGTTGGTTTGCGCGATGACCAGCGTAGCGCTCTCGACGGCGGCCTTCACGATGTCCACACTGATGCCGAGGCTCATGTAGCCGTGCTCGTCGGGCGGGGACATCTGGACGAGCGCTACGTCGATCGGCACACGGCCGTCGTAGAAGAGTCTCGGAACATGGGACAGGAACACGGGCGTGTAGTCCGCGGCGCCTTGGTTGACCGCGCCTCTTGTCTGGCGGCCGATGAAGAAGGAGTTGTGGCGGAAGTTCGACTTGAATTTCTCCTCGGTGTACGGCGCGAGATCCAGCGTCCACACGTGCATCACTTCGGCGTCGAAAAAGGCCTTCGGATGGGCTTCGACGAAGCTCACGAGCGCCCGAACCAGGTACTGGGGCTCGCCGCAGCCGGTACCGATAAAGATCCGGTCACCGGGGTGAATGTGGCTAAAGACCTCCTCTTCGGAGGCGAACTTCATGGGATACTCGGTCCGGAACTCGTCGAGACGTGCCAACGTCGTGTCATTGTGCATGGGAGGCTACGCTTGTCCTTTCGGTGGAGACTTCTGCGCCGCGTGCACCGCGGACGGAGGAATTATACCTGTCTCCCGTCCAGCGTCTCCAGCCTCACCTCGCATCCTGAATGCAGCGGAAGCCGACGTAGTATCCGCCGGTCGTGTTGGGCGGGAGGTAGTAGCGGTGGGTCGTGCGCACCATGGCTTGGTCGTTGAAGCTTGCTCCGCCGCGGAGGACTCTGTACTGCTGGCCGTAGGCCCCGGAGGGAACGTTGTTACCGGGATAGGGTTGGTACCAGTCAGCGGTCCATTCCCAGGCGCCGCCGGCCATATCGATGCAGCCGTAGGGGCTCTCGGGACACGCCTGCGCGCCGCCGCGCGGGTACGTTTCGTCCCAGGCATGGAAGGAGGGATCGTAGGATTCGCCCCAGGGAAAGGACCGGCCGTCGATACCTCGGGCGGCCTTCTCCCATTCCTTCTCCGTAGGGAGACGCTTGCCGGCCCACGCGGCGTAGGCGGCGGCCTGCTCCCACGTCACGATCGCCGGATGGTTGTCCTGGTCTTCCTTGTACGCAAAGGTCGCGTCGTAGCGTTTGAACTCGGCGTTGCTCACTTCGAACCGATCAATGAAGTACGCGCCCGTTTCGGCGATGTGCTTGGGCCGCTCGTCGGCGTCGCCGGCCTCGCTGCCCATGATGAATGCGCCGGCCGGCACATACACCATACCGGGCGGCGGTGTAGGCGCGGTGTCCTCTCCCGTAGCGGTAGGAATTGCCCAGCTAACCAGGGCGATGACGAATAGCGCCCGCCACAACGCTGGGAGCCTCATTCTTTCGATCATGTCCGAGCTCCTCCTCAGTCTCGTCTACGAGTATACCAATCCGCCTTGAGAGGACAAAGCGTCGTCGCGAGGTAGGCACCCGCAGGGAATGAGTGCGGCTCAGATGAACATGGAGCTGCCTCGTTCTGCTTTCAAGATCGACTATCCCGAAGAGGCGGTGCTCTGGAATCACAAAGGCAAGCGAATCGATAACATCCCTTGGTGGCGGCACTGGTGGGTTCTTTGCGCAGCAGTGTTGGTTCTCGCCGCGGCATCGGTAGGCGTGTGGTACTGGCGAACGCAGTAGTGCTTTGCGTGTCCCAAGGGGGAGAACGCCCGACCGCAGATCCTGCACGTGGCCGGGTTTCGAAGGCGCTCGCGCGACGCGTCTCGCTGCCATGGCGGTGTGACAGTGGATGCAGGCGTTCTTGATGGCGTGATATGGCCTTGCCACGAGGGAGCCGGGCCATCCATGAGTCGAGGAGGCGAGATACGTTTCCGTGGCACTATGCTGACGATGATTGGTGTGGCGTATACGGTGGCGCTCGATACTCACGGGGTGCTGGGGATGCGGGGAATGAGGCCGCGGGGAGCGCGGAGGCGGTGGTCGCGTTCGGGGATCGGACATCCTGGCACGGCGGAAGCTTTGGGGGTTCTTGCCCGCAACGGACACGGCCCATCTCGAGCGTTGCACGGGCGGAGATCCGGTAATGGAGCGGTTTTACGTGAATGACCGTTCTGGGAAATGGTTCCCCCATGATCGCGCTGTCCGAGCGGCAAAGGAGCCTGCCTGCGTGGATTGGTGTTCTCTTGGGTACTTGTTGACACATCGTCGGTCTTGTGCTAGGATGAACAAGGGTTCACAGTGTGAATTGATCGTTCAGAAACGACGAATGCGGGAGGTCGATCATGCTGAATGGTGTGCAGCCTTCTGCCAAGGTGCGCAGAGAGCGAGAACGGGCGCGTCGGAATGACATGGTGTTGGATGCCGCGGCGCGGGTGTTTCAGCAACGGAGTTATCGTCAGGCGACGATGGAGGATATTGCGCGAGAGGCGGGGTACTCGGTGGGATCGCTGTACAACCTTTTCGGTGACAAGCTCAGCTTGTTTTCGGAGGTCATCACGCGGATAGGAGAGCGCGTGGAGGCCCGGCTCGATCAGGTCTTCGCCGTGAGGCACAACGCCAAGAAGGCATTCGAGGACCTCATCCGGCTGCGCCTGCTCAACTACAGTCAAGATCGGCTGTTCTTCCAGACCTTCTCCTATCCGCCGGACCTGGGAATCGAGCCGAGTCCGGAGCAACTGGACGCGCGCGTCAATGGTTTCTACCAACAGTATCTCAGGAATGTAGAGGGTTTGTTTGGCCGATACCTTCGTGAGTTGGGCCGGAAGAGCAGCTCGGAGTTGTGTGTGGCCCGCAGCCTGGAGGGCATCATCGGCACTTTCATGGGGTACTGGTCGGGCCCTCGACAGTCGGATTCGTTCGTACAGGTGGCGCGACAGATCTGCGATGTGCTTCTGGACGGCTTTAGTGCGGACCGGCTTGGCTCAGGTGCCGCCGCGAGAACGGACGGGGAGGTGACCTCGCGCAAGATATACTTGACGTCGTTCGACCTCGCTCGGCTGAAGGAACTGGTCAAGGTGGCGCGGGTGTTCGGGCGGGACGCCTGCAAGGTTTACTTGGATGCGCTGGATGCCGAGTTGGATGGAGGCACGATAGCGAATCCCGCCGAGGTGCCATCCGATGTGGTGACGATGAACTCGCGAGTTCGCGTGCTTGATGTGGAAACCGGCTACGACACCGTGTGCCGGTTGGTGTTTCCGAAGGATCTCGAGGCCAACAAGGAGAACGTCTCTATTCTGAGTCCGCTCGGAACAGCGATGCTGGGTTGCCGAGCGGGAGACGTGTTCCAGGTTCCTGTGCCCGGTACCGGAAAGAACAGCCGCTGTGTGATCGAGCAGATTCTCTATCAGCCAGAGGCCGCCGGCGACTACCACCTGTGAGGTCCCTATTCCTTGCTTCCCCGGTCCATCGAAGCCAACGGAGATCTTGACATGGCAAACGAAACAGCATTGATCACGGCCCAGGATCGTCAACGATTGGCGAGGTGTCTCGAGTCGCTCTTGGAGCAAGCGGATACGCGTGACTTAGATTACGTCCGGCGGTTGGCCAAGGCGCTCGACGACGCGGACGTCGCGCTTGATCCTGGGGAAGTGCCGTCGGATATGATCACCATGCGTTCCACGGTTCGCCTTCGAAACGTAGACACGAATACGGAAATGACCGTGACCCTCGTCTATCCTTCCGAGAGCGCCCCCGCGGAGAATCGGATCTCGGTGACGGCTCCCGTGGGCGCAGCGATTTTGGGGCGTCGCCTGGGCGATGTGGTATCGTTGAAGGTACCCAAGGGTGAGAGCCGCTTGTGTATCGAGGAGATTGTGTATCAGCCGGAGGCTTCGGGCGACTACCACCTATAGGCTTCACGTTTCGTCGTTTGAACGGGAAGACATCCCATAGGAGGGGCAGATGAGATTTCAAGGACTCACGATCGGCGTTCCCAAGGAGATTATGGACGGAGAGCGTCGCGTGGCGGCGGTTCCGGAGACCGTGACGAAGATGGTCGCGGAGGGTGCGCGCGTGCTTGTGGAGTGTGGCGCGGGTGAAGGCATTGGTGTGGCCGATTCGGGCTATGAACAGGCCGGCGCCGAGATGGTGCACGACGTTGAGGGGCTCTATGCCGGTGCGCGTCTTGTCCTGAAGGTTAAGGAGCCCCTGTTCAATGCGAGCCATGGGAAACACGAGGTGGAGATGATGGGGGCGGGGCAGTTCCTCATTGCGTTCCTCCACCCGGCCTCTCCTGCGAACCACCCTATGGTGAGGTTGTTGGCGGAACGCAATGTAACGGCCTTCACGTTGGACGGGGTGCCGAGGATTTCCCGGGCGCAGTCCATGGATGCGCTGACGTCGATGAGTACGGTGGCCGGGTACAAGGCGGTGCTGATGGCCGCGGATCGTCTGCCCAAGTTCATGCCCATGGTCGGCACGGCGGTGGGCACGGTGCGTCCCGCCCGGGTGTTGGCGGTCGGTATCGGGGTCGCGGGACTCCAGGCCTTGGCGACGGCCAAGAAGCTTGGGGCGGTGGTCGATGCGGCGGATATCCGACCCGAGGCGTGCGAGCATGCCAAGAGCCTGGGCGCGAAGGTCGTCGATCTCGGGATTCCGCCGGAGCTCGCGGAGGGCAAGGGCGGCTATGCCCGGCATTTGCCCAAGGAGTGGTTGCTCAAGGAACAGGCTGCGTTGGCCGGTCCGGTCGCGAGCGCCGATGTGTTGATCCTCGCGGCGCTGGTTCCCGGCAAGGTGGCGCCGGTCCTGGTGACGGAGTCCATGGCGGCCGCCATGGCCCCCGGTTCCGTCATTGTGGACGTGGCGATTGACCAGGGAGGGAACTGTGCCGTCACGGAGCCCGGCCGGTGCATCGAGTGGCACGGCCTCACGATCGAAGGCATCAAGAATATTCCCGGTATGGTGCCGTTGACGGCGACGTGGCTCTTTTCCCACAATATTTTCAGTTTTGTTTCATATCTGGTTGAAGAGGGTGTCGTGCGCGTGGCGCGCAGCGATGAGATTATCGCTTCGTCGCTCGTTACGGAGGGGGGGCGCATTGTGCACGAGGGCGCGCTGGAGGCCATGAGCGCCAACGCTGCGGCGGGTTGAGCATGGAGTCGTTCCTGTTGTTGATGGTTTTTGTGGTGTCCGGTCTGGTCGGGACTCGGGCCGTGCGCCGCGTTCCCCCGCTGCTTCACACGCCGCTCATGTCGGGGATGAACGCCCTGTCGGGATGCACCGTGCTCGGTGCGTTGGTGGCTACGGCTGGCGCCGTGCGTGCCGGAAGCGTCATTCTAGGTGCCGTGGCGGTCATACTGGCCACGGTGAATGTGGTGAGCGGCTTCGTGGTAACGCACCGCATGCTCCGCATGTTCAGGAAAAGCTGAGGAGTAATCTGGTATGGGGGGTGACGAACACACCATCGTCGCTTTTGGTCTTGCGGTGGGGGTGGTCATGGGTATTCGCCTCATGAATTCGCCTCGAACCGCGGTGGCGGGGAACCTCCTGGGCGCGTCGGCTGTGTTGGGAGCCATCATTCTGACGCTGGGCACCCACGGCGTCATGACCCACGGGGTGATTCTCGGCTCGCTGGCGGTGGGTGCGGTCATTGGCTATGTGCTGGCCGTTCGCGTCGCCATGATCCAGATGCCTCAACTGGTGGCCCTCCTGAACGGACTGGGGGGCGCCGCCTCGGCCTTGGTCCCGCTGTCTCTTCTGTATGAGCAGACGCTGGTCCCGTCGCTCGTGGCCCGGCTTTCGTCGGCCCTGGCGATCTCCGTTGGCGGATTCACGTTTGCGGGGAGCTCCATCGCCGCGGCGAAGCTCGATCGCCGGATCCCGCAGCGTCCCGTGGTGATAACGAACTACGGTATCTGGGCATTCACGGCTTGCTTGGCGATGGCGATCTTCACGGTCGTCATTCTGGGATCGTCGTCTTGGCTTGCGCTCGGGGCTGCCCTGTTGTTGTTGATTAACGTGAGCGGTTTTGGAGTCGTGTTTGCCCTTCGCATAGGCGGGGCGGATATGCCGGTTGGCATCTGCCTGCTCAACGCCCTTTCCGGACTTGCCGCGGCCATCGCCGGGTTTGCGGTGGGGGACCTGCTGCTGGTTGCCGCCGGGGCGATCGTGGGAACCTCCGGTCTTATTCTTACGCGGATTATGTGCAGGGCGATGAACCGAGATCTGGTCGCTATCCTCACCGGCCGAGGCGTGGCGGCCATCGGTGGCGTGCCTGCGGACGAGGTCGCGCAGGCGGCATCGGTCGCGCCCGTTCAGACGGCGGAGGCATCGGTTGGTCGGCCTTCGCTCGACTCGGTGTTGCACGACGCCAAGGATGTCATCATCGTGCCGGGTTACGGCATGGCGCTGGCACAGGCTCAGCACGAAGTGAAGCGACTTGCCGATGCCCTCGAAGCCCGAGGCAACACCGTGCGGTTTGCCATACATCCGGTGGCCGGGCGCATGCCGGGCCACATGCACGTACTCCTGGCCGAGGCCGATGTTCCCTACGAGAAGTTCCTCGACATGGACGCCATCAACGACAGCTTCAAAGACGCGGACCTGTCGATCATCGTGGGCGCCAATGATGTCGTGAACCCGGCGGCCTCCACCGCGGAAGGTACTCCCATCTACGGCATGCCCGTGCTGCGCGCCGGCGAAGCGGGCCATGTCATCGTCTGCAATCTCGATGCGCAGCCGGGCTACTGCGGTGTGGCGAACCCCTTGTATCAGCAGAAGAACGTGACCCTTTGCTTCGGGGATGCCAAAGAGCAACTGAGCGACCTCATCCGTCGGCTGTCCGATGCTTCGTGAGGTTGACGCGGCCGCGTATCGCCGCTACGATGGGGCCGGGCCACCCAGGAATCGAGGAGGCGACATGCGTTCTATCTGCATCGCGTTGACGGTGATTGGTGTGGGGTTTGCGGCAGCGGCGTTCGATATCCACGTTGCGCCGGGCGGGAGCGATGAGGCCGTAGGGACGGGGGCCGCGCCGTTGGCGTCGCTGGTGGCGGCGCAAGGCGCGTTGCGCGCCAAGAAGACCGCCGAGGGCCTGCCGGAGGACGGGGCGACGGTGTGGCTGCACAGCGGCACTTACGTGCTGTCGGAGAGTCTTCGGTTGTCCGAGGAGGACAGCGGCGAGTCGGATCGGCCGGTGGTATTTCGCGCCGCGCCGGGCGAGGAGGTGCGGTTCGTCGGCGGCGTGGTGATTCCGGCAGGGTCGTTCGGCCCGGTGGCGGTTGAAGCGCTCGCGGCGCGGATCGATCCGGCGGCGCGGGATCAGGTCGTTGGCGCCGACCTCAAGGCCCTCGGCGTAACCGAGTATGGCGCGCTGCCGGATGCCTTCAGTGAGCCGGCCGCCGTGCCGGAACTGTTTTTCAACGACGCGCGGATGATGCTGGCCCAGTGGCCGAACGAGGGTTGGGCCGAGGTGGCCGGCATTGTCGAGAGCGGGCCGGCGCCATGGCGCAACCATGCGTCGGACAAGCCGGGGACCTTCGAGTACGCGGGCGACCGGCCGTCGCGCTGGACGACGGCGCCGGCGGTATGGCTTCACGGCTACTGGTGCTTCGACTGGCGCGCCGAGACGATCCGGGTGGCGGAGATCGATACCGAGAAGCGGCACATCACCTTCGTGCAGCCGCATTGCTATGGACTTGGCAGCGGCAACCCGGCGCCGAGACGGTATTGTGCGGTCAACCTGCTCGAGGAACTCGATCAGCCGGGCGAATACTACCTCGACCGCGAGTCCGGTGCGCTCCTGTTCTGGCCGCCGGCGGCCCTCGCCGACGCGCGCATCCTCTTGTCCACACTCACGGAACCGGTGATTGACGTCGATGGCGCATCACATGTCATCCTCGACGGGCTGACGGTCGAGGCGTGCGCCGGCACGGCCATTCGCATCCGAGGCGGCGAAGGCTGCGCGGTATCGAGATGCACCGTGCGCAACACCGGCCACGACGGCATCATTGTCGACGGCGGGCTCAAGCACCGCGTCGAGGGCTGCGATATCTTCGATATCGGCACGGCGGGCCTGCGCATTGGCGGCGGGGATCGGCGGACCTTGACGCCGTGTGGGCACGAAGCCGTCAACAACCACATCTGGCGTGTCTCGCGGCGGCAGCGGACGCACGCCTATCACGTTCATCTGAGCGGCGTCGGCGTGCGGCTCGCCCATAACCTGCTCCACGACGCGCCGCACCAGTCCATTGGCCTCGCTGGCAACGATCACGTCATCGAGTACAACGAGATCCACCACATCAGCCAGGATAGCGATGATTGCGGCGCCTTCTACATGGGCCGGAATCCGTCCGAGCGCGGGAGTATCCTCCGCTACAACTTCTGGCACCACATCGGCAGCACCTTCACCCACGGCAGTTGCGCGGTCTACTTCGACGACGGCTCCGGCGGGCAGACGGTATTCGGCAACGTGTTCTACAAGGCGTCCGGGGGCAACTTCGGCGCGGTATTCGTCCATGGCGGCCACGACAACCTCGTTGAGAACAACATGTTCATCGAGTGCTCCGCCGCCATTCGTCAAGCGCCGTGGGATGACGATCGCTGGTGGGAGATGGTCGCCGCCGATCTCTGGCAGAACAACCTGCTTAAGGAAGTGGACATCACGAAGCCGCCTTACCTCGACCGCTATCCGGATCTGGCCGGATTCATGACGCCATCGGACAAACCCCGCGTCAACCGCGCGTGCCGCAACGTCGTGGTGAACTGCGACGACTTCGTCAAAGGGAATTGGGAAGCCAAGGACAACGCTATCTTGGATCACGATCCGGGCTTCGTCGACGCGGCGGCCCTGAACTTCCAGTTCCGCGAGGACTCCGAGGTGTTTCGCGACGTGCCCGGCTTCCAGTCGATTCCTTTCGACCAGATAGGCCTCGAACGAGACGTGGCTACGGAGTCTTCCGGTAGTTGAGGAGGGTCTCCGGCGCTAGGCCGAGGGCTTCCTCGTAGATGGCGAGGACGTTGCGCAACGGCGTGTCGGATTGGATGCAATGCGCCGGACTGAAGATGTAGCCGCCGTTGGGCGTCATGACCTCGAGACGGTGGCGGGCCTCGGCGCGGCAATCCGCTTCGGTGCCGAAGGGCAGCGTTTGCTGCGTGCTGATGAGGCCGCAGAAGGCCAGCTTGTCACCGAACTCGGCCTTGATCTCCTCGGGCACCATTCCAGGCGGTTCCGGCTGCATCGCATCGAGGACGTCGAGGCCCATCTCGATAAAGCGCGGCATGAGTTTCCGCGTGTTGCCGCACGAGTGCATCATGGCCTTGGCGCCGAACTCGTGGGCGAGGTCGTAGAACCGTTTGAGGCGTGGGCGGAAGAAGCGATCGAACACCTCGAGCGGAAACATGGGGCCGGCTTGGCATCCGCAATCCTCGCCGGTGCACAGGATGTCGATCTTGCCGTTTCCGGCCTCGAGCGTACAGCGGCACCGCTCGTAAAGTGTGTCGCACCGCTTGTCGATGATGGCCACGCCGACGGGGTCCTCGATCATGATATCCATCATGACGCGTTCCATGCCGCGGCCTCGGCTGACGCCGTTCACGATGTCCGGTGTGCCGGCGCCGCTGCAGCAGATGGCGAAGTCCTTGAGCGCATCGCACTGGGCCTCGATGCCTGAGAAGTCGAACTGATCCGCCGTCGGCCACGGATAGGCTTCGACGTCATCGAGCGTTTCGAGTTCCGCCAGCGGCAAGTACGACGCCTCTTCATAGGCGCCCGTCTCGAACTGGATGGTTTTGTATCCCGTGCCCCACTCGTCCACGAACTGGCATCCCTCGGGAATGGGTTTCGGTTCGCCGACGAACCTTGGGCCGACGCCACGGAAGTCGACGCCGAGAATCGGCAGGATGTCGTTGGTTCCGAAGTGGTCGACCAGCACCTTGTGAATTTCCGGCGTGAGATACGTCTGGATTGGCACACGATCCGGTTGCTCGTGGTTGATGGCGGCAAGTACGCGTTCTTTGGACGTCATGGCGTTTCTCCCTGTCCGAGAAGTGCCGTATTCTGGACTGGGCGGTTCCGTTCGCGCAAGCTTGTTGGATGGCCTATGGGAAGAATGGGAAATATGATTGGACGGATTGGACGGATTGGACGGATTGGACGGATCGGTCGGATCGGTCGGATCGGTCCGATTTGCCCGACCCGGCCGACCAGTGAGGTTTGTCCTATTCTCTCTATGTCTCTCATTCTTCCCATAACTCCCAGGCTTTGCCCACGACGTTGTTGGCTGCGTTGGGCCGTCCGGAGGCGCCGCATCGCTGGCGTCGATTGACCGCCCCGAACCCATGGGATACAATTCTCGCGATCAAGCGATCGGGTCATCGAAGCATGGGCGCCGGAAGGCGCGGAGGAGTGGTGTTTGATGGACGTCGAGCGTTATCGCAAGCTGATAGACCGATTCGATGGGTTCAGGGTGTTGGTAGTGGGCGATATCTACCTGGACGAGAATGTCGAGGGCGTGGTGACGGGCATCAGTCTCGAGGCGCCGATTCCGGTCTACGAAGTGCATCGTCGGCTTCACAATCCGGGCGCGGCCGGCAACGCGGCCTGCAATCTCGCCGCGCTTGGGGCGAAGACCTTCATGGTCGGCGTGGTCGGCGAAGACATGAACGCGGATGTGGTCCGGCGCGAGTTCGCGTTGCGGAACGTCGACGCATCGGGCTTGGTCGTCGATCCTAACCGTCCGACCAACACCTACGGGAAGCTCCGGGCCGGCGGCCACAACATCCCCGTGCAGGAAATTCTGAGAACGGACACGCCCAAACCCACATTCATCAGCGGAGACGTCGAGGCCCAGGTCCTCGCGAATATCCGCGCTTTCGCGCCGAAGGTGAACGCCATCGTCGTAGGCGATCAGGCATCGTCCGTGGCCACGGAACGCGTGCTGGCCGAGGTGGTTGCCGTGGCGAAGAAGCACAACCTGTTGACGGTAGGCGACTCGCGAGCGCGTGCCGGGGCGCTGAAGGGTTTCGACATCATCGTGCCCAATGACCGCGAGGCGGGCCTGGGCGCCGGTGTGGACGTGGTCGACGATGCGTCGCTCCGCGAGGCCGGGAAAAAACTGCTGGGCATCTGCAAGAACGCGCTGGTGACATGCGGGCCGGCGGGTATCACGATCTTCGCCGAGAACGGCACGGTCGAGAACGTGCCGATCATACCGTGCAACGTGGTCGATGTGACCGGCGCCGGCGACACGGTAACGGCGGCGGTCACCTTGACGCGCCTGGCGGGCGGTTCGCTTCGAGACGCGGCGGCGGTTGGCAACGCGGCGGCGGGCGTAGCCGTCGGGCGCGAGATGGTCGTCACCGTTACGCGGGAAGAAGTGATGGCGGCGCTGGCCGGCACGTCGACGCCGGCCAAGCTCAAGACGCTGGATCAACTCGAGGTTGTTGTCCGGCACCTGCACGACAGGGGCAAGACCGTGGTCTGGACCAATGGCTGTTTCGATATTCTTCACACCGGACACATCACGTACCTGATGAAAGCTGCCAAGCTCGGCGATGTGCTCGTGGTCGGCTTGAACAGCGATGCCTCGGTGCGCGAGAACAAGGGGCCGAACCGGCCCGTGGTTGCCGAGAAGGACCGCGCGCTCGTGCTTTCGGCGTTGGAGTGTGTGGATTATCTCATGATTTTCGGCGAGAAGACGACGGTGCCCATTCTCAAGCGGCTTCGGCCGGATGTGTACGCCAAGGGCGGCGATTACACGCTGGACACCATTGTTCAGGAAGAGCGGCGCGTCGTGGAAGGACATGGCGGCCGGATCAGCATCATTCCGGGCGTCGAAGGGCAGTCGACCACGGCCATCATCGACAAGATCTCGCAGACCGTCAATGCTCGGTAGTGCCGGGGACCGGTCTTGGCTAGAGCGTTTCGACGGTGATGTGAGTGTTCGTGTAGATGCAGATGCCCGAGGCGACGGTGAGGGCTTCCCGGACGATTCCGGCGGCGTCAAGGTTCGAGTGACTCGCAAGCGCGCGGGCGGCGGCCAGTGCGTAGGGCCCGCCCGAGCCGATGGCCAGGATGCCGTCGTCCGGTTCGATGATCTCGCCTGTGCCAGCAATCACCAATGACTTCTCGGCATCGCACACGGCCAGTAGGGCGTTGAGCTGGCGCAGGTACTTGTCCGTCCGCCATTCTTTGCCCAGTTCGACGGCGGCGCGGACCAGGCTGTGGTTGAACTCGCCCAGTTTGGCCTCAAATCGCTCGAAGAGCGTGAGGGCATCGGACACCGCGCCGGCGAATCCCGCGAGCACCCGCCCCTCCTCGAGTCGCCGGATCTTTGTCGCACGGTCCTTCATGATCGTGTCGCCCAATGTGACCTGGCCGTCGCCGCCCAGGGCGACTTGGCCTTCTCTTCGCACGCCCAGCACCGTTGTTCCGCGAAAGATTTCCATGGCGCTACCTCCGCACACGGCCGATCCCTGGCCGTTTCTCGCGATGTCTATCCAAAGGCCACGGCCAGCAGAATGCCGGCGAGGTCGGCCAGTAGGTCCAGTACGTCGGCCGAGCTGCCTCGTAGCACGTCGAACACCTCCTTGCCGACACCTGCGATGATGGCCAGGCACGGGTCATGGAGTGTGACGATGAGACTCACGAAGATGTGCAGCAGCTTGTCCAGTCCGGCAATGCTTGGCACGAGATCTCCTTCGGCCTGAATTGGTCAGTACCGGCCGTGTTTCTCGACCAAGTCTCGCATGATCGCGATGCGATCTTCCACCGCGCCCGGCGGCACCTGGTCGCCCGCCGCAGCGATCAGACGCGGACTGCGTCGCCTGAGTTCGAGCCACCGCCGCACCACACGCTCGAATCCGGCGCGCTCGACACTCGGCAGCCACACGTCCGGCGGAACGCCGCCGGAGAGGATGAACTCGGGACCGGCCTCATCACGGCAGGCTTCCGGATCGAGATCGCCCATGGGAGCGGGCGTCACGGCGTCGGCACAATCGGCGCCGGCATCTCGGATCATGGCCAGGGCGCCGCGGAGTCGGCCGTCGATATGGACGGCGACCCACTTGCCCGCGTTATGAAGGCGGCGGATGGCTTCGACGTAGAACGATTTGGACCAGGTCTCGAAAAAGGAAGGTGGCTGGACATCGCTTGAGAAGTTGTCGCCGAGGATAACGATCTCGGCGGGCGATCGGGCCAGCGCATCGACGCAGGCCAGGTTGTTTTCGTTGATGGCATCCACGACTTCGTGCACGGTATCGGGCCAGTCGGCCATGGCGTAGACCGTGCCGGCGATGCCAAGCCAGTAGTTGAGGAGATGGCCGACGGCGCTGTAACCGGACAACGCGCACACGACGCCCGTTTCGCCGACGTAATCCACCCAGGCGTTGTAGCGCTCCCAGCGGGGAACGTAGGTGCGGCGGCTCAGGGCGTAGCCGAGAACGCGGAGGTCGGCCTCGGTCTTGATCGCCCACTCGGGAATGCCCCAAGCGTAGGTCTGTTCTTCCCAGGTTCGCGTCCGCCGGATGGTGCCCAGCGGGGTCTCGTAGGTCCAGGTGATGGCCCGACCGTCGTCGCTCTTGGTTACGGAGGCCTGTACGTCGTCGGCGTGGCGCACCTCGATAAACGAGCCGAGATTGGGGAGATAGAAGCCGGCTCCCATGTGCTTGTGGTAGTCGATCAGCGCGTACTCGGGCTCGTAATAGGCCTGACTCAGATCCCAGGGCATACGGCGGTTGTGGTAGAACCAGTGCGACAAGTCGAGCATGTACGGGACCGCGTCCGGCGTCTCGCCGCGATAGACTGCCAGAATGCGTTCGCGCAGGGTCATGGATTACTGCCTTTCCGACGTCGGGACTGACGGGTGCGGCCTACTCGTCGCCGCCGTAGAACATCGTGAAGATGGCGGCTGTTTTGGGGCACACCGGCGATCGGCCCGGGAACTTGATGAACTCGACGTGGCCGTCCATGAATAGGGCGTTGGATCCGCCCGGCACGTGGTTGTAGAGCTCGGATTTGGTGCTGACATGGTCGCACATCACGAAGATCCAGCTCTGGGCTTTCGAGGTATCGCCCGGATTGGCG
Organism: Candidatus Hydrogenedentota bacterium; assembly: GCA_036769985.1. Lineage (GTDB taxonomy): Bacteria > Hydrogenedentota > Hydrogenedentia > Hydrogenedentales > SLHB01 > DAIPKA01. Next base: position 171,815 of record DAIPKA010000004.1, on the reverse strand, counting down.
ACATCTTCGATGAGGAATCGCTCGGCGCCTTCGCGAATGCGCATGATGGTGTCGCTCCCCCCCGTGCCGAGGCCTTGGCCACAGAACTCCTCGGAGAGGGCAATATCGCGGTCAAGGGCCGCGTTGAATACCTCCGCGTTACCGTAGCCGTCGACGCAAGCCATTACCATGCCGAGGATGGCGGCGTAGCCTTGCGTTGGGAAGTACGTGCCGCCGTCGGGGATGCTCCAGTTCACGCCGGCGATATTCATGGCGGAGATGATCACATCGTTCGGCATGACGAGGCGTTCGGGATCGGTTTCTTCGCAGCGATCGAGGATTACGCCGAGGTAGGCGTAACTCGTGTCGATGGCCCGGCCACACTCGTCGACGCCGTAGCCGGCGCGGTGCCAGCACCATTCGCCATGGATCTTCGCTTGCTCCTCGCGGACCGTCATGGCCTCGGCATCCGATGGACAGAAGCAGATGTTCGGATCGGTCAGGTATTCGGGATACACCACAAGCGCGTTCGGGCCGGTGTCCACGGTGATGGCCAACGTGCCGGCGTCGTCCACGGGCAGGTAGCCGAGCATGACGGGCGGAAACATGCCGCCGGGCGACTCGTTCGCGTACATCTTGAAGATCACGCCCCATTGCTTGAGGTTGTTGGCGCAACTCGAGCGCCGGGCTGCCTCGCGGGCGCGTGCCAGCGCCGGCAGCAGGATGGCGGCTAGAATGCCGATAATGGCGATGACGACGAGCAACTCGATCAAGGTGAACCCACGTCGACCCATACCCCATTCCCCTCATTGTCCGTTCGCCAATCGGCCCAGGCGCTCCGACACGCCTTGACGTGGTCGGCGATACCTGCTAAAAACTTCTCCGTACGTAGCGTTTCCGTGGACATCATTATGCTACAGGTTGTCCGCATTGACAAGGGAGGATCTGCCATGAGCCACGATGTTTCGAAATCCTGGGCCCTGTACCGAGAAAGCACGAGGTCCTTGGCGCAGGGCAGTTCCACCTCCTCGAAGGCGCCGACGCTGGAAGGTGCCGAGCCCGCCCAGATTGTCCGAGGGAAGGGTTGTCGCGTGTGGGACGCCGACGGCAACGAGTACATCGATTACCGCAATTCGCTCGGGCCGATCACGCTGGGATACGCCGTGCCGGAGATCAATGCGGCGATCGCGGCGCAGCTTGAGAACGGCATCATTTTCGGTCATCCGCATCCGCTCGAGGGGGAGGTCGCCAAGCTCTTGGTCGAGGCCCTGCCTTGTGCCGAGCGCGTGCGATTTCTCAAGACCGGTGGCGAGGCCATCGCCGCGTGCATCAAGATTGCCCGCAACGCGACCGGACGAAACAAGGTGCTTCAGTGCGGCTACAACGGCTGGATCAACACGTTGAGCGCCGGCGGATTCCGGCCGGCCGGCATCGCAGCGAGCCGGCCCGAGAAAGGCGTTCCTGCGGCGATATCCGCGTTGCATGCGTCGTTGCCCTGGGGCGACATCGAGCCGTGGAAGGCCGCCTTCGAGAAAGACGGCAACGACATCGCCGCGGCGGTGGTCGCCTCGAATTACGCCGACATGGAGAAAGGCGCCGAATTCTTGCCGGCGTTGCGGAAACTCACCCAGGAGTATGGCGCGCTGCTGATCATGGACGAGATCGTCACCGGATTCCGGCTGGCCGTCGGCGGCGCGCAGGAGTATTTCGGCTTCATGCCCGACATGGCGGTGTTCGGGAAAGGCCTGGCCAACGGCATGCCGATCTCGGCCTATGTCGGCCGCGCGGACCTCATCGACAGTGCCAGGGCCGTCGGCATCTCGTCCACCTTCGGCGGCGAGACGCTATCCCTGGCCGCCGCCAAGGCCGCGATCTCGTTCTACCGCGAGAAAGACGTGATTGCGCATCTGTGGGCCATGGCCGGGCGGCTGCGTCAAGGACTCACGGCGGTGTTTGAGAAGCACGCGGCGCCCGTCCGGCTGCGCGGCCTCGACGTATGTGCGATCTTCGAGTTCGACGACGGTTTCGCCGCAAGCTTCTTCGATGCCTGCTACGGCCACGGGGTGTCGTTCTACAACCTGCCCTACGTCAACTACTCGCACAAAGAGAGCGACATCGACGAGACCATCGGCCGTGTCGACGCGGCGCTGGGAGACGTCGGGGAATAGCCGTTCCGAATCGCCGGTGTCCCCACCTGTCATCTCGAGCGAAGCGAGAGATCTCCTTCCGCGATTTCTCGCATTCGTTTGGAGTAAAAGGAGCGGCGACTCCTCACGTTTGTTCAGGACGACGATACAGGCCTGCCGGCAGAGGAGCGGCTAGGAGGATCCTATGCGCAGAGAGCATCGCTACTATGTCTACCTCCTGACGAACAAGAATGACAGGGTGATGTACGTGGGCGTAACCAACGACATTGATCGCCGGATCTACGAGCACAAGGCGAAAATGGTGCGTGGCTTCACCGCGAAATACAACGTGAATAAGCTGGTGTACTATGAGGAATTCGGCGATGTCCGCGACGCGATTGCGAGGGAGAAACAGATCAAGAAATGGCGTCGCGAGAAGAAGAACGGCCTTGTGGTTGCCTGTAATCCGGAATGGAAGGACCTGAGTGACGGATGGTTTCAAGGTGTTAAGATCGGAGTGGAGGAACGGTGTTGAGAGACAGGAAGGGGCCGTCCTTCAGCACGGCAATGAGCGGCGTCTTGACCCTTCCGAAGACACGTGAAGGATGCCGGAGGAGATCTCTCGCTTCGCTCGAGATGACAGAATCGGATCCCTCGCTTTGGCCAAGAGGACCTCTTGCGTCGAGATGGCAGGAGGGTCTGTGTCTTCGGGTGACGCAATCTCGGAAGGAGATCTCTCGCTCCGCTCGAGATGACAGAGGAGAGTGTTCTGGTCAGGAGGGCCGTCCGCGGCGGACAGGCACGGATAGTGCCTGTTTCCTGCGGACGCGCGTAAGGAATGTCGAGGGAGATCTCTCGCTTCGCTCGAGATGACAGAAGCGGGGTTCTCGCTGCTAGGTGATAAGCGGGAGTGGTCACGGCACTCGAAAGAAGAGGAGAGGAGCTCATGCAATCACTGAGCCGGCGGGCGTTTCTGCGGCGGGCGGCAGCCGCGAGTGGCACGGCGGTGCTGGCGCGCAGCGCGGGCGCCCGGGCTGCGGCGAAGGCTTCGAACATGCCGAATATCGTCTACATCCTGGCCGATGACTTGGGCTACGGCGACGTGTCGTGTCTGAATCGCGACTCGAAGATCCGGACGCCCAACATCGATCGCATCGGGCGTGAAGGCATGGTGTTCACGGACGCCCATTCGCCGTCGGCGGTGTGCACGCCCACGCGCTATGGCATTCTCACCGGTCGCTATCCCTGGCGCTCGACGCTCAAACAGGGCGTGCTCGACGGCTATTCGCGCCACCTCATTTCGCCGGAGCGGATGACGGTGGCCTCGTTGCTCAAGCAACACGGTTACCACACGGCCTGCGTGGGCAAATGGCATCTCGGCTGGGACTGGGCGCTTAGGGAAGGCCAGGGCAAGGCGGAAGATGGCAGCGTCGACTACGCGAAACCGGTGCAGCACGGCCCTCGGGACCTCGGATTCGGTTACAACTTCTGCATTCCGGCGTCGCTCGATATGCCGCCTTACGTCTATATCGAGGACGACGCGTGCGTGGCCCTACCGACGGCCCACGCCGAGGGCGGTGGGGACTACGCGTTCTGGCGGCCCGGCGAGGCGCTGCCGGGCTTCGACTGTCACGATGTCCTGCCCACGCTCACGGCCAAGGCCGTCGAATACATCCAGGACCGAGCCGATGCTGGTGGGCCGTTCTTTCTCTATTTCCCGCTCACGGCGCCGCACACGCCGATTGTGCCGAACGAGCCGTTCAAGGACGCGAGCGGCCTTAATCCGTATGCCGATTTCGTGATGGAAGTCGATGCCGTGGTTGGGCGCGTGCTCGACGCGCTCGACTCGCACGGCCTCGCCGAGAACACGCTGGTCGTTTTCACGAGCGACAACGGCTGTTCGCCCAAGGCCAACTTCCCGCTCCTCGAGAAGCTCGGTCACGATCCAAGTTATGTGTTCCGAGGTTACAAGGCCGATATCTTTGAGGGCGGCCATCGCATTCCGTATCTCGTTCGCTGGCCGAACGTGGTGCCGGCCGGCGCTATGTGCGCTGAGACCGTCTGCCTCACCGATCTCCTCGGGACGGCGGCGGCCATCGTCGGCGCTACGTTGCCGGACAACGCCGGCGAGGACAGTTACAGCCTGCTGCCGGTCCTGCGCGGCGAGGTTCTTGCGGCCCCCCTCCGCGAGGCGACAGTCCAGGCTTCCATCAACGGTTCGCTCTCGATTCGGCAAGGGCGGTGGAAGCTTGAGCTGTGTTCGGGCAGCGGCGGCTGGAGCCCTCCGAAACCCCAGGAGGCGCGGACGATGGGTTTGCCGCCGATCCAGCTCTACGACCTTGAGAAGGATGTCGCCGAAACCTTGAATGTCTGCGATCAGCATCCGGAGATCGTCGAGCGCCTCACGAGACTCCTCGGGCAGTACGTCGAGAACGGCCGCAGCACGCCCGGCACGCCGCAGCGCAATGAGGGGCCTACGAGTATCTGGGGGCCGAGCGCGTGATGGCCGTCACGCGTGCGGATGGGCGTGGCGATAGACCTCTTTGAGCCGGTCGATGCTGACATGCGTGTAGATCTGGGTGCTCGTGAGACTCTCGTGGCCGAGAAGCTCTTGGACCACGCGCAGATCGGCGCCGCCATTGAGCATGTGCGTCGCGAAGGTATGGCGCAAGGTATGCGGCGAAACGGAAGTCCGGCCGGGCAACACTTCGAGTACGTAGCGCTCGACCACGCGCTGAATGCTCCGTGTTGTTAGCGGTCCGCCGAGTCGGTTCACCAGGAATCGATCGTGATTCGGATTGCCGAGGGATTTGCGGACGGCGAGGTAGTCCAGGACGGCATTGACGGCGTAGGAGCCGAGCGGCGCAATGCGCTCTTTCTGTCGCTTGCCGAGTACCGTGATGGTGCCGCGCTCGAGATCCATGGCGTCCAGGGTGAGTCCGGCCAGTTCGCTGGCCCGGATGCCGCTCGAATAGAGTACCTCGAGGAGCGCCCGGTCGCGCTTGCCGAGGGGCGTGGTGGTGTTGGGCGCTTCGAGCAGCGCCGTGACTTCGGGGATGCTCAGCACGTCGGGCAGATCGTGGCCGAGCTTTGGGCTTCTCACCGAGGCCGCCGGGTTGGTCTCAAGATCGCCGACGCGGACGAAGAAGCTGTAGGCGGCGCGGATGGCGGCGAGTTTGCGGGCCGAGGTGCGCGGGGATCCGCCCGAGGTTTGCACGTGGGCCAGGAAGGCGCGGACGGAGGTTCTCGACGCCTTCCTAATGGCCGCGAAGGTGGCGCCGTCCCGTGCTCGGTCATCTTCGGCGAGGGCTTTCGGGCCCGAGGTCACGAAGTCGCAGAACTGGTCCAAGTCGCGGAGATACGCACGCAGGGTGTGCTCGGAGAACCCGCGCTCGAATCGGAGGTAGTCGGCGAACCGAGCGATGTCTCGGTCACGCGACGCGTCAGCGTCGGCAGAAATACGCGACGGCGGCGTTTCCTGGCTGGCGTCGTCGCCGCTGTCGTTTTCGGCCATCGCCTATTCTTCCTCGGGCAGGGCTTCCTCGAAGGGGCATCCCGGCACAGGACACTTGCGCCGGCGCGACTTATTCCGCTCTTTGGCGATAACGGTCCACGCGTTGCCGCACGTTGGACACGGAGTTTCCTTGTCCAACTGCCCGAAGACTGTGTAGTCGCACGTCGGATACTTGTCGCACCCGATGAATCGGCGCCCCTTACCTCGGCGCGTGACGAGATTGCCGTCGCATCCGGGCCGCAGGCATTTCAGGCCCAGCTCCATGGGTTTCGTGAAGCGGCACTTGGGATAGTGCTCGCATCCGTAGAATTCCTCGCCGGCGCGGCTCTTGCGGATGAGCAGGAATCCGTCGCACTGAGGACACTTCTGTTGGGTCTTCTTGGGCGGTTCCTTGGGCTGTTTCGGGATCTTGTTGCCGCTTTCGTCGATGTTGTACGTATTCTTGCACTCCGGGTATTTCGAACACGCCATGAACCGGCCGAATCGGCCCTCCCGGATCACCATGGGTGCGCCGCACTGGTCGCAGGTTTCGCCCGTTTCCTCGACCGTCTTGGGCTTGGCGATCCGTTTTGAGCCGCGGCACGTTGGGTAGTCCGTACACGCCAAGAAAGGGCCGAACCGGCCCGTCCGTAGCTCCATCGGCTTCCCACATTCCGGACACGGCGCATCACCTTCCGCCTGTTCGCCCACCATCCGCTGCTGAGCCGTTCGGAGATTCCGGCTGAAGCCGGAGTAGAAGGCCGCCAGCAACTCGGACCATGACCGCCGTCCTTCCTCGACGTGGTCAAGATCCTCTTCGAGGCTGGCGGTGAAGTTGATGTCGAGGATGTCGGGGAAGCTCTCGAGTAGAAGTGCGTTGACCTGTTCGCCGAGTTCCGTCGGCCGGAGATAGGCCTTCTCGCGCGTCACGTACCCGCGATCCTGGATGGTGTTGATCGTCGGCGCGTAGGTGCTGGGCCGGCCGATGCCATTCTCTTCGAGGGCTCGGATGAGGCTTGCCTCCGAGTAACGGGGCGGCGGCTTCGTGAAGTGCTGTTCCGGCCTCAGTTCCTGGACCGACAGTCGTTCGCCTTCCGCAACCGCCGGTATGGATCGATCCGCTTCCGCGTCGCGACCGTTCTTGGTTGAGTCATCCGCGCTTTCTTCATACAGCTTCGTGAATCCGGCGAACTTCACCACGGAGCCCGTTGCGCGGAACACGTACTCCTTCGCCGCGACGTCCACGGTCGTCTGGTCCAGCACCGCGGAGGCCATCTGGGATGCCACAAACCGCTGCCAGATTAGGGTATACAGCTTGAGCTGATCGGCGTCGAGGTACGCCGCGAGGGAGTCGGGTGTTCGGAATGCGGATGTCGGCCGAATGGCCTCGTGCGCATCCTGGGCGCCCCGCTTGCTTCGGTACACGTTGGGGCTTTCGGGCAGCATGGTGGGCTCGAAGTTCCGGCCGATATAGTCGCGGACCTCGGCGATCGCTTCCGGATCGATCCGGGTCGAGTCCGTGCGCATATAGGTGATAATGCCGACCTGGCCCTCGTCGCCGACGGTCACGCCTTCGTACAGCACCTGAGCGATCCGCATGGTCTGGCGCGGGCTGAACCGGAGTTTTCGGGCCGCCTCTTGCTGAAGGGTGCTGGTGATGAACGGCGCATAGGGATGCCGGCGGACCTCCTTGCGCTCGACACTCGCCACGCGATACTCGGCGTTCTCGAGGTCGGCCACAATGGCGCGCGCTCCGGCCTCGTTCACGACGCGGGCTTTCTCGCCGCGGATCATCGCGAGGCGCGCGGTCATCATCTCCTCGTGCACGGTCTTCAGCACGGCGTCGATGGTCCAGTACTCCTCGGGAACGAAGCTGCGGATCTCGGCCTCGCGGTCGCAGACCATCCGAACGGCTACGGACTGAACACGTCCCGCGCTGAGGCCTCGACGAACACGCCATTGGAGGAGAGGGCTGATCTTGTATCCAACCAAGCGATCGAGGATTCGGCGGGCCTGCTGGGCATCGACCAGATCCTGATCGATGTCCCGCGGGTGCTTGACGGCTTCGGTTACGTTGCGTTTGGTGATGGCATTGAACTCGATGCGCTGGATGGGTTTGCCCGAGCGCTTGAGCAGTTGGGCCACGTGCCAACCGATGGCCTCCCCTTCACGGTCCGGGTCGGAGGCCAGCAGGATCCGATCCACCTTCTTCGCGGCCTCGCGGATGTGCTTGATCGCCGCCGCCGAGTCCGGGAGGGGAAGGTACTTCGGCGCGAAACCATTCTCAATGTCCACGCCCAACGAGTTCTTGGGAAGATCGCGCACGTGTCCGTTGCTTGCCCGCACCACGTAGTTTGAACCAAGCAACTTGCTGATCGTCCGCGCTTTCGCCGGCGACTCGACCACTACCAGGCACTTGCCCATACGTATTCACTCCTGAGAGACTCTCGTTCACTGCAGCGGCTGTCCCGCCTCCGGATGGCAACGCCTCTGCGCCCCGTTCGAGCGCGCCCAGCGGGAAAACGGCAATACGACGGCGGCTTGCCCTCGTGGCTTCACATGTCATATCAACGCTTGACGCCCATCCGCCCGCCGCTCGGCGAGGCGCGCCCTGGGCGCCTCAGTGCAGGCCGCGAAGGTTGTCGTCCAATGTGTTAGCCACGGTTTGCTGGAACTCGACGTTCCGATCGCCGCAGATCAGCCACGACAACAGATAGTCCAATTCATCTACGCCAACTTCACCCTCAAAATGGTCCAGGTGGTGAAGGATCAACTCTCGTTCCGAGGGGCTCAGGAGTCCGTAGAGTTCGAGGCGCGCCAAGGCGTTCCGGGCCTCCGGCGAGAGCTGCTGTTGCTCGCGCGGCGAAAGGGTTCGGATCGACGCTGGGCGGTGCACCGGGGTGGGTTTGCACGACGCGAACCGGGGCTTCACCAGCTTCATCGCCGCCTCGATGTCGCGCTTCTTGTATCCACGGTTGGACAGCCAAGAGCGTACGGTCGTCTCCGTCAACGAGTTCTCCGGATATTCTTGGATGATGTGGAGAATGACGTCTACGAGTTCCGTAATCTGTGGCTTCATCAACATACTCCTGTCCCTCTTCCGTGTCGTCACGAAGCAGGGGTTTGATGATGGGTATTGTAAGAATTGGCCTGGGCCGTGTCAACCTGGCGGATGACTGTATTGCGATAACTGTGATTAACAATAAATATTGTGTGCGCATGTCGCGGCTATGCCGTGGGGCCGGACCATGCGTCTTCGAATACGGCGGCCACGTCCTCGAGGGACCAATCGCCGGTCTGGTTTTTGAAGCGGGGCCGGTCGGCGACGATGCTCTCCGCGAATGGCCGCAAGGCCTCCCTTGCCACGCCGGCGTTGTTTGCGGACAAGTCAAGGCCCACCTGTCCGGCGAGGTCGATGATGGCCTGGCGGAAGGCGCGTCCCGCGTGGTCAGCACTTGGTGCGGCGGGATGGCCGAGGGCGTTGGCGATGGCGGCGACTTTGTCAGGGAGACAGCGTGCATTGCGTTCGAAGGCGGGGATGAGCAGGAGGGCGTTGGCGAGTCCGTGAGGGAGGCCGAACTCGAGGGTGAAGTAGTAGCCCATGCCGTGGATGGCGGTGGTGCCGCTCTGAGCGATGACGCAACCTGCCAGCATGGCGGCATAGAGCATTTGACCGCGCGCCTCGAGGTCGTCCGGTGCCTCGACCGCCCGAGGGAGCCACTGCCGGATGACGCGGCAACTCTCGAGAGCGAGGGCATCGCCGAGTGGAGTGGATTTGAGTGAGATCATGCCTTCGACGGCGTGGCTGAGTGCGTCAAAGCCTGTATTGGCGGTGATGGTGGCGGACATGGACACGGAGAGCGTCGGGTCCAGCAGAGCATACTGCGGGAATAGCGTTTGCCCGGCGATGGTCTTCTTGAACGTGTGTGCGTGGTCCGTGATCACGGCATAGGGCGTGACCTCGCTGCCCGTGCCGGCGGTTGTCGGCACGGCAATGATCGGTAAATTGCCCTTCTTGAACACGTCGCGCCCGAAGTAGTCTTCGCACCGTCCCGGATTGCAGGCCAGCATGGCGATAGCCTTGGCCGCGTCCATGGGGCTGCCGCCTCCGATGGCCACGACGAGGTCGCACCTGTTCTCACGACAGACCGCCGCGCCGCGATCACAGGTGTCGGTGGTGGGGTTTTCTTCGACCTTGTCGAAGACGACGGCGTTGGGCCACTGGGCGAGGAGGCGGTCCAGTGCGCCGGATGCGCGGGCGGAGCTTCGCCCGGTCACCACGAGGGGGCGTCGGCCCAGCCCCGAATCATCGTTGGCGAGGGAGTCGAGGGCATTCTTGCCGAGCATGACCCGTGTCGGCATGTTCCACTGGAATGCGATCATGGTCTGCGGCTTCCTCCTTGCAGGCGTCACGCCGGCTCGATGTGTCGGATGCCGTCTCTAGGGCGTCCGCGCCACGCGAAAGCCGATGTAGATCTGGGCTGTGTTCTCACCGTAGGAGTCACGGGCCGAGGCCCGGACCGTATAGCTGTCGGAGTTCCAGCCACCGCCGCGCGCCACGCGCTTCGACCCGGTGGGCGGGCCTTGGTAGTTTCCGTGGCTGGCGGCTTCGTAGGCGCCGTACCAGTCGCCGCACCATTCGATGGCGTTACCGGTCATGTCATAGCAGCCCGAAGGACTCATCTGCGCCTCGAAGAAACCCACCGGGGATGTCAGCGGGTTGGCATCCAGGTCGGCTGGATTGGCCTTGATATAGTTGGCCCTACTTGTGTCGACGGTATCGCTCTGGATGGCGTAGATGTAATGGCCGCCCGCCGTGCCGTCCGGCATGGCTATCCAATCCAGCTCGGGACCCCACGCGGCCGCACGTTCCCATTCGGCCTCGGTGGGCAGGCGGTAGCCGTTTGGGGCCGGTTTGATGCGTTCCCAGGTCTCCAGGTTGTACACGGGTTTCAGGCCTTCCATGCGACTGCGCCAATTGCAGTAGGCCACGGCGCCATACCACGTGACCAAGACCACGGGATGGTTGTCCATGGCGGCATCCTCGCGGATTCTGACCGAGAAGACGTTGTCGGTGAAGACGATAGGGCACTGGGCGTGGTTCAGGTCGAGCATCATCTTACCGAAGGCATACACGTCTTGGCCGGCGTAGTCGGTGCCGCTGCTGCTTTCCAGATCGCCTTGCTCGAGCGCCCAGTTCAGTACCCCCACAAACTCGGCGTTTGTTACCTCGTACTGGCCGATCTGGTACTCGTCCAAGTAGATGAAATGGGTGGGATACTCGTCCGCGCTGCCGGTCTCCCGTTCGAGGGCACCCATCTGGAACCAGCCCTCCGCAATGACCACGAGGCCTTCCGGCACGCCTTCGCCTTCGCCCTCACCTTCACCCTCCGCCGGCGTCGGACACCCGCCCAGTGACGAACACAGGTAGAGCGCCACCAGCGCAACCGCGGCCCCAATGCCGTATTTCATGTTATTGGTCTCCTCGTCCGTGAGCATTCTACGGCATCCGCGTATGCATTCCAAAGAACTCCCCCGCGTGACCAGCCCCCAGAAAACGGATTTGGCCCCGAGCGGGGGGCGAACGGAGAACGGATCACCATTGAAAAGCATGGGGTCCCCGTTGCGACGTCGTCCTGGAACGTGGCAATTTCGGAAGCAAGAACGCCGACGCGCAGACGCTTGTTGGCGTAGCGTGGTTCGCGGTTGTCGCGTGCGCGCACACCTCCGGATCAGCGCACGATCATCGTGCGCCAACCGTGGCGCCCACGTGGCGCGCGGGCCGTTTGGTTTGCACGCCTCGACCGGGGCACGGTACACTGCCGTGCCCATAGGAAGTCCTACGGTATGATTATCGATTGTCACGCCCATATTCGCTCGGCGGACGAGACGGAACTTGCTGGAATCCTTGAACTGGCGGATCGTGCCGGCGTAGACAAGCTGTGTATCTCGTCGTTGGGGCGGCAGTGGACCTATTTCCCGACAGCCGAGGTCCTCGAGGAAGCTAACAGCGATGTGATCGAGGCGTGTCGGCGGTATCCGGGGCGGTTCATCGGGGCGGTGTACCTGAGCGCCGACCACGTGGAGAAATCGCTCGAGGAACTCGACCGATGCGTTGTCCACGGCACGAGCCGCATGGTCAAGCTCTGGGTGTCGCAGTTCGTGGACGATCCGCGTCTGAATCCGCTCATCGAGCGATGCATCGAACTCGACATACCTATCCTGCAACACACGTGGACGAAGGCGACGGGTAACCTGCCGAAGGAGTCGACCTGCTTCCACGTGGCGGCGATGGCGCAGCGGTATCCGGCTATGAAGATCTGGATGGCCCACTGCGGCGGGCTTTGGGAGGAATCGGCGCGCGTCGTGTGCGGTAATCCGAATGTCTCGATGGATGTCTCCGGTGGCGAGCCGGAGGATGGCATCGTCGACTGCTTGCTCAAACACCTCGGCCGCGCGCGCATCTTCTACGGCTCGGATATTCCGGGCCGGAGCTTCGTTGTTCAGATGACGAAGGTATTGTCGGCCAGTATCGACGAGGCCACCCAGGCCATGATTCTCGGCGAAAACGTTCGGAAGTGGCTTCATGTTTGATTTCAATGCCAAGCTCGGCCATTGGCCGTACCGGCCGGTTCGCGGCCTCGATGCACTTCTGGCGGCGATGGATGCCCGCGGGGTCGAGCGCGCGGCGGTGTCGTCGTTGGACGCGGTGCATTTGTTCAATCCGCAGGACGGTAACGATGCCCTGGATCGCGTCATCGCGGCGCACCGAGATCGGTTTGTGCCCTTTGCGGTTTTGCGGCCGACGATCACTGGTTGGTTCGACGACCTGCGGCGCTGTGTCGATTCCTACGGCATGCGTGGCCTTGTCCTCTACCCAAACTACCACAGGTACGAACTAACGGATGCCGCCCTGGCGCCGCTTATGGCCGAAGCGGCCCAGCGCGAGCTCCCGGTGTGCGTGCAGTCCGGCCTCGAGGATCCGCGCCGGCAGTTCCGTCCTTACAAGGTTGATGCCGTCCCGCCGGAGGCGATCGGCAGCTTCGCGCGCGCCTATCCGGAGGTTACCATAGTGGCCCTTGGTCTCAAGATAGGCCAGCCGGAACTGGCCGGCGATCCGTTGCCGGACAATTTCTATTTCGACACGTCGAACTACGAGACCATGGGCGAACTTGAGGCGGCCGTGCCGCGTTTCGGCGTGGATCGAATCCTGTTGGGATCGAACTTCCCGCTGTTCAATCCGTTGGCCAACGTCGCGAAGCTCGCGCGGGCGGGCATCGATGAGGCGGCTCGAGACGCGATAGGTAAGGGCAACGCGGAGCGGATCCTCGGGATAGGCCGCTGACGCGAGCGGTGGCTTCGGATGCCTTGAAGGTTCCGTCCGAGTTGCCTATACTCAAAACCCTATGGCGCGCCCGAATGTCATTGTCATCTTGTCCGACCAGCACCGGTGGGACTGTGCCGGATTCGCCGGCAATCCGGATGTCCGCACGCCGAACCTGGACGCGTTGGCGGCGCACGGGGTCGTGTTCGATCAAACCGTGTGCCAGTTTCCCCTGTGCGTTCCTTCGCGCAGCACGCTGCTCACCGGGCAATATCCGAGCACGCACGGGGTGCTTGGCAATCGGCAAGGACTGCCGACGTCTTCCACGACGCTTCCGGCGACGCTCAAGGCCTCAGGCTACAATACGGCCGCCATCGGCAAGATGCATTTCAATCCGCCGCGCGCCGACTACGGTTTCGATGTGATGCAACTGGCCGAGCAGGACGGCCACGGGCGCTACGTTGACGACTACCATGCCTGGCTCAAGGAGCAAGGCGTTCTTGATGAGATGGACGTGTGGGACCAGGTGGATCGCGATAGCGCGCCGAAGCGCTACTGGGACACCTTCGGTGCGATGACCTCGAATCTTAGCGAGGCGCAGCATTCGACGACGTGGATCGGCAACATGGCGGTGCGATTCGTCCAATCCGCCCGTGAGCCGTTCTTTCTTTTCGTGGGGTTCATCAAACCTCATCATCCCTTCGATCCGCCGGCGCGTTGGAGTCGCATATATGCGCCGCGACAGCTCACGCTGCCGCCGGGTTGGTGTCTGCCCGTTCCGAAAGCCGATGCGTGCCATGGCGGCTTCTTCGATCCGGCCAAGATGACCGAGGCCCGATTCCGGCGAGTCTTGGCCCATTATTACGCGTCAATTAGCCATATGGACCACCAAATCGGGCGCGTCCTTGCCACGCTCACGGGCCGCGGCTTTACGAACAACCTGATTGTCTACGCCTCGGATCACGGCGACTACATGGGACAACACGGCCTGATCATCAAGGGAGGCGCGAAGATGTACGACGCCTTGATCCGGGTGCCGCTCATTATTGCCGGTGCGGTGGGCCAACGGCGGGGCGTAGCCGACGATACCCTGGCACAGCTCACGGACATCATGCCGACGATCCTGGACACGGCCGGGCTCGATGCCCCCTCGTGCATCGAGGGCCGGACGCTCCGGCCGCAGTTGGAGGGCGCGCAGTCCGTACTGCGGGATGTCGCCTATTGTGAAGGCCCAGACGGCATCCGAATCGCACGCACGAAGCGGCATAAGCTCGTCGAGTCCCCGCGAGAGGAACTCAAGGCGTTCTACGATTTGGAGCGGGATCCCCACGAGTTCGAGAATCTTTATGGACGTCCCGAAGCGGCGCGCGGTCAGGCCGAGTTGACGGCAGCGCTTGAAGAGATTGCGCGGCGGCCCGGTGTCGGAGGATGATGTGGCGCTCGTGCCCAAGCGCGCGAGCTCAAAGGAGAGGAGATCGAGCGTATGATGAAGGTGATCGCTGTTGCCTTGACGGTCGGCCTACTGATGGGTGTTGGCGTTGGATGCGGAAAGGTTGCCGCGCCCACAAGAGAGCCGGTTTCCCAACAGGCGCCGGACGCCGGGGCCAAAGTCGAGGCGTCTCAAGCGCCAGTTGAGACGCCCGCGGAGACCGCGGTCGAGGAGGCCGCTCAGGAGACGGTTGGGGCGGAGGCTGAACCGGCCGAGGACATCGCGGCATTGTGTCAGGAGCGTTGCTCGAAGTGCCATGCCTTTGCGAAGGTTGAGAAGTACGAAGGCGCTGTTGCATGGCAGGACACCGTGAAGCGGATGGTCGAAGAACGCGGTGCGAAGGTGGCCCCCGAGGAAGTTGTCAAGATCGTCGCCTTCCTCGATGAGACCTACCCCCGGAAGTAGGGTTTCCCACAGACTCGAGCCGTTAGGAGGAGACGTCCGGTAGTGCTGGCGCTCATGGTAGTGGTTGCGGCCGTTGCAGGGGTGATGCCTGGCGAGGAGGCCTATCTCGGCGGCCGTGAGGCCGAGCGTCAGGCGCGTTACGGCGACGCCGTGGAGTCCTATTGTCAATGCGCTGAAACCGGCGGGCCTCTGTCGTCCTATGCGCGATTGCGTGTTGCCGGTTGCCGGGCGCGGGCCGGCAACGCCGATGGCGCTATTCTCGCGTACACGGAGTTCATCGGCAATGAGCCGGAGGGCCCCTGGACGCTCATGGCCAAAATGTACCTGGGCCTTCTCTACCTTAAGGAGAAGAGAGCCGGTGAGGGGCTTCCCCTCATGGATGCCCTGCTGGGCGTCGAGCCGCACCTGTGGTGGTTCGAGCGCCGCGCGTGGCAGACGGCCGAGGCACGGCTCGATATCGATGGTGAGCGATCAGTCGGATTGGCGTTCTTCGCGAGTATTGCGGCCACCACCCCATTTGTTTACACGAGGCGGGACGCCGCCCGGCTGCTGTCCCGTTCCGTCGAGCCGGCCCAACGGCTTGCGGCGGCGCGTGGACTGCTTCGCTCCGGATACTACACCGAGGCCGGAGTCATCCTGAACAGCATGACGACGAGTGCCCTCGGCCCGCCCGAACACGAGCTGCCCGATGCGGATCTCGGCGCATGGGCCAGCGCGACGCCGCAGGCTTGGGCGCATGGCGACATGGCTTGGTGGAAGACGCTGGGCGAGTACCCGTTTGCGGAGGACCTGTCGTGCCTCTGGCTCGTGCACGGGCTTCGCAAAGCCCTCGAGGCGGATGACCTCGATACCGTTCGTGCGCGTTGTCACACGCTGCGCGAACGCCACGCCGAGGATCCCATCACGGCCGAGGCCCATTGGTGGTTGGCTCGCCATCTCGAACGCAAGGATCGGGAGGAGGCCGCCGCCGACGCCTATCTCGAGTTCGCGCAGCGGTTTGCCGCCCATGAGTGGGCCGACGGTGGCTACTTTTCGGCGGCGCGCTTGTATGGCGAAGTCGGCAAAGCCGACAGCCGGCTCAAGGCGTTGCACGAACTACGGAAGGAGCTTCCCAAGAGCGACTATCATTCGGCGGCATGCTATTTCTGCGGACTCGATCGGGCCGGGGAAGGCGACGAGAAGGGCGCGCTCGATGATTTCCGCGAGGCGGCCGAAGGCAGCGTGGGCGAGTATTACGCCCATCGTGCGCTCCAACGATTGCACGAGGCGGCCGAAGGCTCTGAAGAGAGCGGCTTCAATTTGGGCATCGACGGCGGCAGGACGTTTCTGCGGCCACGGCCCTTGCCCGGCCCGGCGCCGGACGTGCCCGATGACATCCGCAACACCACCGAATTCCAGCGTCTGTACTTCTTCGGCCAGCACGGCCTCGAAGAAGGCGAGTGGGAAGCGCTCGCGATCGGCCTCACTCTCCGAGATCGAGATCACGTCGACGTTGTGTATCAGGCCATGGCTGAGGCGGGCCTCGCGCATACGGCCCTCGAGTTGGCCGACGCCTTCGGTTGGGGCTACCTCGACAATACGCCGACGCCGGCCCGGCAGCGGCTCACCTATCCGCGCGCCTACTGGCCCTACGTGTGCGCCTTGGCCGAGGAGACGCGGCTCGATCCGTACCTACTGCTGGCCGTCGCCCGTCAGGAAAGCACCTTTCGCCCTGCGCTGTCGTCTTCGGCCGGTGCGCGCGGCGTGATGCAAGTCATGCCGGACACGGCGACGTGGCTCGCCAAGGTCGAGCCGGCCGTGAGCGCCGAGCATATCTCCAATCTGGATGAGCCGGCCAACTCGCTACGACTCGGCGCCTACTACCTCATGCGCATGGTCGAGCACGGCGAAGGCAATCTCGTGTATGCCTTGGCCGCGTACAACGCCGGCCCCGGCAACGCGCGGAAGTGGCGGCAGCGCTACATCGAGGCCGATCTCGATACCTTCGTCGAGTTGATTCCCTTCCGCGAGACCCGTAGCTACGTCAAGGCCGTCCTTGCCAACTACGCCGCCTACCACTCGCTGTATCCACCCGTCGAGGCAGCGTCTGTCACCGAGTGAAGGTGAATCCGTACAGATGGGCGTCGCGTAGGCTCAACTCGATTTGCATTGGCGCATCGCCTTCAGGCAACGCGGCCTTATCGCCCCATTGCACGAAACCCGACACGGAGTTGGAGCGGATCGGCCGGCAATCCTCGTAGGTGTGGCCGTCGAGGGCCTTTCCGTCGGCGTTGATGGCCATGCCGGTGGCGCCTACGTGGCGATCGGCGGCCCGTTCTTGACGTGCGTGCGCGATGCCGTGCAGAATCCAACCCACATCTGTCAGTTGTCCCATTTGCGGTAGGAGATCCTTTATGGATCCGATGCGTGCCGTGCCGCGGCGCGGCTTCTTGAACCTGTCGGCCGCTGTCGGCCTTGGCGCGACGGTGCTGGATGGCCTAGCGGCATATGGCGAAGCGCCTGGCGCGCCCGATCCGGATCGGCCGCCGGCGGCCCTGTCGTCGATCCGGCTCCTGGCGGACCTGTTCGTCGAGTGGCAAATGGACATCGGCCGGCTGGATCCTCGCCTGACCGGTTGCGCAACATGGGGCGCGAAGCGTAACAGCTATCCGCGATGGGCTACGGCGCTCAACGAGGCCTATCGCGCCACCGGGGTCGAGGCGTATCGCGCGGCTGCCGATCGGTTGGCCGTTTTCTACCTCGGTTGCCTGTGTGACGCGGCCGATTTTCACCCACCTCACTTCGCGCTTGGCATGGTGATGTATCGCGAGATCAAGCGGAACCATCCGCAGGTCGCCGATTTTGACGACAAGGTGGCCGCGTTGTTCGAGTGGATGAAGACCTTCGAGTGGGAGGAAGGGAGTTGCTACCGCAACGGCTATCCCGGCGGCGACATGCCGGACGCCGGGAACTCGTGCGACACCGCGGACGTCGGCAAC
The DNA here is from genome assembly GCA_036769985.1 of Candidatus Hydrogenedentota bacterium. GTDB lineage: Bacteria > Hydrogenedentota > Hydrogenedentia > Hydrogenedentales > SLHB01 > DAIPKA01. The sequence continues at coordinate 154,021 of DAIPKA010000004.1, read as the reverse complement.
GGCCTGATGGCCTACTACACCGTCAAGGAACGCCCTGACGTGCTGGCCGCCGCCGAACGCCTCGCCCAGTATTTCCTTAGCGAGGTGGAGCCGGGCACGTACCATGGCGTGTGGTCTTCGCGGCTCGGGACGTGGGTCGTGGCGCCTACGACGCAGGCCAAGTTCGAGCATTTCGATGAGGCCACTTCCTGCGAAGTGGCCTGGGGCTATACCTCGATCATTGCCATCTCCTACTTGACGCGGCTTGCCCAGGCCACGGCGGACGAGCCGTTGCGGGCCGGCATCGCCGAGAAGTGCGCCGCGTCGATGAAATGGCAGTTCGACGCGTGTCAGTTCGAGGATGGCGCGTGTGGGATGTCCGGCCGCGACGACAAATGGCTGGGCATGACGGCCGGCGCCATCCTGTCGTACGTGCGCGTACGTGATGCCGGCTACCTCAGCGACGAGGACATTGCGCACTATCGGCCCAGGGCTCTGGACGCGCGCGACTGGCTACTGAGGAACATCAGCGCCGAGAGCTTGCGTTCGCCTACGGCCGGATACTTTCCCGCACACGGCACATCGCATCCTGGGCCGCCGGACAATGTTTCGTGGAACCTTGCCTACGCGCTCGAGGCGTCGCTTAGTGTCGAGAAGTTGTGAAGGAAGCGGATGATCTAGCAGGAGGAATGGAGACGAAATGACCAAGTCCTACGTGATCACGCCGGCTGCTGGAAAACGCCTTATCGGCAAGGCGGTGGCGGCCCATGCAGCCATTGGGGAAGCTCTGGAATCCGGGACGATTGTGATCATTGCCGGAACGACCGATGGATACGTCGCCGAAGAGATTCTGCGGGGCCTAGGCGAAGCGGGTATTTTCGACCGGCGGCGCTTCTTTCGTGGGATCACATTGCCGCCCGGCCAACCGACGACGGAAACCGGGCGCCTCGCGGATGAAAGGCGGTTTCCGGGCGATGTCGTGATTGTCCAGGGCGTGTGGCAACAGGGCAAGACGATTGCCGATGTCGCCGACGCATTGAAGGAAGGCGATGTGGTTGTGAAGGGCGCTAACGCGGTCAACCTGGCGCAGCGGCGCGCCGGGATCCTGATTGGCGATCCCAAGGGTGGGACCATAGCCCTCGCCCTGCAGGCCAGTATGGGGCGCCGTGTCCGCCTCCTGATTACGGCCGGTCTCGAAAAGCGGGTGGATGCCGACCTGGACACGATCGCGGCGCTTCTTAACGCGCCCGGTGCGAAGGGTCCGAGGTTCTGGCCCGTCGCCGGCGAAATGGTCACCGAGCTTGAGGCGCTCTCGATGCTGACGGGCGCGCGCGTCGAGTTGGTGGCGGGCGGCGGCGTGCATGGCGCCGAAGGCAGCGTATGGCTGGCCGTCTCTGGCAACGAGGAGCAAGAGCGATCGGCTCAGATGCTGTTGGCGAGTGTGGCTTGCGAGCCGCCCTTTGCGTGAAAAGAGAAACGCGCGAAGGCCAAAGCCCTTCGCGCGCCACAAGTTCAACAATGCGGCGTCTACTGAATCTCGACGCCGACCTTTGCCAATGCCCGGCGCAAGTCGTCGGGGGTGAATGGTTTCTGGAGGCACATGGACGCGCCCAGCTCGACGATTCGCTCGGCCACTTCGGGCTCGTAGTAGCCGGTCATGGCGATCACGTGCGTCCTCGAGTGGTCGGGCGACGACTTGATGCGGCGACAGACCTCGAACCCATCGACGCCGGGAAGCCGGAGGTCCAGGAAGACCACGTCGGGACGGAACGTTGCCACCAGGAGTCCTGCGTCGTAACCATCCATGGCGACCTCGATCTGGAAGGGGGTCTGGGACCGTTCCAGGAATCGCCGGATCACGGAAATCACAGCTTTCTCATCGTCGACCACCAGGGCCTTGGTGCCGGAGTTGTCCAGGTCGGAATGGATGGGAATCCCGTTCTCGCGGAGGAATAGGATCAAGTCCTCGCGACGAATCCGTCGGTGACCGCCCGGTGTTTTGAAAACATGGATACGACCTGCCTCGGCCCATTTGCGGATGGTGTCCGCTGTGACGTGGCAATAGCGCGCCACTTCCGACGTACTGAAGGATTGCTTCATTTCCATAGGGCTGGTTACCGTCCCGTGTTGCGGAAAGAAATAAGTCCGTTCCTGACAATCACTTACGGTGCTCGATCGAGCATCGGGCAGAAAAACGCGCCCTCAGGCGTGTTGTCTGACACACCATAATTACCACTGGAGCTGGAGAGGGGAATCGAACCCCTGACCCCATCATTACGAGTGATGTGCTCTACCGACTGAGCTACTCCAGCAAAAATGGTGCCGAGGGACAGAGTTGAACTGTCGACACCCGGATTTTCAGTCCGGTGCTCTACCACCTGAGCTACCTCGGCTCCAAGAGATGCAAAGGATACGAAACGAAATACCCGAAAGTCAAGTCTTTCTCGGATTCTTTCTCGGATTCTTTTCCTTAAGGTCTGTTTCGGCCACCGGCCTCCCTGTATCCGCCGCATCCAAAACACCACAAGCTCGGAATGCTGAGCCGAAGTCTTCGGCACTACGATCATTGCGCCGGGTGCATCGGGGCAGAGCGCGGCAGCCGTTTCGAGAATTGTGATTAAGGCCCGGGTGAAGGCATGACACGGGCACGCGCGTTCGGGTAAACTGGCCCGGGCGCGCGGCGGAGGGGCGGCTCTGAGTGGCCCGATGACGCGGCTAAACGGAAAGACGTCTTGCGTGGAAAGCCGACCGGACTTATGAAGCTCCTCGATTTCGCAAAGTCGCATTCGAGATTACTGGCGCTGGTTGTGTTAGCGTTGGTGACGGTGGTGGGACTTGCCTCGCTTTTCATGGGGGATTGGCATGCCTCGCTGGCCTATTGGAAAGGCGGGACGGACACGCTGGCGGCGGCGTTTGGCGTTCAGACCCTGAATGTTATCTACGACATGGTAGTATGGCTCTGGCTGCTCCGGCTGTTCGGCATTCGTGTGGCGCCGTTGCGTGGCGTGGTCATCTACCTTTGCGGATTTGCGGGGCTTCTTTTGCCGCTCCAGCTCGGGCGTTTCGTGCGCTCGGAGGCGCTGGCGCGGATGGGCGTAGCGCGGTTTCGCCAGGCGGCTAAGGCGGAAGTGGTGATACTCTTCTTCGGAGGCGCGGGGGCCGTTGCCGCCTGCACGGGCCTGGGCGCGTACCTGTTCCGCCCATGGCTCGCACCGCTGGTTATGGCGGCCGTAGTGGCCGCATTCCTGTTGGGGGCGGATCGGCTCTTGCGCCTGTTCGCCAAAGAGCGGCTCGTCCTTGCGGAGGGATTCTGGCGCCGGCCCGAGGTTTTTGCCGTAGCGCTGCTTGTCATGGCCGGCTGGTTCATCAATGGATTTGCCCTGTATCTTGTGGTGCGCGACTTGCCGGGCGATTTTGGGCTCTGGCAGGCTCTGTTCATGGCGCCCGCCAGTATGCTGGTTGGTGCCGTCAGCGGTTTGCCCGGTGGAATTGGCGCCATTGAGGGTTTTCTGGGCGTGTCGCTCAAGTTCATGCGGGTGCCGAGCGGGCACCTGGCGTTGGCGGTTGGTGCGTTCCGATTGATCTCGCTCTGGTTGTGGATTCCCATTGGCTGGGTGGCATTGACTTCGACGGGCCGCATGCGCGCGGTGGGTGTGCAAGAGGACAACGATGGCGGACGGAAGTAAACTCGGTACCTTGCGTCAGATGGCGCTGCTGGCGACGGCGCTGGTCAAGATCCGTGTGCTTCGGCGTCCCATGCCGCTGTTCGGCGAGTGGAATGTGACGTTCCGGTGCAACTTGCGCTGCAAGTACTGCGGCGCATGCAACGCGGCGGCGGATGAGCTGGGTACCGACGACGTCCAACGCGGCCTCGACACGCTGTGGGACCTCGGTGTGCGATGGCTCACTTTCGGTGGCGGCGAGCCGTTGATCCGAAAGGACATCGGCGAGATCCTGGCCCATGCACGGGCGCGCGGATTCGTGGTCTTCCTGAGCACAAACGGCTGGCTTGTGCCACAACACATGGATGACCTGCGGTACGTTGATCACGTCAATCTGAGCCTAGACGGCCCGCGGGCGGTCCACGACGATGTGCGCGGACCAGGGGCGTTCGATAAGACGCTCGAGGCGGCCGAAGCGTGCCGTCAAGGGGGAATATCGGTCTCACTTCAGTGCGTTATGTCTAGCTACAACCTAGGCGTACTGGACGATGTCGTCGCGATTGCGCGAGCACAAGGTCTCATGGTTATGTTTCAACCGGCGACGAAATGGCTCGATTCGTCCACAGAAGCGAATCCTATCGCGCCGCCGGTGGAGCCGTACCGGGAGGCCATCGCGCATCTTGTCGAGCTTAAGCGATCGGGCGCGCCCGTTCGGAACTCGGTGGCTGGCCTCGAGCACTTGGCGAAGTGGCCCGATCCGACGCCTATATGGTGCAGTGCGGGCGTATTGACGTTCTCGATCGAGCCAGACGGCACGATGCTGGCTTGTCATCAGGCGCAGGTCGGTCGATTTCTGAAGGGTCATCGGCCGGGAACGGCCCTTGATGTGCAGTACGCGGATCTGTCGGTACCGAAGGGATGCGTCCAATGTTGGTGCGCGCCGATGGTCGAGCTTGCGCTCCTGTTCTCGTTGCGCCCGGCGGCGTTGTGGAACGCCTTGCGTTCGTACTTGTGATATACTTCAATTTTTGGTGAGTGGGAATGGAGTGGTTGGGCCGAGAATCTTCCGTGAGCGGCGCCGTGTAAGGGGTCGATTTCACAGAGGTTACGGACTTATACGGTGATTGCGCTCGGTATCAACGAAGACTTCTTCGATGCAGGCGTCACGCTTTGTGACGGCCCGAAGGTGGTGTTTGCTGCCAACGAGGAACGGTACACGCGCCGAAAGAATGAGGGCGGATTTCCGCACCAGGCGCTCGCCGCTCTTCTCGAGTACACCGGCGTGGGGGCCGGCGACATCGGCCGAATCCACGTCTGCGGCCACATGACGCCGCCGTTTCCGGTGCGCCTGTTTCCGAAGATCCATGCGTGGATGTTCGACAGCCGCCGCAGCAAGAAGGACACGGCGTTCAAGCGTTTCATAGACTTCGTGACGTTCGTGACGCCGATCTCGCACACCTCGGAACGCTCGCTCCTGCGCACGCTTACCAAGCCGCTGCTAGCGCCGGTGACGCGGCGTTCGCTTCCCAAGGCTCTGCGACGAGCGCCCATTGATTTCGTTGAACACCACCACGCCCACGTCGCCGGGGCTTGGTTCATGTCCGGCTTCGAGGAGACGCTTTGCGTTACGGCGGATGGTATGGGCGATGGCCTGTCGCTGACCGTGTCGCGCTGCAAGGTTGGGGAGGGCATCTCGCGATTGTGGTCGGCCGGTTCGAAAGATTCCTTTGGCCTGTTCTTCGAGCTGCTGACCGGCGCGTTCGGCTTCGTGCCGTGTCGTGATGAGGGGAAGGTTACCGGCCTGGCCGCCTCGGGCGATCCGGCGCGCGTGAAGGAATCGGCGCCGTTTGCCTTGCGGGATGGCCGCCTCATCTATACCGGGCCCCACGGGCGCCAAGGGGAGGCGTGGGTGCGACACGCCCTGATGCCGAAGTACTCGCGCGAGGACCTCTCGGCCTGGGCCCAGTTCCTGCTCGAGACCCATGTTGTCGCCATCGCGAAGTGGTGGCTGCGTGAGACGGGACTGCATCACTTGGCTGTAGCAGGCGGCGTGTTCGCCAACGTGAAACTCAACCAGCGCCTGCACGAGTTAGACGAGGTGGATCATCTGTTTGTGTATCCGAACATGGGTGATGGCGGGCTCAGTCTCGGCGCGATCTGTGCGCAGGAAGGTTTCATGCCGGAACCGGTTCGCGATGTGTTCCTTGGCGAGGCGTACGCGAGCGAGGCGATCGAGTCTGCGTTGAAGCGTGCCGGTCTGACCTACGAGCGATGCCCGGAGTGCGAGGCGCGCGTCGCCGAACTACTGGCCGAAGGCGCTATCGTAGGGCGGTTTCGCGGTTCGATGGAGTGGGGACCCCGGGCGCTGGGGAACCGATCGATCCTCGTGCGGACGACGGACCGCGCGGTCGTCGACCGCCTGAACGGGAACCTGAAGCGCAGTGACTTTATGCCCTTCGCGCCGGCCGTGTTGGATGAGGATCGCGAGGAATACGTGGTCCGGCCGGACCCGGCCCGGCACGCGGCGGAGTTCATGACGGTCTGTTTCGATTGCACGTCACGGATGAAGAAGGAGCACCCGGCCGTGGTGCATGTGGACGGAACGGCGCGCGCGCAGTTGGTTCGGCGCGACACCAATCCGGCATTCCACCGGATCCTTAGCGAGTTCAAGAAGCGTAGCGGGCATGGTGTGGTCCTCAACACCAGCTTCAACGTCCACGAAGAACCGATCATCCGCACGCCGGAAGAGGCCATTACTGCATTTCAGAATGCCTCGTTGGACTATCTTGCCATCGAGGACTTTCTTGTCCGCGGCCGCACATAGCGAGTGCTCGCGGCGGCGTGTTATCCTTTTCACTTCCGAATGCTGGGAGCGGTGAATGATTGCCGTTGTGAACTATGGGATAGGCAACCTGGATTCCGTGGTTCGCGCTTTGCGCAACTGCGACGCCGAGGCCACGATTACGTCTGATCCCGAGCAGGTCGAGCGGGCGGACGGTATTGTGTTGCCGGGCGTCGGCTTCTTCTCGAAGGCCATGGATCATCTCCGCGAGAGTGGCCTCCTCGACGTCTTGAACCACAGGGTGCTTGATGCGCGGACGCCGGTCCTCGGGATTTGCCTCGGATTTCAGATGTTTTCGAGATTCAGCGAGGAGGGCGACGTCGACGGGCTTGGCTGGATCGATGCCGAGACGAAACGATTCCGGTTCGACGGCATGGATCCGACGCCGAAGGTGCCGCATCTGGGCTGGAATGACCTCGACCACGTCAGGGAAAGCCCCCTGTTCGAAGGGATTCACCGGGATGCGTGCTTCTACTTCGCGCATTCCTACTACGTCTCGTGCAACGATGAGAGCGCCGTGCTCACCCGGACGGAATACGGCCACGACTTTGTGTCGTCGGTGCAGCACGACAACATCTTCGGCACGCAGTTCCATCCCGAGAAGAGTCACGCTAACGGCGTCCAGGTGATCGGCAACTTCGTGAGGTGCACGCGTCATGCATAAGGTGCGCGTCATTCCGGTCTTGTTGTTGCGCGATTTCGGCCTCGAGAAGAGCATCCGGTTCACGGACGCCAAGTACGTAGGCTGTCCGATCAACGCGGCGCGTGTCTTCAATGGCCACAATGTGGACGAGCTCATACTCCTCGACATCATTGCGACGAAGGAAGGGCGCGGGCCGCAGACGGAGGTCGTCCGCGAGATCGCCGACGAGTCCGTCATGCCGTTCACGGTGGGGGGCGGCATCCGTTCCGTCGATGGCATGTGGGAACTGCTCAAGGCCGGCGCGGATCGCGTGATTATCAATACGGCGGCCATCGAGAATCCGGATCTGGTGAGCCGGGGCGCCGAGCGTTTCGGCAATCAGTGCATGGTAGTCTCGATAGACGTCCGTCAGCGAAAGGACGGCGGCTACGAAGTGTATACGCACGCCGGCACCCGTGCCACGGGCCTGGATCCGGTCGATGTGGCTGTCCACATGGAGGAGATGGGCGCCGGGGAGATCTTCTTGACCTCGATTGATCTCGACGGCACGATGGACGGCTACGATGTGGTGCTCACGCGGCGCGTGGCGGACGCTTTGACGATTCCGCTGATTGCCTGTGGCGGTGCCGGCAGCGTGCAGCACTTGGCCGAGGCAGTGTACGACGGACACGCGTCGGCGGTGGCGGCGGGCGCGTTCTTCCTGTTCTACGGCCGTCGGCGTACCGTCCTGATCACCTACCCGAAGGACGAGGATCTGATACAGCATTTCAAACCGGAACACATTCGACCCAAGGACCCGGAGACGTTCATCGACATCAAGGCGGCTCGGCTTTGAGATCCGGAAGAGGATGGTCAAGACAGCGATATGACTGAGAACAGCGTTCGAGTCTGCACCCGATGCATTATGGATTCAACCGTGCCGGGCACTCGTTTTGACGCCCATGGTGTGTGCAGCTACTGCCATATGCACGACAGCCTCGATAAGGCCTTTCCCACGGGACCTGAGGGGAAGGCCATTCTATTGCGCATGGCCGAGAGGATGCGGGCGGCCGGGCGTGGCCGGAAGTACGATTGCGTTGTGGGGGTGAGCGGCGGTCGCGACACCTCGTATTGCCTCTACTACTGCAAAGAGGCGTTGGGTCTGCGTCCGCTGGCTGTGCATTTCGATAACGGTTGGGATTCGGACATATCGAAGACGAATCTTGCCAAAGTCTGCGACGGACTCGACGTCGATCTGCATACGATCATCATGGACTGGCCGGAATCGCGCGAGTTGACCAACTGCACGATCCGCGCTTGCGTGCCGTACATCGATCTGACCGACGACATCGGGATCGCCAGCGCCCTTTACCGAACGGCCGCTGCGGAGGGCGTGCCTTACATCATTCTGAGCCACTCGTTCCGTGAGGAAGGGGTGACGCCACTCCTGTGGAACTACGTGGATGCCCGGTACACGCGGGCACTCATCAAACGCTTCTGCACGATGGAACTCAAGCATTTCAAGAACGTGGATGTCCACCATATGCTCTACTGGATCTTCGTGAAGGGCATTCGCGTCGTCAACATCACGAATCACTACGACGACGTCGGCGAGCACGTCGAGGAATTGCTCGCAGACCGGTTCGGTTGGGTCGACACCGGGCAGCATCACATGGACAACGAGATGTTCGCGTTGGTCTATTACTATGCGCGCCACAAGTTCGGATTCGACTGGCGCATTGTCGAGTTGTCGGCCAAGGTTCGCACCGGGGTCGCGACGCGCGACGAGGCCCTCGCTGCGCTTCAGACCCTTCCCTTCTTCGAGAACGAGGATCTCGTGAACTACGGACTGAAGAAGCAAGGTTTTTCGCGCGAGGAGTTTGATCGGATCCTCAAGGCGCCCAACAAGTACTTCACGGATTACCCGTCGTACTACCCGCTTCTTAAGGTCTTCAAGTATCCGTTCAAGATGCTGTGCCGAATGAACGTGTTGCCGGCACACGCCTACGAGAAATACTTCGAGGCCATCTGACGCCTACTACCGGAGCATTAGTCCGAGCCAGTAGTAGAATCCCGCGGCGTGGTTCTTCAGGAGCGATGGCCTTTTCACGGCGCGCGCGATGGCTCGGGCGATGTACGCCGGACGAAGGTAGTAGCGCCGATACGCTGACTGTACCATGGCCTCGAGTTCTTCGGCGCTCGGATACGTGTTCGGCACGTACGAGGGGACCTGCTGGCCGGTGAATGCGCGGCATTGGCCCTCGCGGAGGGCGAGTTCCTCGATCTTGGTGCCGGGCGCTACGTAGTACGAGAAGAAGACGACGTAGTCCATGTTCAGTTCGCAGGCAAAATCGATGGTTTTTCGTGACATCTCGGGCGTCTCTGTCGGAAACCCGAGGACGAAGAAGCCGCGCGTGTCCATGCCGGCTTCCTTGGACCACCGGACCGCCTGCCGGCACTGGTCGAGGGTGTGCCCCTTGTTGATGAGATCGAGGATCTCCTGGTTGCCGGACTCGACGCCGAATTGGATGCTGTAGCATCCCGAGGCCGCCATGCGCTTGAGCATTTCGGGCGTGACAGTATTGGCCCGGGCCAAGACGGACCAGATGACGTCCAGGTCTTCGGCGTCGAGGAGATCGCAGAATCGATCGATCCACGACGGCATCACGCAGAAGTTGTCGTCCCAAACCACGAGGTTCCGGATACCGTACTCGCGTACAAGCTGCCGAATCTCGTCGACGACGTTTTCCGGCGAGCGGCGACGGTACGGCGATGCGTACTCGCCGCCCTGGTAGCAGAAGCGGCAACTCGCCCATGGGCAGCCACGCGCCGTTATGATCGAGGTGGCCGGGCGCCGCGCGCTGAGGCTTGGCAGCGGACAGTAGCGTTCGTGTTTGTAGATGTGCCGCGCCGGATGTGGAAATCGGTCAATGTCCTTGACAACATCGGCCGGCGGATTGGCGATGCCCTCGCCGGAAGCGGTGCGGTACAGGATGCCTCTCAGGTCGTCATACGATTCGTGGTTTTCGATTCGGCGCACGAGCTCCGTGAGTACGAGTTCGGCATCTCCGGGAATCAGGACGTCGACCTCAGGGCATTCCTCGAGGATCTGCCGTGCGAACGAGGTCACGTGAGGCCCGCCCATGATCACCGGAATGTCCGGTGCGCGCCGCTTCAGCTCGCGAACAATCGGATAGGCGTCGTTGGGTGTGAGCGTTGTGAACGAGGACACGCCGATGAGGTCGGGGCGGAGCTCGAGCACGGCCGTTGCGGCGGTTTCCGTGTCGATCTGCTCGGCCACGGCGTCGACGAGGGCCGCCTCATGGCCTTGCGCCTCGAGGGCAGCGGCGAGGTAGCCGACGCCGAGTGGCGGCAAGAGGCCGATCTGCGTCTTCTTGCGTGTGCTGCCGACGGAGCGCGAGTAGTCGTATGGTGGTAAGACGAAGACGATCTTCATGCGAACCGATTCGTCCTATTCAGATTCGGTTTCGGCCGGATTCTTATCGGGCGCGTGTCTCGACGGTGTGGTCGTCGGTGTTCGTCGAGGGCCGACCTCATCGTCGACGACGCGGAGACCGAACAGGCCCATAAATAGCGACGCGAAGAACACGAGTGCGCCGCTGATGAACAGAAGCGCCGCCAGGAGGGCCTCTCGGATTACGCCGGTGGCGGCTTGTCCCGCCTCGAGTCCAAGGGTTTTCCAGAGGGCGTGTCCGAGAAGCATGGCACCGGCGGCCGCGATGATCCCGCCCAGGACGACGCCTTTCTCGATACGGACGAGGCGGCGGAATGCGTCGCTGATCTCCATGTTGGTGTTGAGGTGCTTGGAGTAGGTCACCCGGCCTTGGGCAATGATGCCCACGAGGAGAATCTCGACGCCGAGGAGGGAGGCGCTCAAGGCCGTGAGGTAGACGGGCAGGGCGGTCGGCCAATCCCATTCGGGCCAGAGGATCGCGAGGCCGCCCAGTGTCAATACAAGGCCGGGGCCGAAAAACACCCAGAGCGGAGCGAAGTGAAGGATGAGTTGCAGATGCCTCCATCCGTCGCGAAATGAGCGGAGATGTGGTTCTCGGCCGCGCTGATCGACATGGAATGCGATAGGGATCTCCGTGATTCGAATGCCGGCTTGGGCGGCCTTGATCATCATTTCGGAGGCGAATTCCATGCCGTCGGAATGCAGGTTCAGCTTGTCGAGGGTGTCCTTAGTGAGTGCGCGCATGCCGCAGTTGATGTCCGTGATGCCGCAGCCAAAGAAGAGATTGGCGAGGCCGGTCAGCACGGGCGTACCGAGCCTCCGGTGCAGCCGGGGCATAGCGCCCGGTTCGATGGATCCGCGCATGCGGCTGCCAATCACCAGCGCGGCGCCGTCGCGTAACGCCGCCACGAAGGCCGGAACGTCGGACGGCGCGTAGGAAAGGTCGGCGTCCATGAATACGAGGCATCGGCTGCGCGCCGCGGCAAGCCCTTCTCTCAGCGCGTTTCCGTAGCCGCGCGCTCGGACTTCGACGACGCGTGCCCCTTCGCGTGTGGCACACTCGACGGAGGCGTCTGTGGATCCGTTATCGGCTACGATGACCTCGCCGCGGATACCGGCGCCATCGAGGGCGGTTCTGATCTGGCGGACGCACGCCCCCACCGTGCCTTCCTCGTCCAGACACGGCAGGATGACGCTCACTTCGATTGTTTCCTCGCGAGCCATGGGGTAAGCATACCGCATCGGCTGAGAACCGTCCAGTTGGCCCTCAGCCGGCCTCGGCGAAATTCAGGATCATGCCGTAGATGATCGTCGGCCTCAACTGACCGACGATCCAGGGCCAGTCCGGGCCGTCCAGGGCGGAGCTGTAGTTCGCAACATAGTAGGATCGGTCGTCAAGCTTGACGATGCCGGCGAAGGCCGTGTCGCCCTTCGATGGGAGATCGAGTAGCGGCACGAGGCGCCGATGCTCGAGGTCGACCTTGTACAGGGCCGTGCGTTTGCGCGTTAGCGAGTATCGAGCCAGGTACCACGCGCGTTGCCAGCGTTCCGGTAAGCGTGTGAGGCCCCGGTAGAAGGGGCCGGCTACATTGCGCCGGGCGATCACGTAGAAGTCGCTGCCGTGACGAAACATGAGTGGTGAGTCATACTTCATCGGTGTGTATTCGCACTGCCAATCCGCCAGCGCGCCGGCGCAGGCGGTGCATACCTTGGCGCCTTGAACCTCGAGACGGATGACCGCGGCCAGATTTCCGGCTTCGTCGAACTCGAAAGCGGTTTCCTCGGCGCCCGCGCCGGTTTCCTGGGCCCGTTGGGCGATGGGCGTCCACTCGTATCCGTCGGTAGACGTGAGCAATCGAACCTCGCCGGTGCGATCGGCGGTGGTGTAGATGCCGGCGCCGTAGTAGGTGCTCATGTACGCGAGGCCGTTGCGGGCCTTGACGCGCCAGTTCACGAAGCCAGGCCGGAAGATGGGCTTCGGCTCCGTCCAGTCGCCCGGCCCGATGCGCTCGGTGACATGGATGCCCTGCGGCTCGAAGTCAAACGGGTTGTTGCCGGCGCGGAAGAAGTACAGGAAGAGCTTGCCTTGGAACACGAGGAAACGCGGTTCGCGGAGATCGCTTTCTTCTAGCTGAAACTGGGCTTCCTCGGTCCAGACTTCGCGATCCTTAGAGCGGACCACGATGAGACGGGCGCGCGAGGAGGCGAAATGCGTCGGGGCCGTGCGAAACGCCAGGAAGTAGTCTTCGTCGAAGCGCGTGATGTCCAGGTTGTTATTCGCCGGCAGGATTTCGAGGCCTGAAGGAAGACCGGGGCCTGGCACGATGGGCTCGACAGCGACAATGCGGATGCCGCGCGCGGCCTCGAGGTCGAACGTCACGGGTTCGACGGCCTGCGCCAGGTGGAGAATGAAACCGGCCAGTGGAATGAAGGGACACATCATGGCGGCCAGTACATGAATCATGGGTGCGCTTTGTCCTTCGCCAGGTTATTGTAGGTCAGACGCTGGAGGCAAACGAAGGGTTTCGCATCGGTGCGTGGTTGCGGCGTTCGACCGCGACAAGGTAGAGTGCGCACAGCCGTGAACTGCCGTTGGCGCGAGAGATTCTCAGGAGGAACACCATGGAACCGACGTTGATTGCCGACTACCAATGCGGTTGCGGAGAAGGGCCGCTGTGGCATCCGGATGAGCGGCGGCTCTATTGGATAGACATCGCCTCGGGTCGCGTGTTTCGGTACGATCCGGAGAAGGATTCGCACGAGCAGTGCTACGAGGGCGAGGTCATCGGCGGATTCACGCTCCAGGCCGACGGCGCGCTGCTTCTGTTCATGGCGCGGGGCGCCGTCAAGACGTGGCGTGATGGCGTCTTGGCCACCGTGATCGACGAGATTCCGGATGAGCGCACGACGCGCTTCAATGATGTCATCGCCGATCCGGCAGGACGCGTGTTCTGTGGCACCATGCCTGCCGGAGATCGCCTCGGACGGTTGTACCGCCTCGATGTCGACGGCACGCTGACGCAGGTGCTCGACGAGATCGGCTGCTCGAACGGACTTGGGTTCACGCCCGATCGGAAGCGCATGTACTACGTGGATTCGCCGAGGCGCGAGGTGTACTTGTTCGACTACGAGGCCTCGACCGGGGCGATCACGAGCCGACGCGTGTTCGTGAGGACGCCGGACGACGAGGGCGTGCCGGACGGCATGACGGTTGATGCTGACGGCTACGTCTGGGTGGCCAAGTGGGACGGCGGCTGCCTGGTGCGGTTCGCGCCGGACGGTACCGAGGAGCGCCGAATTGGATTTCCGGCGCGGAAGGTATCGAGCGTGACCTTCGGCGGGCCCGACTATACCGACATCTACGTGACGACGGCGGGCGGCACGGACAAGCCACACGAGGGAGCGGGCGCCGGCGCCTTGTTCCGGATGAATCTGGGTATCAAGGGCGTTCCGGAATTCCGCTCGCGCGTGAAGATTGCCGCGGGCGGCTGACCGTTGACCAAGGAGTAATCGCAATGGCCAGAGGTAGGCTGGATCGCGTTTTCGACACCGACAAGCGGATACGGCTTGGCGTGTGGGGCCTTGGGCGTGGCCTGAACTTCTTTCGCGCCTGCTCGGATTTGAACATTGACGTCGTGGCCGGCTGCGATTTCAACGAACACATGCGCAAGCGCTTCCGGGAACTCAATCCGGAGGCGCTGGTGACGGCCGACGCTGGCGAGTTCCTCGACGCGGATTTCGACGCCGTTCTCTTGGCGACCTTTTGTCCGGCGCACGCTGCGGATGCCATCCGATGCCTCGAGGCCGGTAAGCACGTGCTTTCCGAGGTGACGTCGTTTCACACCATGGCGGAGGGCGTGGCGCTGGTCGAGGCGGTCGAGCGTAGCGGCAAGGTCTACAATCTGGCGGAGAACTACCCGTTCACGGCGGCGCAGATGTACATCGCGCGGCGCTGGCGCGAGGGCCTTTTCGGCGACTTGCTGTATGCCGAGGGGGAATACGTCCACGAAGTCCGCTCGCTCTGTTACACGTACATCGACGGCGTGCCCATCATCCCGGGCGACAGGCTCCACAACTGGCGAAGCTGGCTTCATTTCCACTTCTACTGCACCCATTCGCTCGGGCCGATCATGCATGCCACCGGAACGCGACCGACGCGTGTCGTGACGCTACCGGGCCACGTGATCTTGCCCGGCTATCCGCCGACGAAGCTTGGCCATCTCGGAAGCATCGCGCCGTCGCTGATTACCATGGATAACGGCGCGGTCGTTCGGAATCTTATGGGCGGTACGACGAGCGATACGCACGTGTTTCGCTACTGGGGCACGCGCGGTGCGGCCGAGATTTCGGACGGGCTGTACCTGCGCCTCGGGGCAGCCGGTGGTGCGCCCAAGCTGAAGGTCGAGGCCGATTGGGGCGAACTGACGCCGCTGGTCGAGAAAATGGGCCACGGCGGCGGCGACTTCTGGGTGCTCTACTACTTCGCGCGCCAGATCCTCTTCGGCGAGCCGGCGCCGTGGGATATCTACCGCGCGGCGGACGTCACGATTCCCGGGATACTCGCCTACCGCTCGTCGTGCGAAGGCGGCCAGCCGTACGACGTGCCGGATTTCCGCAAGGCCGCGGACCGCGACGCCTGGCGGGCCGACACGGCCGCGCAGCCTCACGGCGACGTGCGCAAGAGCGTGTTTCCGAGGCATGCCGACAGGAGGAAGGCGGAGCGGTTCGACGCCCTGGTGAAGGAACTGCTGCGGTATGCCGAGATCTACCGCACCTATGCGGATTGGGCCGTTGTCTCCGACGATGTATGCCAGCCGGAGAGGGTGGTCGAGTTCGCTGACTGCTTTGTCGAGGCGTATCCTAAGATGCGCCGAGCGATGAAGGAGGCGAGGCGATTGGCCGACGCGTATCCACGGAGTCAAGGCGCCAAGGTGCTCAACGAGATCCTCGAGTTGGCCGATGAGCGCGAACTCATGCGGCCTCGGTTCCTGGACGGAGTCAAGCGCAGGCGAACGAGTCTCAAGACGAAACGGAATCGTTGTCGGAAGGAGAGTCACTGATGCATACGCGATTCTATGGCGCGGCGTTCACGTGTGTGGCGCTGTTGGCGGCGCAGGGAGCGGCCGAACTGACGGCGCAACTCAAGGGTGATAGCATCGAAGTCGCCGTGGACGGCAAACCGTTCACAGCGTATAAGTACGCCCATTCGCAGAAGTATCCGTATTTCTGGCCGGTGATCGGCCCGGCTTCCGGGAACTCGGTGACGACCGAGACTTCCGAGCCGTATCCGCATCACCATTCGCTATTCTTCGGCTGCGATCGGGTGAACGGCGGGAACTACTGGCAGGACGTCAACGCGCGCGGCCAGATTCTGTCCGAGGGCCCGAAGGTCATCGAGAGCGGTGGGGCGCGGGTGGTTTTCGAGGACACGTGCCTCTGGCGGCAGGGCGAGGAAGCGCCCGTCATCCGCGACACGCGCCGCGTCGAGATTACGGCGCCGAGCGATTCGGTGCGCGTTATCGACTTCGCCATCGCCGTTGAGCCGCTTGTGGATGTGGTCATCGAGAAGACGAATCACTCGCTGTTCTCGGCGCGTGTGGTTCCGGAGCTGAGCGTGCAGTCCGGCGGAACGCTGGTTAACGCCGAAGGGGCCACCACCGAGAAAGGCACGTGGGGCGTCGAGTCGCCGTGGTGCGACTATTTCGGCACGCGCGATGGCGTCACGGAGGGTATCGCGATTCTCCAGTATCCGAAGAATCGGTGGTATCCGGCCAAGTGGTTCACGCGGGACTACGGCTTCTTCTCACCGACGCCGATGTACTGGCTTGACGGAGACCGTCTGGAGTTCCCCAAGGGTGAGGGCTTCACGCTTCGCTACCGCGTCGTCGTGCATGCAGGCGACACGGCGGCGGCCGGAATCGCCACCATGTTTGCGGACTATGAGAGGGCGGCCGACGCGTCCAAGTAGCGGGAACTCGACGAATGGCCAGCGGTATCTTGATAGGAATCGACCTGGGCACGACGGTGCTTAAGGTCTGCGCGTTTGACGCGCGGACGGGCGTACTGCGCGCCTCGGCCGGCCGTCGGCTGCCGGTTCGGCTCACGCCGGACGGCGGCCGAGAGCAATCGCTGCGCACCGTGGAACGCGTTTTCGCGGCGCTGATGCAGGCGGTGCGCGACGAACTGGGCCGCGATTGGACACAGGTGCGCGGCATGGCCCTGGCGGCGCAAGGCGGCAGCACGATCATCGCGGATCGTATCTCCGGCCGCTCCCTAACGCCCATGTACCTCTGGAACGATAGCCGCGCGCAGGCCTACGTCGAGCGATTGGCAGATTCGGTTCCGCGCCGCGTGTGGCGTCGGTTCGTGTTGCGCGCCGCGCCGCCTCATGGATTGGCGCGCATCCAGTGGCTGCTCGAGGCGCGCCCTGAGTTACTGGACGAGCGGACCATTCACGTCGGTGCCGGCGAGTACCTCTTCTTTGCGCTCACCGGAATCTGGAGGCAAGACCCGGGAAATGCGATCCAAGTCGGCTCGTACCAGGCCGCCGAGAAGCGGCTCGATCCGGCCCTGTTCAACCGTATCGGCGTGCCGCTGAGCTTCGTGGCGCCGCTGCGGCAAGGCCACGAGCTGGCCAGCCTATCCGCGCCCGCGGCGAAGCGATTGGGATTGGTCGAAGGTATTCCGGTCGCGGGGCCGTACATCGATCAGGAGGCCGGCTATCTGTCGACCGTGGCCGGCGGCGGCACGCCCTTGCACGGGTCGCTCGGCACAGCCTGGGTCGGTAATTTCGCGTTGCCGGCGGGAGTGCGGGGCTGGTCGCCGACGCAACTGGTCTTGCCGAATCCGGCGGGTGATGGCACGCTCATTGTGCAGCCGTTGATGGCCGGCAATCCGGCGTGGGATTGGGCGCTCGGCCGGTTCATCGGGCGTAACGCGCGCAAGTCCTTGGCCGAGGCCGAGGCGCTGTTTGCGCAATGCCTGTTACCGCCCCGCGGCCTTGTTGCGGTGCCGTGGCTGACGCAGCCGAATCCGCGTGATACGTCGGCGTACGGCGCCGGTGCATTCTTTGGCGTTAGCGTGCAGACCACCGGCGCGGATCTGGTGCGTGCCGTGGCCGCGGGCCTGGCCTTCGAGTTCCGGCGCGTGTTCGCGCGGGTCGCCGAGGCCGGCGTGATCGATCGCGTGGTGATCGGTGGCGGCGCGAGCAAGGGCGTCCATTTCCGCAGTCTGTTTGCTGCGCTGTTCGCGCCATTGCCGGTGTATCGGCAGGTGGATGACGAGTGGGCCGCGGCGCGCGGCGCGTTGTTCACCTTGAGTCCCCGGGCGGCACGCGGTGGCGTCGAGCGGATGGCTGCTCCGCGAAAGGCGGTGCGCGAGGAGGCCTTGCGCGTCTATACGGACTATCTCGAAGTGTTTGACCGTCTGTATGGCGACGTAGCGTGGGGCAAGGCGTTCGAAGTTGACATGTGATTCTGGAGGTTGCGAATGGTTGGGAAACCGAGAATTGGGCTCTTGCCGCTCTACCTGAAATTGTACGACGAGGCGGTGCCGGAGACGCGGGCCGCTTTTACTCCGTTCATCGCGCGCATCGTGAAAGGGTTCGAAGGCCAAGGCGTCGAGGTCGTGGCGGCAAACGTGTGTCGCGTCGAGGCCGAGTTCCGGCAGGCTGTCGCCGCGTTCGGTGAAGCGGACGTGGATCTGATCGTCAGCGTGCACCTGGCCTATTCGCCCTCGCTCGAGTCGGTGGACGCGCTGGCCGAGTGCGGGCGGCCCATTCTTATGCTCGATACCACGATGGACCTCGATTTTGGACAGTCCGTCGATCCGAAACGGATCATGTTCAATCACGGCATTCACGGCGTGCAGGATCTGGCCTCGATGCTGCGCCGGCGCGGCAAGGCGTACCGCATTGTCGCCGGCCATGTCGACGATCCCCGTTTGTTTGATCGCGCGACCAGCGAGGTGCGTGGGGCTTCGGGCGCACGTGCGCTCCGCTCAACACGGGCCCTGCGCATCGGCAACTCCTTCTCTGGTATGGGCGATTTCGCCGTGGAAGAGACGGTCTTGCGCGACGTGCTGGGCATCCGGGTCGATCAGGTGTCGACGGATGCCCTCGCCGGGCATGTGGCCAAGGTCACTGATGCCGAGGTAACGGAGGAGTGCCGGGCGGATCGCGAACGATTCGACGTCGATGTTTCGGACACGGTACATGCCCGGTCGGTGCGCGTCGGCCTTGGTCTGAGGCGCCTGCTTGACGAAGGCGGCTATGACGCTTTCAGTATGAACTTCCTCGCCTTTGATTCGGCGGACGGTCCGGTGAACGCCGTGCCGTTCCTCGAGGCCTCGAAGGCGATGGCACGAGGACTCGGCTATGCCGGCGAAGGCGATGTGCTGACGGCCTCGCTGGTCGGCGCGCTGAACCGGGCCTTCGGTCGGACCACGTTTACGGAGATCTTCTGCCCGGACTGGAAGGGCGGCGCGATATTCCTGTCGCATATGGGCGAGGTCAATCCGGAAGTTGCTGCGGCGCGGCCGTGCGTGCGCGAAAAGGACTTCCCATACACGCCTGCGCACAATCCCGCTGTGCTCGCGTGCGCGCCAACGCCGGGGCCGGCGGTATTCGTCAACCTCGCGCCCGGTCCGGGCAATACCTTCGGCCTGATCGCGTCCCGGGTCGACGTGCTCGAGGATACCGACAATCCGACCATGCGCAATGTCGTGCGCGCGTGGATTCGGCCGACGTGTCCGCTCGACCGATTCCTCGAAGCCTACTCGATGCACGGCGGCACGCATCACAGCGCCCTCGTGATGGGCGATGGCCTCGAGGGCGTGAGGGCCTTCGCCGCCTATGCGGGGCTTGACTGCACCGAGATCCCGGAATAGGGCGGATCGGACGGATCCGACCGATCGGTCCGATAGAGAGCAGAGGAGAGCGTCATGTGGCGAGAAACGACGCAGCACGAGCGTGATCGACGGATTTTCGAGGAGGAATTGGGCGATTTCCTGCCGCGCCAGATCCTCGATTTCCACGTGCACGTGTGGAATGAGGGCGTACTTCCGAGCGGCGAGACGTACTCGTGCGCCGGCCATCCGCTGACGAAGTACGATATCGATGATCTCGCGCAGGATCTCGCCGAATCCTATCCTGGGCGCGAGACCTACGCCGTGTGTTTCGGCACACCGCACGTCGGCTACGACAAGCCGCGAAACGACGCCTATCTCGCCGAGTGTTGCGACCGCCGGCGATTCTTTCCGTTCCGGCTCTTCGATCCGCTCAACGATAAGCCTGAATCGTTTCGTCGCGACTTGGTCGAAGGCCGTTTTCTGGGCATTAAACCGTATCTCAACTACGTGCGGAAGGCCGATCCGAATGAGGTCGAGATCGCCGAGATGCTGCCAGACTGGGCCATGGGAATCGTGGACGAGTTGGGCCTGATCGTGATGCTGCATATTCCGAGGAGAGGCCGCTTGGCCGATCCGGTGAACCAGCGCCAGATCGTCCGGCTATGCGAGCGCTACTCGAACACGCCGGTTGTCCTGGCGCACGTCGGCCGCGCCTACTTCCTCAAGAACGTCGTCGGCCATCTCGATGTGCTGAGAGACTTGCCCAACTGCTACTTCGACCTCGCCATGCTCAACCATTGGGAAGTGCTCGAGTATCTCTTCGCGAAGGTTGCGTCCGAGAAGATCCTCTACGCTACCGATACACCGATCGCCTTGGCGCCGGGCAAGTCCGTCGAGATCAACGACCAGTACACGTACGTAACGCCCGTGCCGTGGGCGCTCAGCATTTCCGATGATCACAAGCAGATCGTGTTCACGAGCTTTCTTTACGAGGAACTGCGCGCAATCAAGAAGGCGGTCGAGCGCCTCGGCCTGGGCCGGGAATTCGTCGAGGGCGTCTTCTTCAATCATGGCATGACCCTGCTCGATCGCGTCTTGTCGATGCGGTAGGCCCGTGGCCCTCAAGGAAACGCGTTCCCGCGGAACGGGACCTCAACGGGTTTGATGGGGGAGACGCGCAGGGACAAGCCGGCATGGACGTGATGCATGAGAGCCTGAGACGTCGGAGGTGCTGTTCTTTCTTCTTGGGAAAGAAGAGAGAACCAAAGAAGAACCGATGTGTTGCGCAGTCGATCTCGCGCCGATGGGCATGCCCGTGCTGAAATTGGTTTCTCTTTGCCTACTTTCTCTTTTCCCAAAGAGAAAGTAGGGCATGAAGACTCGGCTCGCGGGTGGCGCGTGAGCGCACGCCTCCGGATCGGCGCACGATCATCGTGCGCCAACTACGCCTCAAGGTTGGCGCAAATTGGTTCTGCGCAACGGGGCGAGGGAGTCGTGCCGGGGCGTCCCGTTGGGATTGCCGCACTGGCCGCGGGAATCGGGTACAGCCAGCGGTCTTCGAAGGTTCGGGCGGGATGAGTCCTCGTTTGTCGTGGTACCGTTGGCATTGGGCGGTGACGAGGAAAGCCCGCGTCAGCGGTCAAGGGGCTGAACGTCTTCTTCGAAGAACTGGTGCAGCGGCTTGGGGAGGTTGTGGTAATCGACGCCCTGAATGGCCGCTTCCATGTCGTGCGAGTTGCAGGTGATCCAGAAGAGGACGTTCTGGTTCTTGAGGTGGCCGGATTGCGCATCGTGCCATAGGGCGGCGAAGGCCTTGCCGGTGTAGGTGCCTTCCAACCGGAGCCCCTCGAGTTCCTTGACGCGGCGGACGGCTGCGACGCTTTCCTCGGTGTACAAGGCGTATTCCTCGCCGAAGAAGTCGTGGCGCACGCGGAAATCGGCTTCGGGAAAGGTGAGCAGCGGGAAGTTGCTATCGTGGCTGTGCAAGAGTGCGCTGGTTTGGCGGAACATGCGGCGTGCCTTTCGCATGGGACAGACGTTCTTCGGCACGATGCGGACGGCCATGACCTTGGTCCGTAATCCGGCGGCTTTGACGCCGAGGAGTAGGCCGATCACGGTTCCGATGGTGCCCATGGGTGCGTAGATCCAGTCGGGCTCAGGAATCTCTCCGGCATCGATCTGCGTTTTGAGCTCGAAGGCGGCGTTGACGAAACCGGCGATGCCGGTGGGCGAGGTGCCGCCGGGCGGTGTGAGTTCTGGGAATTGCCCGGTTCGGAGGCGATAGGCGATGAGTTGTCGGATCGTGTCCGCGGCGACGCGGATGGGGCCGCCGTGGTAGTGAAGGTCGGCGTTCTTGACGCAGTCCGTGAGCAGATTGCGCTGCACGAGGCGGGCGTTCGCCTGTGGTAACACCATCCCGATGGTGTCGAGGCCGAGTTGGCGGCCGTAGATGGCCGTGGCTACCACTTGGTTCGAGCCCGCCGTACCGAAGGCCACGAGTGTGCGCTTCCCGCGATGCAGGGCCTTGCCGAGGAGGAACTCGAGATTACGCACCTTGTTGCCGCCGTAGGGTGTGCCGCTGAGGTCGTCGCGCTTCACGAAGAGGCGCCCTTGGCCGAGGGCACCGCCGAGCGCGGCGCGAATGCCGGTCATTTCCTGGACGGGCGTCGGATACGAGCCGAGGGGCGTCCATGGTAGGCCGGCCTTGAGTCCCGGATATCGATCGAATAGGGGAAACACAGTGCGGAATCCTCGGGAAGCTATTGACCAATTGGTGCGCGAAGTATCTCAGGCGCGCGAGCGACAGTCAAGCGTCCATGGACGGAAGGGCGCCAAAGCGGTAGACTCTCCTGGAGACAACGTAAGGAGACGGGACGATGTTTCGTTATCTGGCGATAGCCTTTGTCGGCCTGACATGCGCGGCCGTCTGCGCCGACGTGATTACGCGTGCGGACCTCTCGTACTGGATGGACGACTTTGCGGAAGTGGGAGACTGGGATGCTCGCGCGGATTGGCTGGCCGACGCCGATCCGTCGGCCGGCGTCACGAGTGACGGCACGGTGGCCTGTTTCGTTGTGGCCACGCCGGGGCGTGGCATGAAGTGGCTGAGGACCATCGTGCCGGTAGCCTTGGCTGAGGCGCCGTACCTCATTTTCCGATACCGCGCCGAAGGATTGCGGACCGACAGTGCCGATTACCTGGTCTACTTGGATACGAACGAGGCCGGCAAGGAATGCCATGCGATCCGATTGTGCGATGCCGTGGCCGACGGCCAGTGGCGTACCGTGGCGGTCGACGTGCGTGGCGTGACGGCGGGCGACTTCGTCGACGAGGTGGCCCTTCAGGTGCAGGCAGGCCAAAGTGGGGCAGCGCGGCTCTGGATCGATGAGATGGGGTTTGCAGAATCCGTTCCAGAGCACGCCGAGCTGCTGCGGGCCGAGGGTCCGGCGGTCGAGGCGCCGGATGCGGCGGTCGATCTGTCCGAGGCAACGTGGCGCGCGCAGCCGTCGTGGCTTGGAAACCCGGCCGATGGGGTGTCTGTTCATCGCGACGAGGCGGCCGCAGCGTGGACATTCCGTGTGACCGGCGGCGCACGCGGCATGAAATGGTCGCACTCGTTCGCAGATCCGGTCACGCTCGAGGGCCATGCGATTCTCGCCCTTCGTTACCGCGCGCACAATCTCGCGCGTTACCACGACTACGCGCTGAGTTTCCTTGGCGAGACAGCGGACGGCTCGGCCTACGAGGAGATCGTGCGCGGCGTGGACCTTGAGGCCGACGGGCGATGGCACACGATTTCGGTGTCGATTCAGCAGGCCGGTGCACGCATTCCGCAGGCCAGCGGCGTGGCGGTTCAGGTTCAGGCGGCCGGCAGGTACGGCGAGCTGAGCGTGGGCGAGATGCGGCTCCTAGCCAGGAGACCGGACAGCAGTCTGGCCGACGAGGTGGCCTTGGGCCTCGGATTCGACGAGTCTGGTTTCGCGTGCGTCGACCTCGGTGGTGTCGTCAACCAGAGTCTCGATCCCGTGCTCGAGGCGCTGCGGCTCAAGGATTGGCCCGAGGCCGACACGATCACGGCGGAGTCCGTTCCGTTTCGACTGGTGGGCGGCACCCCGTCGCTGGCGGCCACGGGCGTTGGGGCGGTTGGCGATCTGACGATTCCCATAGACCGCCCGGCCACGCAGGTGTTCGTGCTGATGCTGGCGGTCTTGCATGGCCAGGACGAGGAGGTGTACGGCGGTGGGCCGTTTCGCCGAATCGACGAGGTGGATCGGTTCCTCTTGCGCCTGGACTACACAGATGGCCGTGTCGAGGAGTGTTTTCCCGGCAATGTATCGACGGGCCGGTTCGAAATGACCAACGGCGCACAAGTGCTTTGTGCGCACGCCGACGGGGTTCTCGAGTCCGTGACGATCCTCGACCGAACTGAGCAGGGCGCCTTCGCGGTTGCCGGAGTGACATGTCGCACGGAGGGCGAGGCGTTGTTCACCGAGCTCGACGAGGCCGCGCCGCCGATTGTGGCCAAGCGTTGGACAGGGGCGCCCGAACCGGGCGTCGGTCGGATCGTCGAACACCCTGACGGACGTATCATGGTTGAGAACGGACTCCTGCGGGTCGGCATCGCGAGCGATCCGCGCCAAGGTATCGTCGAGTTCTATGACAAGGTGGCCGGGCATAGTCTTACCGCGTCCGACGCGCACTGGCCGCTCTTCGAGTGGCAGGGCGGCGAAAAGGAGGCTGCGGGCGGAGCGGCGATGGTTGAAAAGCGCGGCGATGGCGCACTCGAAATGACCTTTGCGCTGCCGTTGTGTCCCGGCGTGCAACTGCGCGTGGCCATGGACTTCACCGAAGCCGGCGCACTGCGTTTCCGCGGGCGTCTCGTCAACGCTGGTGACACGCCGCAGCGTGTCGGCGTCACCTTTCCGAAGGTAGGTCCGTATGTGCTTGGCGATGATGCCGCTGACGACGGGTACGTGTTTCCGAGCCGCGCGGCCTATGTTGGCGCGGATGCAATCAACGTCGAGGCGCGTTATGGCGGCCTGTTCGGCGCGCAGTTCATGGCCACGGCGGACGCGGCGGCCGGCCAAGGTCTGTACTTGCGCACGGAAGACGCGGCGTGTATTCAGCGCTACTACGCGTTGAGAAAGGATGAGGCTGGGTTAACGCTGGCCGTCCGGTATCCGGAGCGGTCTCTCGCGCCCGGCGAAGAGCGGCCGCTCGCCGACACAATCGTCGCGATTACCGACGGCGACTGGCACGGTGCGCTCGACGATTACCGGCAGTGGCTCGCCACGTGGTATCGGCCGATGGTGCCGCGCAAGCCGTGGTTCCGCGAGGCGTTCAACTTCCGCCAGCGATTCCTCCATTGGCTCGATCCGCTGTACGACGGCGAGACCGGCGTCATCGATCTGGGACGCGCCGTCGAGGAATGCCGTGCCGAGTTTGGCGGAATCGACTATCTCCATCTCTTCGACTGGGGCAACTGCGGGGCGCATGGCCGAATCTATGGGCGAATCGGCGATTACAGTCCGTATGATTTCATCAAGGGCGGACAGCAGAATCTGCACGACGCGATTGCCGCAATTCGCGAGCAGGGCGTGCCGGTCGGTCTCTACATCGAAGGCTACCTGCTGAACGAGGCCGGCCTGCTTGGCCAGGCCCACGGCGAGGCGTGGCAACTCCGGCGGGCGGACGGCAGCGGTGCGCGATGGCCGAACAGCCAGGAGATCTACGCGTGCGCCGGCGTCGAGGCGTGGCGTGATGTGCAGGCGGCGACCTATGCCGCCAAGGTGGGCGAGCTGGACGTCGACGGCATGTACATCGACCAGTACGGATTCACCGGCACGGACAAAGACTGCTACAGCGACGCGCACGGCCATCCCGCGCCGAGCGATCCGGTGGCGACCGAGCAGGCGACGACGCGTGCCATTCGGGCCGCCATCGAGGGCGTCAAGCCCGGCGTGGCGATCTACACCGAGGAATCGCCGTGCGATGTCACCACGCAGTATCAGGACGGCGCGTTCACCTACGAGATGAACCAGCTCCACGCGCGGCGTGCCGAGGTCCCCATCAACCTGTTCCGTTTCGCCGTGCCGGACTTCAAAACGTTCGAGATCCTGATCTGCGATGGGCCGACAGGCTCGTGGGCGACGGGCGTGTACTGGACGTTTTTCAATGGCGAGGGGATCTGGATCGAGGGCGAGGCGTCGAAATGGTTCAGCGCCGATACGCGCGCGGCCATCCGCCGGTGCCACGCCGTGCTCCGCGAGCATCGCGACGCGTTTACCTCGGGCGACGTCGAGCCGCTCGTGGCCACGGCCGCTGGCGGCATCCTCGCCAACCACTTCGCCGTCGACGGCAAAGAAGTCTGGACGCTGTACAACACGCGACACCGGACCTACGACGGCCCTGTCCTGCGCGTGCCTTCGCGATCCGGCTGGCGCTGGCACGATGCTTGGAACGGTGCCGTGCCGCGGGTCGATGTAAATGACGGCGCCGACACCATCTCAACCACTATCGCGCCCCACCGCGTCGGGTGCCTGGTCAGAGAGCGCTGACAGACACGCGCTATGGCGGCCAGCTCCATTCGCCTGAACGGGTGGGATCGCAATTGCGTCCAATAGAAGCGGGGTAGCCTTGGGGTGTCGGGCCTTTGTCGGCCACTGCGTTCGGGTTGACGGTTTGGTAGGGAAGGTTTAGTATGGTTTCACTTCCAGTTAGCGAAAGCGGGCCATGGGGTGACGTGGTGTGAGCGGGTGAATTCGTGAGCGATGGGGTGTCTCCGGGAGTGCCGAGTACAGTGAAAGTGATCTGCAATGCGACGTCGATTTGTATTCCAGATGGCGGTAGCGATGTTGGGTGTCGGGTTGGTTCTCTGGCTCGGAATGGGGGCCGGGGGAATCGCGGTGGAGACCGTCTCGGCCGAGGCGGAATCCCAAGCAGCGATAGGAGGGGCGTCTGCGGCACTCGATGCCGCGCCGGCAGTGGCCGTGGATGACGCCAATGCGCTTGTATTGGGCGATGCCAAAACCGTCTCGGTGGTGGTGTCGAATGTCTATGCCCAGCAATATGGCAGCTTCGTATGGGTGGCCTATGATCTCGCAGTGACGCCTTCAGGCCCCGTGCCGGTAGCCCTATCGGCCAGTACCGACGGTGGCCTTACCTACGATGTAACGCCCGCAGCGGTTTATGGGGCGGTTGGGGACAGCGTCGAGCCGGGCACAGACCTCATCGCTGTGTGGAATGTCTATGAAGACCTGCCGGAGCAGCAGGTGGCGGAGATGGCGGTGTGGGTCGAGACCACGCCGGCTTCCGGAGGATCCGGTATTCCGGAATCCAATCTCTTCACGGTGGACGCGCGCCTCGAATGGCTCGATGCCAATGGCGATGGCACGCCCGATGACCTCTTCGATTTCGACCAGGATGGCGTGCCTGATGTCGCCCAGGATTTCGACGGCAATGGTGTTCCCGATGCCTTCGAGGATACCGATGGCAACGGCACGCCCGATGCCTACCAGGACCTCGATTTCGACGGCACGCCCGACGGGTTCCGGGACGCCGACGCCGACCACGTCCCAGACTGGTTCCAGGGTCGCCTGACACTGTACTCGCCCACCCATCCCGACGGTAACCAATGGTATTTCAGCCCGGATATCACCGTCGAGTATCCCAACTATATGGCCGGGGCGGATCTCTACGGCTATCTGTGGGCAATGGACCAAAATGAAAACACCGTGGTCGACTATGGCGGAACCTTTCGCGCGGCTGCGGACCCGAAAGAGGTTAGCTTCACGGCGAGCGTGTCGGGCACCTGGTACTTCCACATCGCGGCCGTGGGCCAGGATCACCAGATCATCGCGGGATCCCAGGGCAATCTCGGGGTCAATGTGTATGTCGACGGATTCAAGGTGACCAGCGAATCTCATCCCGACTCCGAGATCCCGTCACTCAGCAAAACCTTCACGGCTACTATTGAGTCTTTGCGTCCGTTCGGTGGTGAGTGGGGAGAGGTCCATGGCGCCAGGTCGCGTCTGTGGTCCGGCCATCAGGCGGTGGTATTCCAGGAGAAGCTGTGGGTATTAGAAAGGGGTTCAACAGGGCGTGTGTGGAGTAGTCCAAACGGTGATACCTGGACTCTGGAAACCAGTACTCCGGAATGGGGAACCGAATGGGGATTCGATGGCTGCCAGGCAGTGTCATTTGCGGGTAGGCTCTGGATTTTGGGTGGACATGGAATGGGGGGAGCCTACAACATTGTGTGGAGTAGCCTGGATGGGAAGACCTGGGCGCGGGAACCCAATGCCGCATGGCCGGGGCGTTATCAGCACCAGGCGGTGGTTTTCCAGAACAAGCTGTGGGTCCTCGGGGGGTACACGGGGGGCAGTTGCCTCAGCGACGTGTGGAGTAGCGCGGATGGCAAGACCTGGACGTGTGAGACGAGTAGCGCCAGTTGGCCCGGACGCCTTAACCATCAGGCGTTAGTCTTCCAGGGCAAGCTATGGGTTTTGGGCGGACGCTATTACGATGGCGTGACCCATTACTGCAACGACGTATGGAGCAGTTCGGATGGGAAGACCTGGGAGCAAGAACCAGATGCGAGTTGGTCGGAACGCGAGGGTCATCAGGCGGTCGTTTTCCAGGATAAGCTGTGGGTGTTGGGCGGACGCTATTACGATGGCGTGACCCATTACTGCAACGACGTATGGAGCAGTTCGGATGGGAAGACCTGGATGCAGGAGCCTGATGCTGGATGGTCTGAGCGTTGTTACAACGAGACGCTTGTTTTCAATGAGCAGTTATGTGTTCTTGGTGGATATGACGGGAGCTATATAGATGATGTATGGGTAAGTTCAGATGGGAGATTCTGGGCGCAGGAAGGCAGCGCGGGGTGGTCGGCACGCGATGGACACCAAGTCGTTGTATTCCAGGACGAGCTGTATCTCTTGGGTGGATATGACAGAAGCAGCCGCAACGACGTATGGAGCAGCTCGGATGGGAGGACCTGGATGTGTGAGACCGGCAACGCGGGGTGGTCGGCACGCGATGGACACCAAGTCGTTGTATTCCAGGATGAACTCTATCTTTTGGGAGGCCACTACTTCGATGGGGCGCATCGCTACTGCAAGGACGTCTGGCACAGCGCGAATGGGCAGACCTGGACGTGCAAGACCAACAGTGCAGGCTGGTCGGCACGCTCGGGGCATCAGGCGGTGGTGTTCCTGGGCAAGTTGTGGGTTTTGGGGGGGTACACAGGGAGCAGCCGGCTCAAGGATGTTTGGAGCAGTCCGGATGGGGAAACATGGACGTGCGAGACCGGCGACGTGTGGTGGGCGGGACGCGAGGGTCATCAGGCGGTCGTTTTCCAGAACAGGCTGTGGGTCCTGGGGGGATACACGGGAAGTCGGGTTCACGACGTGTGGAGCAGTCCGGACGGGAAGGCGTGGACGTGTGAGACGAGTAGAGCAGCTTGGTCGGCACGCTCGGGGCATCAGGCTGTGGTTCTCCAGGACAAGCTGTGGGTCCTGGGGGGATGTGAATACGACGAACGGCTCAACGACGTGTGGAGCAGTCCGGACGGGAAGGCGTGGACGTGTGAGACCAGCAGCGCAGCCTGGTCCGGTCGGGACGATCATCAGGCGGTGGCGTTCCGCGGGGCGCTATGGATTCTGGGGGGCTATAGCGGCGAGTACTGCAACGATGTATGGCTACAAGGCGTTGGAAGTTCCGACGATCCTGTCTTCTCGTATTACTACGTTCACGATGAGAACGCGAACACCGTACCGGACACGGGTGATTCGTTCTCGGATAGCGCGGAGATCACGATTCGCGGCTCGGAGTGTCCTCCGGGGACGCACTGGTTTCATGTCGCGGCGGTAGACGCTCAGGGGATGCTCAGCGAGCCCGCGCATTACAGATTCGTTGTAACAGATGTGGCGCCTAACGTGAGTTCGTCCACCCATCCGGATCCGGATGTTCCGGCGCCGGGTGTTGAGGTCGCTTTCGAATGGGATGACGGCGGCGTGCCGGACGTGGTGAAGTACTGGTACGCGTGGGGCGAGGACGAGCAGGCGACGCCGACGACGCAGACGGCGGATACGAGTGTTTCTTTCCAATGCGTTGACGCGGGGGTCCGCTGGTTTGTCGTCCAGAGCGAGGACAAATGGGGGTTCAAGTCGCCCGTGGGCACGTGCAAGGTAACCATCGGCATGACAGCCGGGCCAGCCATCGCCTCGGCGACGCACGTGGATCCGCATACGGCGTACGCGGCGCGCGATGTCGAGCTGACCTGGACTCCCGCCGCGGGCTCGGACAGTCCGTATTACTACCTCTGGGACCGGAGTCCCTACAGTGTGGCGACGGCGGCGAGCTCGAGCATGGCGGCGGAAGGCTTGAGTCGCACGAACCTCGGGTTGGGACGCTATTTCCTGCATCTTCGCGCGACGGATGATTGCGGCCACCTGACGGAACAGAGCCACTTCGCGGTGCGCATCCGCGAAGCGCGTCCTCCGGACGTCAGCATCGTTCCGACGTCGAGTCGGAACAATGTGCAGTTCACCTGGACGGATCCCGACGGCTTTGGCACGGGCACGCCGCGATTCCATCTCGCCTTCGATCAGAATCCCTCGACGGTGGTAACGGCTGGCTCAAGCGATAGCACGAGCGACTACGTGTGGACCGAGTTCAACAAGCCGAACGGCATTTACTACTTCCACATCCGCTCGAAGGATACCTACGGCAACCTATCGGCCCAGGGCGACTACACACTGGTTCTCGGCGATGCCATGGTCGGCCTGAGCGCGCCATCCCAAACGATTACCACAAGTGGACCCGTGTACTACACGGTGACCTATCCGGGCGCGATCAGCGTGAACCTGACTGCTGGTGATGTGACGCTGAACAAGACCGGAAGAGCGACAGGTATGGTCAGCATCGAGACTACGGCGGATCCGCTCGTGAAGCGGATTGTGATTGGCAGCCTCACGGGCGATGGTACACTTAGCATCACGATTGCGGCAGGCACAGCGACCTATCCGGAGAGTAAGACCGCGCCGGCCATCGGCCCGAGCGGTTCCTTCATCGTGGACAACACGGCGCCGACGCTGACTATCTCAGATCCGGCGCCCGCGGCCACCTCCTCGGGGCCGGTGGACTACACGCTCGTATACGTAGGCGCAACGGACATCCTACTTGAGCCGGCCGATGTCACGCTGCTGGCCGAGCCGTCGGGCGAGGTCGGCGCGACCGTTGTCCTGGGCGGTGAAGGCAATGCCGCCCGCACGATCACGCTGACGGATTGCTGGGGCAATGGCATGCTGCGGGTTCAGGTGGTGGCCGGTACGGCAACGGATGCCGCGGGCAATATGGCCAATGGCGCGACCAGTCCGACGGTCTTTGTCGACACGATTCCGCCGACCGGATCGGTGGTGATCAACGATGGCGCAACCTGGACCAAGAGTACGGCGGTGTCGCTCGGACTGACTTACTCGGATGGCGCGAACGGCTCGGGCGTCTTCAGCATGCGGTTCAGCAACAACGGTACAAACTGGAGTGCATGGCAGGATGCGGGCGCGAGCAAATCGTGGACGCTGGCCTCGGGCGATGGGAACAAGACAGTGTACGCCCAGTTCATGGACCTCGCAGGAAACATCTCGACGAATGTCACGGATACGATCAAGCTGGATGCGACCGCACCGACGGGAACCCTAGCCATCAACGGCGGCGCGCCCTATGCCAAGGATGTTGCCGTGTCCTTGTCGTTGATCTACGAGGATGGAACCGGCTCGGGCGTGGCTAGAATGCGGTTCAGCAATGACGGGGCCGATTGGAGCGCCTGGGAAACGGTCGCGGCCACGAAGGGCTGGACGCTTGCGGCTGGAGATGGTGAGAAAACCGTGTACGTTCAGTTCAGCGACGTAGCGGGGAACGTTTCGGGGAGCGTATCCGCCGGGATCTTCCTGGATACTGTGGCGCCCACGGGTAGCGTGGCCATCAATGGCGGCGCCTCTTTTACGAACAGCGCCGAGGTCACGTTGAACCTGGCGGCGAGCGATCCGGACCCAGCCTCGGGCGTCGACGTGATGCGGTTCAGCAACGACGGGACGACGTGGTCGTCCTGGCAGTCTCTCGCGGCGGGCACGACCTGGACGCTTGCAGCCGGAGACGGCGCTAAGCTGGTTCGCGCCCAGTTCCGGGACAAAGCCGGTAACCCATTTACTGCGTCGAGCGCGTCGATTACGCTCGATACAGCCGGGCCATCCGGCACTATTGCGATTGATGGCGGGGCCGCGTCGACCAACACGCGGAATATCACGCTCACGTTGACGGCCGATGATGGTGCGGGCTCGGGCGTGGCTGACATGCAATTCAGCAACGACGGCACCGCGTGGAGCGCCTGGGAGTCCTTTGCGGCGTCGAGGCCTCGCGTGTTGGTGGCCGGCGATGGCCCGAAGATTGTCTACGTGCGTTTCCGCGACGCGCTTGGTAACGAGTCGGGTGTGATGAGCGCCGGAATTCTGTTGGATACGGTCGCGCCTACGGGGACGGTGACGGTAAACACTGGCGCGGAGTGGACGGCGAGCACGGCCGTGACGTTGACGCTGACCAGTGATGATGGCGACGGTTCCGGCGCGGCGTGGATGCGTTTCAGTAACGATGGCGTGGACTGGAGCGCGTGGGAAGCGCTTTCGGCCACACGGGCTTGGTCATTGGCGAGTGGCGACGGCGATAAGATCGTCTACCTGCAACTCCGCGATGGCGCAGGCAATGTGAGTACGACCATTTCGGATGGGATCAAGCTGGATACCGCCGCACCAACAGGGACGGTCATCATCAATGGCGGGGCGGCCTACACGGGCTTGAGCGACGTGACGTTGTCCTTGACGGCGGATGACGGGACCGGTTCGGGCGTGGCTGACATGCGATTCAGCAACGACGGGACAGCCTGGAGCACCTGGGAGTTTTTTGTGAACTCGCGGGTGTGGAGCGTCACGACAGGCGATGGTGTGAAGACCGTCCATGTGGCGTATCGGGACACGCTGGGCAACTTCTCCGTGCCTGTCACGGCGGAAATCACGCTGGATACGACAGCGCCGGACGTCGTGCTGACGACCCCGGGCCTGCGTGTGGTGGATCCGTTTGTTGTGACGGCCACATTTACGGATCCCGTGACGGGATTCGATGCGGCGGATGTTGTAGTGACGAATGGGGTCCTGAGCAGTTTCTCGGGAACGGGCAACGTGTATCAGTGGACGGTTACGCCTGCAGGCGATGAGGCGGTGTCCGTCTCCGTGGCCGCGGGGGTGTGTGTGAACCCTGTCGACCTGCCGAACACGGCGTCCAACACGCTGGTCGTGGCTATCGACCAGCCCCCCACGGCGAATCCGCAAGACGTGTCGGTAGAAGGTGATCAGTCGGGCACGATAACGGTGTCCGGTTCGGATCCGGACGGCGACACATTGACTTACCGGATCGTGGTCCCGTCGGCCCATGGAACGCTAACGGGCGACGGCCCGAACTTCGTGTACACGCCGGACGAGGGCTTCGTTGGGCAGGATAGCTTCACCTATGTTGTGAACGACGGTGTCGCCGATAGCGCGCCCATGACGGTCACCATAACGGTCACGGCGCCGCCCGTAGGGTCGCTGACTGTGACTATTGAGCCGGAGTACGCCCGCACGGCCGGTGCCCAGTGGCGCGTGGATGGCGGGAGCTGGCACAATAGCGGCGATACCGTCGGGGAACTCGCTACGGGAACCCATACGGTGTCGTTCAGTGACATTCCGGCCGAGGTCGGTCGTGGCTGCTTTGGCTCCACAACGGTCTACCAGACACCCTCGAATCGTCAGGTAACGGTCACGACGGGATCCAACACGTCCATCACGGCGACGTACGAGACGGGTGCGAAGAATGTCGCAGCCCAGGTGCCCATGGGAGGACAACTGGGCGATCTACTCCTGCTCGGCTTCGCGGTGGCCGCGCTAAGCCGATTCAAGGGCTTAGGAAGAGGAGAGTGCGTGTAGAAGACACGGTACTTGCGCCGTTTTTGCCGCCACGTTCGTGGGTACAGGCGGGGTAGTCGTTGGGCTTGAGCGTGGCGGCGTCTCCGGACAGGGCGTCCGCCGGCAAGGTACGGGAAGTGCGTTCCTGATCGGCATCTGCGGTCAGCGGAGTGCTCTCCATTTCAAGAAGCCGCGGCCTGTTCCTCCACGCGGGGTGGTGTTGGGATAATCCGGATTCGGTTTCTGAGTGATCGTTTGCACCAACGCTCGCGGATCGATGTCCTTTCCACCGGCCTGTGTGCCCTGGCCGCTCCGGATGTTCTTCACGCACAGGTTGTTTACGCCGCAGTCCTTGTCCGGCGAGAAGATCTCGACCCATGTGTTGGGGTCGTTCGGATTGTGTTTGAACGTCTGCGACAGCGGGCCGACCTGCACCAGCACGTACGGTGTCTCATTCGTCGGAAGGGGATCGAAGCCCAGGGATACGTCATGGATGGTGATTCCGTCGCCATTGAGCGCGATCTGAAACAGGGGTGCGTCCGTGGGCCGTTGGACGGTGATGTTGCTGAAATACAGGTCGCGTAGGTTGCCGATGGGATCCGCGAAATCGTTGTTTCGACCCAACTCGAGATTCGGCTGATCGTACATTTTGAGAGTTCGGATCCCGCCGATGCTCCGTAGCACACAGTGCTCGACGTCGCAGGCCAAGCGCGTGCCGTCGTCGAATCGTTTCGTGCCCGCGAGAATCCGGATTTCGCTCCGGCGGTCCCGTCCAGTCTCGAAGGCGGTCGCGCTAGCGCCATCGACGTCTTCGATGAGCACGTGGTGGATCGTGCCGAAGGTCATGCTGGTGTTCTTCCAATCCCAGGCGTTCAGGGCAATCATGTCATCGCCCATAGCGCCCACGGTGTTGCGGATACGACGGATCACACCAAACGCAGCAGGACCATTTACATGAACGCCGTCACGGCGGTGGTTCTCAAATCGGATATCCTCGACCAGAAAATGCCGGCAGTTGCTGAGCTGGATCGCGTGCGGTTTGCACTGTCGAATGGTCACGTTGCGCACGCGCAAGCGTTCAACGTTGCTGAAGAGAAGTACGCCGTGCGACAAGAGGGAATGCGTGGTATCGGCCCATCCCTGAATGTTGCCGTTGTGCTGCGGCCAGCTCGTGGCGAGCGTCGTCCAAATGCCCCCGGTCACGGCGATATCCGCATCGGCATTCTGCGCGAGTTGCAGCGGGCCGCTGTGGCCTGAAATCAGGTGTTCGTTCCGCACCATACAGCAGTTCGCTCCAGGTTTCAGCCGTAGTTCCGCATTGTCGGCCACATGAAGCCTGACGCCTGACCGCAACACCAGCGGGCCATCGAGGTAATAAGGCGTGTCCCGCTGAGGGACGAAGACGTCGCCGTGCTCGTCCAGCGCCGTCTGGATGGCCTTGGTCCAGATCTCGCCCTCGACCCTGACGGTTTGCTCGCCCTGCGGTGTGGGCCAAATCTCGTCAAAGGCCTGGGTTTCGACAAGATGGTCATAGGCGTCAATGTTTTGAAGCCCTTGGGCGGCGTCCGGCCTCACATCACGAACCACAACGGCTCCCAGAGCGTCCGTGGACACGCCAATCGGGCCCAAGGGAGCGACGATCTCCCTGACCAACGCGTCCTCGTCGTGACCGATGTCCACGCTCTTCATGTCGAAAACGTTCGTGTGGGAAAGGGGCCGGTTCTTCTCGATATCACCGCCATCCGCCACGACACACGGAGCACAGAAGACGAGTGCAGGCAACATGAGGATCGAGAAGTGAGACGGTTTTCCGTAGGCCATCGGGGTCCTTTCCCATAAGCATCGCCGGCAGATTTGCGTCTACGGCCGTCTTCCCCACTCGCCGGCGCGGGCGGGATCGTAGTTGGGATTGGGTTTGGGCATGGCGGCGTTGACGGATTGGCGCCAGGCGGCGAGTTGGTCGCGTAGGGTTTGGGCGCGTTCGGGCATCTCGGCGGCGAGGTCGTGTTCTTCGCCGATGTCGTTGTCGAGGTTGTAGAGCTCGACGTGGTTGTCCTCGAAGAACTCGATGAGTTTCCACGACCCTTGTCGGATGGCGCCGGCCGGCGTCGAGTGGTGATACACGGGATAGTGCCAGTAGAGGGCGTCGCGTCGCATCGCGCCATCACCGCGCAGCAGCGGCGTGATACTCTCGCCGTCGAGGATATGCGCGGGGTCGGCCTTGGCGCCGCAGGCGTCGAGGAGGGTGGGGTAGAAGTCGACGCTGGATACGGGCACGTTGCAGGTGCTTTGCGCGCGCACGACGCCTGGCCAGCGGATGATGAGGGGTTCGCGAATGCCGCCTTCGTAGAGCGTGCCTTTCTCGGCTCGGAGCGGGGCGTTGGTGGTCACGAGGGGGCCTTCGCCATCGAATCGCTGGCGTAAGCCGCCGTTATCCGAGAAGAACACGACGAGAGTGCCGTCGGTTAGTTCGAGTTCGTCGAGCTTAGCAAGGACGCGGCCGACGCTCTGGTCGACGTGCTCGACCATGGCGGCGTAGACGGGATTGTTCACGCCCGTGGGCGGTTTGGGTTTCTGCTCGTACTTGGCGATCAGTTCCTTACGCGCTTCGAGGGGAATGTGTACGGCGAAATGGGCGAGGTAGAGGAAGAAGGGGTCTTCGCGATGGGTTTCGATGAACTCGAGCGCGCGATCGGTGAGTACCTCGGCGAGATAGGCGTCATTACCGTAGTCTCCGGGCGGCGTCGTCTTGAAGTCGAAATGCCGGCCGTCCGCGACGAGCATATCGTCGAAACCTTGGCGATCCGGGAAGTACTCACGTCCGCCGAGATGCCACTTGCCGACGGAGGCGGTGGTGTAGCCGACGGTCTTCAGGGCTTCGGCGATGGTGACCGCTTCGAGGGGCAGGAACTGCTGGCGGTTCACGGGCACGTCGAGCTTAGCATAGGGCCGGTAGTGGCCCGGGATGAAGTCGGTGATGCCTACGCGGGCGGGATACTGGCCGGCGATGATGCTGGCGCGCGTTGGCGAGCACACCGGACAGGCGGCGTAAGCGTTGGTGAATCGCATGCCTTGCTGGGCCAGGCGATCAATGTGGGGCGTTTCGTGAAAGGCGTTGCCGTAGCAGGCAAGGTCCGACCAGCCCATGTCGTCAAT
The DNA here is from genome assembly GCA_036769985.1 of Candidatus Hydrogenedentota bacterium. GTDB lineage: Bacteria > Hydrogenedentota > Hydrogenedentia > Hydrogenedentales > SLHB01 > DAIPKA01. The sequence goes on along the minus strand of DAIPKA010000004.1, from coordinate 117,441 downwards.
GAGGATGAACACGACGTTGGGCTTGGCGGCCGGCGAGGCCGCGTCCGCGAAGGCGCGCATACCCGTCATGGCGAGGGTTCCCGCCCCACAGCGCATCATGAACCGCCTGCGCGAGATCGTTTGGGAATTCATGGGTGGTTCCTCCGTCGTTGACGCTTGGTGGGCGTCACGATACTATCTTGGGTTGAGGGCGCTCAAGTGGATGGCGCGGTGGGCTTGGGCTTATCGGACGGATCGGTCGGATCGGTCGGATCGGTCGGATAACGGGAGATCGGCTTGATGAAATGGCTTTTCTCGGCAATGCTGGCTTTGGCCGGCGCGGTGTTCGCGGGCGGGGCGCTCGACGACTACGCGTTTTTCGCCCAGTGGACGGTGGCATCGCACGAGGACGGAAGCCAGAACCGCTGGCCGTGTATGGCGCGGTTGGCCGACGGGCGCATCCTTCTCGTCTGGTCGCGTCTCGATGCCAAAGGCGAGGACGCCATCGTCGCCGGGGTCTCGAAGGACGCGGGTTGCAGTTGGGCGCCGCCTAAGGCACTCATCTCGCACGATGGCGTGATCGATGCGGATCCGAGCATCGTGGTGTCGGGTTCTCGGGTGCTCGTCACGTGCACGTCGGCGGATTTCTCGCAGGGCATTCGGACATCGACGACGTGGTGCGTGCGCAGCGAGGATGGCGGCGAGACGTGGTCGACGCCTTACGAGATTCCCATGGGCCGGCGCTACACGTGCGGCAAGACGCATCACGGCCTGCGCCTGGCGTCCGGAACGCTGCTGATGGGTTACTCATGGGACGCGCTGTGCGAGGAGGGTCGGGCGCTTTCGAGTGAAGGCGAGATGGACTTGCGGGCGGGCGTCATGCGCTCGATCGACGACGGGGACACGTGGACCAACGGCGGCGATACGAACGCGCCGTATGAGAAGGTGTCGGACGGGGCCGTCCGCGGCACGGACGAACCGGCCATCGTCGAGCTGGAGGATGGCTCGATCTATATGCTGATGCGGACGGGTGCCACACACCTTTACGAGGCACGTAGCGACGACGAGGGGCGATCGTGGCGAGACGTGGGGCCGAGTCCGCTCAAGGGAACGAACGCGCCGGCGGCGTTGACGGCCTTTGACGTGGCCGGACGCCGAGGTCTGCTGGCGGTGTGGGACAACGCGCGGCAGCGGTTTCCGCTCTGTGCGGCGGCGTCCTTTGACGGCGGCCGCACGTGGTCGCCGCCGAAGGACATTGCGTTTCCCTACACCGGCGGCCAGGCCTCCTATCCGTCGTGCGAGCAGGCGGCGGACGGTACGCTGCTTGCCGTCTGGCAGCAAGACGTGCCGGGCGGCCGCGATGTCCGCCTTGCCCGGTTCAGCCTGGCGTGGCTGCTCGAGGATGCGGCGGCATCTTGGCATGGTGCGCTCGCCGAGGTGGTGTTGCCGGACGAACCTCGGTGGCGGCCGGGCTACGACGCCGCGATGTTGCCGGATGCTGCCGAGCCGGCGTGGCAGGTGCATCGCTCTGGCGGCGTGCTTGACGAGCGCGGCAGGCTCAAGCTTGCTCCGATGGGCGGTTACTACATCGACAATCAGGCGGACGTGTGGAACGGCGCGCGCGACAAACTGGTCGAGGCGCGGATGCGCGTGGTCCGGCGCGATGGCGACGCAGCGGATAATCATTCGGCGGCTGAGTTGTGGATAGGCGGCCCGGAACCGAACACCAGTTGCTCGGTGTTCTTCCGGGAGGATGCCGTGGCGTTCAACGACGCCTATGTGCCTTCGTTTCCGCTGGAGGCGACGGCTTTCCACACGTACCGCGTCCTGACGGATCGTGCGCGCGCCAGGGCCTATCTCTTTGTGGATGATGGCGCGGCGCCGATCCTCGGCACGGCCTTGGGCGCGCCGTACGGCCACAATATCGACCGGATCCTCTTTGGCGACTCCGGCAGTGCCATGGACGTCTCTGGCGAGAGCGAATGGGCGTTGGTGCGATGGGCGGACGTCGAGTTGGCCACGCCGGCGCCGGAATCCGAACCGCGGCCGACGGTGCGCCTTGTGGCCTTCGGCGACTCGACGACGGCGTCGCGCGGGCCGCTGCACGTGTTTGCCGGATTGCTCGAGGAGGCGTTTCCGGCGATGGCAGTGATCAACGCGGGTGGGCCGGGAAACACAACCGTTGATGCACGGGCGAGGTTCGAGCAGGATGTGTTGGGCCGGAATCCAGACATTGTGACCATCGCGTTCGGCATCAACGACTCGGCGGTGGATGTCCGGCTGGGCGCTGTGGATCCTCGGGTGTCCCTCGACGAGTTTGAGGCAAATCTACGGTATTTCGTGACGACGTTGCGCGATCGGGCCGTCAAGTCGATTCTGATGACGCCCAATCCACTGGCCTGGACGCCGCCGCTCGAGGCGATGTACGGCAAGCCGCCGTATGATCCCGAGGATCCAAACGGTTTCAACGTCTTGCTTGCAGAATATGCCGAGCGAGTACGCCAAGTGGCGGCTACCGAGGTCGTTCCGCTGGTCGATGTGTACCGGCTGTTTTCGGAGCGGACTGGTCGAGGTGACATGCGGAGGCTCTTGCTCGATGGCATGCATCCCAACGATGTCGGGCATCATCTTATTGCCGAGGCGGTCGGTTCGGTGATCACGGGTTACACGCCGTAGCGCGTTTGACTTACGCCGCACCCGTGTGCTACGCTCTTGCCCACTATTCCGTTTTCCAGCTTCCAGAAGGAAGGGAGTTCGAACGCTTCGACTTCCGGCGAGGGAGTCGTGCGCTCTTTTGTCTTATGGGTGATACCTCAACGCCAATCAAGATGAAAGTGGGCCTTGTCGGCTGTGGCAATATCGGCGCCGACTTGTGCATCGCGTTGCAGAAAGGTGATATCCCGGCGGAGATTGTGGCGCTGACGGATATTGACGAGAATCGAGCCAAAGTGCTGCAGCGCACATTTCAGTTGAATGCGTTAATCGAAACGCTGGACGAGACCGCGGCGGTGGCGGACTTTGTGATCGAGTGCGCCGAGGCGGCGGCGGTCGCCGATGTGATTCACGCGGCGATCCGTCATCGCAAAGCGTGTCTGATCATGAGCGTGGGCGGCCTGTTAGCCCAGCCGGAGTTGCTCGAGCAGGCTTCGGCGAGCGGCGTGCACGTTCAGCTTCCGTCGGGCGCGATCTGTGGTTTGGATGGCATTCGTTCGGCGATGCAGGCGGGCTTGCACCGGGTGACGCTGACCACGCGCAAGCCGCCCGCCGGTCTGGCGGGCGCGCCGTATTTGGCTGAGAAGGGCATCGATGTCCAACACATCCGCGAGCCGATGGTGGTTTTTGAGGGCACGGCGCTTGATGCCGTCAAGGCTTTTCCGAAGAACGTGAACGTAGCGGCGACGTTGAGTCTGGTGGGCATCGGTCCGCACGAGACGCGGGTGCGTGTGATCGCGGATCCGAACGCCACGGTCAACAGTCATGAGGTGATAGCGGAGGGCGCTTTTGGGCGCCTCCAGACGATAACGGAGAATCTGCCTTCGCCTCGGAATGCGAAGTCGAGCTATCTGGCATCGCTTTCGGCGTGCGCGGAACTGCGTGCGGCGGCGGCGGCGTTCGTATCGAGAGTGTGACAGCCGGCGGCGGGGACCAACCGGCCGCTTCCTGGAGAGAGAAACATGTATGCAGTGGTAACAACCGGCGGCAAACAAGTCAAAGTGCTCGAGGGTGATTTCCTGCGAGTCGAGCGAATCGAGGCGCCTGTGGGCGACCGTGTCGAATTGGACAAGGTCAACCTGCTGGTTACGGACGAGGGAATCGTCGCATTACCCGAAGCGCTGTCGACGGCCAAGGTAGTGTGTGAAGTGACGGCGCAGGGACGCCGGAAGAAGATCCGCGTGTTCAAGAAGAAGCGCCGGAAAGGCTATGCGCGAGCGTATGGTCACCGGCAGGACTTCACGGAACTGAAGGTGGTGAGCATCCAGTCATAACGTGGCCGGCCGGATGACCGCATGGAGTGCGGGGCCGGGCGCCGGCGTTTGGGAGATCTCTAATGGCGCACAAGAAAGCGGGCGGAAGCTCGAGAAATGGACGGGACAGCGCATCGCAACGCCTGGGCATGAAGAAGTTCGGCGGCGAGCATGTGGTTCCGGGTAACATCATCGTTCGGCAACGTGGCACGAAGCTTCATCCGGGCGTGAATGTTGGCATGGGGCGCGATCATACGCTCTTTGCCCTGAAAGAGGGCGTGGTGGCCTTCCGCAACTTGAGCCACGAGCGAAAGTGCGTGGACATTGTTGAGACGCCGGCCGAATAGGCTGCGCTCCCATGGCCACCGTGACACACTATGTTTACCGATCGAGTGCGAGTTCATGTGGTCGCGGGCGCCGGCGGGAACGGGTGTTGTAGTTTTCGTCGAGAAAAATACGTGCCTCGTGGCGGCCCGAACGGGGGAGATGGAGGAAACGGCGGCGACGTGGTCTTCGTTGCCGCTTCACGTTTAGCCTCACTCGAACCGCTGCGTTACCGACCTCACATCCGCGCCGAACGCGGCGAACACGGCCGAGGCAGCGACTGTCACGGCCGCACCGGGGCCGAGGAACGCGTGAACGTTCCATGCGGTACGCTTGTTCGCGATCTCGAAAGCGGGGCGATTCTCTCGGATCTTTCCGACGACGGCAGCCGTTTCCTCGCGGCTCGGGGTGGCCGCGGGGGCAAGGGAAACGCTCGGTTCGCCTCATCCACTCATCGGGCGCCACACTTCGCGGAACTGGGCGAGCCGGGGGCCGAAGCGGACTACGTTCTGGAACTCAAACTGATTGCCGAAGTCGGTCTGGTCGGATTGCCCAATGCCGGGAAATCCACGCTTCTGTCGCGTATTAGCGGGGCCCGGCCGAAGATCGACAGTTATCCGTTTACGACGCTCTCGCCCAATCTCGGCGTTGTGGTGCTCGACGTGGATCGGACGATCACCGTGGCCGACATCCCCGGCATCATCGAGGGCGCCGCGGACGGCAAGGGACTCGGTCACGATTTTCTGCGACACATCGAACGCACGAAGGTGCTGGTGTTTCTGATTGATTTGGGCGACGAAGATCCCGTTGCCACGCGCGATACCCTCGAGCACGAGTTGTTTCGACACAGCGAGGTCTTTCGCAAACGCCCTTCCGTTGTGGTTCTGAACAAGGTGGACGTGACGGAGAATCGGCGGCGATTCGACGAGGTGGCGTCCCGCCTCGGGGGCGATCCTTTCCTGATTTCGGCTGTTACAGGGGAGGGCGTTCCGCCTCTGCTCGACCATCTGTGGCGGTTGCTCGAGACGGCCCGTGCCACCTCACCTGAGGCCGAGCGAGTCGACACGGAAGCAGAACGCGAGTACACCTTCGAGGCGCCGTACACGATCACGCGCGGCGGGGGCGGTTTTCTTGTCGAAGGCCAAGCCGTGGTTCGTGCGATCCGCATGACGGATTTCGAGAACGACGAGGCGATTCGGCATTTGCACGACACCTTGCGCCGCATGGGCCTCTTCAAGGCGCTCAAGCGCATGGGCGCCCAGGCAGGTGATACGATAACTATAGGAAGTATGGACCTTGAGTACTCTCCCGATGACTGATGTGAAGACCCTCGTGGTCAAGATCGGCACCACGCTGCTGAGCGGCGCGCACGGCTTCGACGGCCGGTTGCTCGAACCGATTGTGCTTGACCTGATCCGGCTCAAACACGAGAAGAAGATGAACATCTTGATGGTGTCGTCGGGCGCCATCGGTTGCGGGATGAATGTCCTTGGCATCAAGGAACGACCGAAGGTATTGCCGCTCAAGCAAGCCACAGCGGCCGTTGGCCAGGTGACGTTGATGCACTACTACGAGACGCTGTTTCGCGTGTACGGGCAGGGCCTCAAGGCCGCTCAGGTTCTTCTGTCGGCCGGCGATCTTGACAACCGCGAGACGTATCTCAACGTCACGAACACGATCATGACCTTGTTCGACCTCGGCTGCGTCGTGCCGATTGTCAATGAGAACGACTCGACGGCCACCGACGAGTTGCGCTTCGGCGATAACGACACGCTAGCGGCCAAGATCGCCGCGAAGATCGATGCCGATCTGCTCATCGTGTTGAGCGACATTGATGGCCTGTACGATCAGGACCCAAGCGCGAACCCCACGGCCCGGCTCGTCGAGGAGGTCCAAGCAGTGACGCCGGAGATCGAGGCGCTCGCGGGCGATACGCGGACGCAGACGTCGACCGGTGGCATGAAGACGAAACTGGCCGCCGCAAAGATCGTATGCTCGGCCGGCCTTGCGATGGTGATTGCGAACGGCCATCGCCCGAGCGTGGTGCGCGATGTGCTCGCGGGGACCTGTCCGTGCACGCGGTTCGGTCGGGCCGAGACGGTGTTGCCGCACCGAAAGCGCTGGATCGCCTACGGCCGGAAACCCCGAGGCGTCCTGGTGGTGGACGATGGCGCTCGGAGGGCGATCGTGGAGAACGGCAAGAGTCTGCTCCCGGCCGGTGTTGTGGCCGTGCGAGGAAATTTCGCTGTGGGCGACGCGGTCCAAGTTGTCGACGGAACCGGCCGCGAGGTCGCTGCGGGACTGGTCAACTACGCGAGCGTAGACATCGAGAGGATCAAGGGCCGGAAGAGCGATGAATTGGAGCAGGTTCTTGGACGCCGCGATTTCGATGAGGTGATTCACCGCGATAATCTCGTTATCCTATGATTACGATAACGGAGTGTGGCTGCGGCAACGCTTCTGGGAGGACGACATGTCGTTGCAGGAAGAACTGATTCAAATCGGAAGACAGGCCCGTGCTGCCGCCGATGCCTTGCGCTCGCTTTCGTGCGGCACCAAAGATCGCGCCCTTATGGGTATGGCGCAGGCCCTTCGGGATGGTGCGCGCGCCTTGGGCGAGTCCAATGCGCGCGATCTCGAGGCCGGCCGCGAGAAGGGGCTCTCGGGCGCGATGCTGGATCGTCTTACGCTAACAGACAAGCGGATCGAGGGGATGGCGGTCGGCGTCGAGGCCGTCGTCGCGTTGCCCGATCCGGTGGGCGACATCCTCCATCAGACCGTTCGCCCGAACGGGCTGCGGATTGCCCAAATCCGACAGCCGCTGGGCGTGGTCGGCATCATCTACGAGAGCCGCCCGAACGTGACGGCCGATGCGGCGGCCCTCTGCCTGAAGTCCGGCAACGCGTGCATCCTGCGAGGCGGTTCCGAAGCCATTCACTCGAACCTGGCGATTGCCGATATCATCGCCGACGGCGCACGGGCCGCGGGCGTGCCCGATCATGCCGTGCAGATCCTCCGGACGACGGATCGCGCGGCGGTGGGCGAGTTGCTCAAGCTGGATCGCTATGTGGACGTGATTGTGCCGCGCGGCGGCAAAGGGCTCATTGCGCGCATCTACGACGAGTCACGGATTCCGGTCGTGGCCCACCTTGACGGTATCTGCCATACGTATGTTCACGCCGACGCCGACCTAGCGATGGCCAAGACCGTATCGCTGAACGCGAAGCTTCAGCGTCCGGGGGTGTGCAACGCAATGGAGACGTTGCTGGTTCACGAAGCCGTGGCGGCCGCGTTTCTTCCGGATTTGGTGGCGGCACTCGATGCGGCGGGCTGCGAGGTTCGAGGATGCCCGAGGACCTGCGCTATAGTGGCCTGCAACGAAGCCACAGAAGAAGACTGGGTCACGGAGTATCTCGACCGGATCCTCTCGATCAAGGTGGTGGATTCGCTGGAAGCGGCCATCGAACACATCAACCTGTACGGTTCGCACCATTCCGATGCGATTATCACCGAAGGATATGGAAGCGCCGAGCGGTTCTTGGACGCGGTGGATAGCGCGTCGGTTTACGTCAATGCCTCCACGCGTTTCACGGACGGTTTCGAGTTTGGCCTGGGCGCCGAGATTGGGATCAGCACGAACAAGCTGCATTGTCGTGGGCCGATGGCCCTGAAGGAATTGACCACGCTCAAGTACGTGATTCGCGGTACAGGGCAGATCCGTGAGTAAACGGGAACGCATCGGCGTACTCGGGGGCACGTTCGACCCTCTCCACAACACGCATTGCGCTGTGGCGCGAGCCGCCCTCGATATGCATCTCGTTGATCGCGTTCTCTTCGTGGTGGCCGGGCGGCCTCCGCACAAGAATGAGGGCCCCTATGCCACGGCCGACGAGCGATACGCCATGGTCGAGGCCGCCCTAGCCGAGGAGTCGCGGATGGAGCCGTGCAGCCTCGAGATCGCGCGCGAAGGCCCCTCCTACACGCGCGACACGTTGGCCGAGCTCCACCGCCTCAATCCCGATGCCGATCTTGCGCTCATCGTTGGCTTCGACACGCTGCTGGATATCCCGAACTGGAAGGATCCCGACGGGGTACTGGGGCAGGCGCACTTGCTGGTTGTTCAGCGGCCCGGCGCCGCAGGCCGCGTACCGGCCCGCCTCGAAGGCGCGTATTCGGTGTTGCCGTTCGAGGCGGATTCGCTCTCATCGACGGAAGTGCGCCAACGCGTGGCGGCGGGGGAATCGGTCACGGGTCTTGTTCCGACGGCCGTGCGAAACTACATCAAGCGTCACGGCCTCTACCAGGTTTCCATCCCGGTTCGCGCCTTGCCCAGGGCGGCCGAATTCATCGAATGCTTGGTACAACGTCTTCGCAAGAGCACGCGGCGGCACTGTCTGTCGACGGCCGACTACATGTACGCCATTGCCGAACAAGTGGGTGTGGATCGTGGCCGGGCGGCCATGACGGGCCTGCTCCACGATCTGGCCAAGGATATGACCAACGAGGAGTTCATCCAGGCTGCCGAGGCTTTCGGGATTCCCGTGAATGACGTTCAACGCCAGGTCCCTGTCCTGCTGCACGGACAAGTGGCCGCCGAGGAGTGCCGACACCGACTGGGAATCGACGATGAGGCGGTGTATGAAGCGATATACTGGCACACGACGGGGCGGCCGGGCCTCGGCCCGCTCGGCCTGGCGCTGTATGTTGCGGATTTCTCTGAGCCGCTGCGGACCTTTCCCGAGGCGGCCGTCGCACGGGACGTTATGGACAGCCAAGGGTTCCGCAGCGCATTGCGCTACGTGGTGAGGCAGAAAGTCGACCGGTTGCTGACCAGGAAGAAGATCGTTGATCCGATTTCCAAGACGTTCGAGGAGTGGGTCCTTCGCGACTCGGGCTGAGTCCGAAACGCCACTGACTAGCCGCGGCGAACGTGATGGTGCCGAGCCGGGGGCCGCCATCCTGAAGGCGGAGGATGTTTTTGAGGATTTGGCGCGGTATTACGATCCGATCATGGGACATGTGGACTACGATCGGTGGTTCATGGTGGCCTCGCGGGTCGCTTCGATGTTGCCGCAGGGCTTCCGCCACCTCGACGCGGCCTGTGGCACGGGCACGCTCCTCAAGATGTTGCGTCGCCTCCAGTGGAATAGCTTTGGCGTCGATCTGTCCTGCGCGATGTTACGGGCCGGCCGCCGAGGTTCGACCCGATGCAGCGCGGCGGCGGGCGATCTGCGCGCCCTGCCGTTCAAGGAGTCGTTCCAGTATATTACGTGCCTGTTCGACAGCATGAACTTCCTCTTGACCATCGACGATTTCGAGCGGGCCATCCGGCAGTTCCATGATGCGCTGGTGCCCGAGGGGATTCTCTATTTCGACGTCGTTACCGAGCGTATGGTGTTCGACTATTACGACGGCGAGTCGTGGGAAGAGGATAACGGTCGTTTCTCGACTCGCTGGGAGAACGACTACGACCGGAATGCGCGGGTTATCACGAGCGCGATTCGAGTGAATACCGGGCCGAGTTGTCGGTTGCGCGAGCGGATCTACGAACGCGAGGATATCGAGCGCGCGCTGGCCAAGGCGGGATTCGGATTGCTTGGCGTGTACGACGCGCATTCATGGAAATCGCCGACGCGGAAGACCGTTCGTATGGATTTCGTTGCCGTGAAGGGAAATCCGTCTCGGTTGCGCCAGCGGTTCCGGGCCGTGCGGCGCTTCATTTCTGAACGATTGTCCGAGTGAACCGATGAGATAGTGCCATCGGGAATCGAAGAGGGAGATGCTGGATGACACTGCTCCTGATTTCCGTCGGAACGGCTCTTGGCGTGTCCGCATTCTGTTCGCTGCTTGAGGCGATGCTGTTGAGCCTTCCCTTGAGCCAGGTGCTGTTGCTCGAGTCGCGACGTCCGGCGTTGGGCCGGATCTGGCGGCGATTCAAAGAGAACATCGAGAGGCCTGTGGGGGCGATCCTGATCGTGAACACCGCTGCCCATACAATCGGCGCATCGGTGGCCGGGGCGCAATTCGAGACGCTCTTCGGCGCTCGTTGGGTTGTGGCGTTCTCGATGGTTCTCACCTACTTGATGCTTCAATTCACCGAGATCCTGCCCAAGATGATCGGTGTGCGACACAACCGGTTGCTGGCGGCGCCCCTGGCCCGGCCCTTGGATTGGCTTGTGCGAGCGCTCTCACCGGTGCTGCGCTTCGTCCATCTCGTGAACCGCCCGTTCGAGTACACGTCGCCGTCCGAACAGGAATCGCATCTCGAAGAGATTACCGCGCTGGTCGCCATTGCGAAGACGAGGCGATCGATTGACTCGCGGCAGGAGAAGATGATCCTCGCCGCATCGCGATTCAATAACCTCAAGGCTCGTCAGATCATGACGCCCCGCACGGAGGTGGCCTTTCTCCGTGTGGACCAACCCGTTGATGAGATTCTGGATGTAGTGAGGCACAGTCCGTACACGCGGCTTCCTTTGTGTGACGGGGATATCGATCACATCGCCGGAGTCATTCACGTGCGGGATCTCTTGGTGCAGCTCGACTTGGTGCCGGGTCGACTGGATATTGCGAGTGTGATCCTGGCGGAGGGACGGTGCCTACCGACGCCTACTCTCCCGGGTAGCGGGCTCCACGTGATCGGATCGGGTCACATTAACCTAGTCAAGACCCAGCGTCCGATCCTGTTCTTTCCCGAGAGCACGCCCGCCGAGGCGCTCTTGCGCCGGTTCCAGGAGAGCCGAATTCACATTGGCGTGGTCGTGGACGAGTACGGTGCCACGCTGGGAATCGTGACGCTGGAGGATGTGCTCGAGGAAATCGTGGGCGAGATTGAGGATGAACATGATCGTCCGCGGGAGATAGGGGTCATCAAGGAGGAGGATGGATACCGCGTGAGCGGTCAAGTCCAGCTTCACGAGCTAGAGGATTGGCTGGTCCTTCCGGAGACGGCGCTGGCGGGTGTGGACACCATGAGCGGTCTCGTGGCGAAGGCGCTTGGACGTATTCCGGAGGAGGGCGATACGGCGGTGTGCGGCCAGTACGAGATGCGCGTACTGCAGGCCGACCGACGCCGGGCTCGGGAAGTTTTCGTGAGGATCATCGCGGAGGCGGAAGATGACGAAGAAGGTCCGGATTCGAAATCGGGAGCGTAAGCCATGATCATGGTGGCACATGTGTTCGGCGGTGTGAGCGTAGTCCTGGCGGCACTCTTCGGGCAGCCGGGGGGCGATGGCGTCGTGGCGTGCACTGGGCCGGATGGGGAGGCTGTGGCGGCCGCAACGGCGGGCGACCGACCGGAGGCCAACGCGGCGTGGTGGGGATTCAACGGTGAGGACGCCACGGACTGCCTGCAGGCCGCCATCCGTTCGGGCGCTGGGAAACTGGTCGTTCCGTACATGGGTCGTCCGTGGATCGTACGTCCGCTGAAGCTTGCCAGCAACCAGGAAATCGTGTTCGAACCGGGCGTCGTGCTCCTGGCCAAAGAAGGCGAGTACAAAGGGAAGGGGGATTCAATGCTGTCGGCCGCGAGCGCTCACGACATCCTCTTGCGCGGATACGGTGCGACGCTCCGCATGCGCAAGAAGGATTATCAGAGCGCGGCATACGAAAAGGCCGAATGGCGGATGACCATTGATCTGGCGAGCTGCAGTCGCGTGCAGATTCTGGGCCTTCGGCTCGAAAGCAGTGGTGGCGACGGCATTTACGTGGGTGTGGCCCGTACCGAGCAGCCGTACTGCGAGGACGTTCTCATTCGCGATGTCGTGTGCGATGATCACCACCGGCAGGGCATCAGCGTGATCAGCGCGGTGAATCTGCTGATCGAGAACTGCGTATTATCCAATACCGATGGCACGGCGCCGGGCGCGGGCATCGATTTCGAGCCGAACAGCTCGAATGAGAAGATCGTCAACTGTGTTGTGCGGAACTGCGCCATGGAGAACAACGCCGGTGCCGGCGTGCTTGTGTACCTGAAGAACCTTGCGCGCGAGAGCGACCCGGTGTCGCTCATCGTTGAGGACTGCTATGTGCGGAGCGGGCGCGATGTGGGCCTGGCTGTGGGCGCCATTCGCGATGACGGCCCCGAGGGCGCCATCGAGTTCCGGAACTGCGTGTGCGAAGGCACGCGCGGCGGCCTATTCGTTTACGACAAATCAGCGGAAGGTGCTCGCGTGCGCTTCGTCAACTGCCACTGGAAGAACGCCGGTGGGCGCCGGCGCGGCAAGATCTCCGGCGCACCGTTCCTGCTGAGTCTGCTCCGCCGCGAGATCACCGAGAAGAACGGCGGTATCGATTTCGTGGACTGCGGCCTCTACGACGGAGAGGACCGGCCGGTGCTCAAGGCCGAGGATAACGGCCGGCGGCTCGGTATCCACGACATCCAGGGTTTGATCACCGTGCACAGTCCTTATGCCCCGCGGGTCGACTACCGGTGCAAGGCCCACGACTGCGGCCTATCGGTCGTCGGTGCGGCGGAATAGCGCGCCCTACTCGAGCGCGTATCCGATCTCGGGCGTGAGACGCTGTTTGCCGGGCACGAACGTGCCCGAGCCTCGCGCGACCTCACGATCCTCGGAATCGGTGACGACGGCTTCGGCCAGAAGAAAACGCTTGGACTGGAAGACGACTTTTCCATGCGCAACAATCTCGCCGCCTGTTACCGCCCGCGTCAGGTAGACGTTCAACTGGGTCGTGAGCACGAAGGCGTCTTCGACGAGGGAGTTGGCCGCGAAGAAGCACGCGTCATCGATGGCCTTGCAGTAGACGGCTCCGTGGGTGGCCCCGGCGGCATGGAACAGCTTGGGCGCAATGGGTATCCGCACTTGGGCGCGGCCTTCTTCAATACGGATGGCCGGTTCGTAGTAGGCGTTGGTCAGTGCAGACAGGTACATCCGCTCGAGCTTTCGGAAGTGCTCTTCATTGGGCACGATATCGCTCCTTGAGTTCCTTAGCGTCGAGGCCTGTGATCCAAGCGATGGACACGATGGACGACATGGCGATCCTATTCCGTTCCTTCCGTCCATGGGGTGTCAATCGCCAGTTCGGGCGCTTGACGTTACGCCAACTGCGGCACTACGAACGGTTCTCGGTACTCGCGCGTCAGCATCTTGTTGGCGTCGTCTGCGCCTTCGCCGACGAACCTCTCCGCGGTGGCGTCGAAACGGAGCTCGCGCCCAAGGCGATACGAGATGTTGCCGAGATGGCAATGGCCCGCCGAGATGTGGCCTTCGAGCGCGGTGCCGTGGATATCCTCTTCCTTGCGGCTGTTGACCGCCTGGATGAAACTGAAGAAATGATCTCCGGTCACGCCCAACTCGGCCGCATTGACGCCCTTCTCGTCCGGAATCTCCTTGCCTTCCTTGTCGTAGAACTTGGCCTCGGCCATGTAGCCGTCGGAACCGTAGAAGAGGTTGCCTACCATGACGCCCTTCTCGTCGTTCGTGTAGCGTCCGCGAACCTCGAAGACGAGCAGCTTGCCGTCATCGTAGAGGTAGTTGCAGACCTGGGTGTTGGCTGTTTCGCCCTGATCTTCGTAGCCGTAGCGGCCGCCCATACTGGCCACGCGCGTCGGAAAGCCCTTGCCGAGGCCCCACACGGCGACGTCCATCTGGTGTACGCCCTGGTTGCCCAGGTCTCCGTTGCCGTAATCCCAGAACCAGTGCCAGTTGTAGTGCACGAAATTCGCGCAGTACGCCCGTTCCTGGGCGGGACCTTGCCACAGATTCCAGTCGAGATGGGCAGGGGGCTCGGAGGTCTCCTGGAAGCCAATGGAGTCGCGCCGCTTGTAGCACAGTGCCCGGGCCATGTACACCTCTCCGATGACTCCCTCTTTCATGCGCTGCATGGCCCGCACCCAGTCCGGTTCCGAGCGACGCTGTGTGCCATGCTGCACAACGCGGTTGCATTTCTTGGCGGCGGCGGCGAGCTGACGGCCCTCCCAAACCTCGTGGGACAGTGGTTTCTCGACATACACGTCCTTGCCGGCTTGGCATGCCCAAACGGCCCCCAGCGCGTGCCAGTGGTTCGGCGTGGCGAAGCTGACCGCGTCGATGGCATTGTCCGCGAAGAGGTCGCGCATATCGACGAAGGTTTTCGGCTTCTGCTTGGTCTGGTCTTCGAGGTCCTTGGCGCATCCTGCCAGAACGTTCTTGTCGCAGTCGCACAAGGCAACCACTTCGGATCCGGGGAGTCTTGAGAATCCTTGGATGTGACTGCCGCCGCGGCCGTGAATGCCGACGACGCCGACGCGGACGCGGTCGTTGGCGCCGAACACCTTTCCCCTTGCCATGGTTCCCGCGACGATAACGGCTGCTGCCGATGTGCCGAGGAACTGCCTCCGGGTAACGCTCATGGTGTGTCTCCTTTCCAGAAACGATCCGTTGCTGGCGATTTCCCTCCAGGATCATCGCGTATTCGTCGGGAAAACACAAGCACGCCGCCTCGGCCCAAAAACAAGCGCGGCCCCACGCCCGTCAAAGGCATGGGGCCGCGCCGATGAATCTATGTCGCGCTACGCTATTTCGGGAACCACGAAGGGTTCACGGTACGCGCGCGTGAGCATGGCGTTGGCCTCATCGTCGCCCACGAACCGCTCCGTCTTTGGATCGAAGTTGAGCGAGCGTTTCAGGCGATACGCGACGTTGCCGATGTGGCAGTGGGCTGCGGAGTAGTGCCCGATGTTGCCGTCGCAGGGGCAATCCTCGAGCTTGCGGCTCTTAATGGCGTTCAGGAAATTCTCCCACTTGCTTCGGCCCGGCGGTTCCTCGGTGCCGTCCGGAATCGGAATGGGCTCGTTCTTCCTGTAGTCGAAGAATCCCTGGTCTTGCACATAGTATCCGGTATCGCCGAGGAAGTGATTCCCCGTAGTCTGTCCGGCCTCTTGGTACGAGCCCAGGTTGCGGACTTCGAACACCATCATGGTGCCATCATCGTAGGTGAAGGTGGTCGTTTGCGTGTTGGGCGTCTCGGCCTGGTCCTCCCAGGCGTACCGGCCGCCGGAACTGTAGGCCTGCACCGGCAGTTGGCCGTCCTTACCGAGGCCCCACACCGCCACGTCCATCTGGTGAACGCCTTGGTTGCCGATCTCGCCGTTGCCGTAAATCCAGAACCAGTGCCAGTTGTAGTGGACGTAGTTCTTGCAGAACGGCTGTTCTTGGGCCGGGCCTTGCCACAGGTTCCAGTCCAGGCCCTCCGGCGGATCCTCGTTCGGTTTGACGCCGATGGACATGCGATTGCCGGTCTTGTACGTGAAGCCCTTGGCCATGTTGATCCGGCCGATGATGCCGTCGCGCATGAGCTTGATATCGCGCTGCCATCGCGAACTCGAGCGGCTTTGTGTGCCGTGCATTACGATGCGTTCGTACTTCTTCATCGCATTGGCCAACTGGCGGCCTTCCCACACGTTGTGGGAGAGCGGCTTCTCGACGTAGACGTCTTTGCCCGCCTGGCAGCCCCAGATAGCGAGCAGCGAGTGCCAGTGGTTCGGCGTGGCGATGGTGATGGCGTCGATCGAGTCGTCCGCCATGACATCGCGTGCATCACGATAGGCTTTCGGCGCCTTACCGCTCTTCTTCTCGACCTCTTTGACGCGGCTGTCAAGTACACGCTGATCGACGTCGCACAGCGCCACAACCTCGAATCCTTCGGTTTCCAGCAAGTCGTTGATGTGCGAGCCGCCTTGGCCATGGATACCGATGTTGCATATGCGAACCTTGTCGTTCGCGCCAAAGACTTTGCCCTTGGCCATCGTACCCGCGGCGACCACCGCGGCCGCCGACGAGCCCAGGAATCGCCTGCGTGATACCTCCATTGCCTGTTCTCCTTATCGAATATGGGTTGCGGTTTTCGGGTGTCCCTGATGGGATTCGACCCGCATTGCGCCGGAAAGGTTTCTTTTAGCAGATCCGTACCCCAGACGCAAACCGGGCCTCAACGCGCTGTTTGGCATGGCCCTTGACGGCGCTGGCGAGAAGCTCGTAGTCGGCGACCTGGCCAACAACCGCGTGCTTCAATTCGACGCCGGCATGACGCTGCCCGTCACCGTCAGCGGTTTCCAGGTCGAGTAGGAGTGAACGTGTCGGAGATCCTAGTCGTCGCCCCTTCAGAAGGCAGCGGCCGCGAAGAGAAGTAGAGACTTCCTTTCGGGATTCCTGTTGCAGCCGGATGCAGCCGGTGCTATGCTTCTCAGTCATGATCGGAGTGCGTTTTATGAGGCTGGTATAACTGGTAGCAGGAAGTGAGGATCGGAACGATGCAGTATCTCAAACAGAGCAGGCGTGCAGCGATAGCGGTGGCGTTTCTTGGAGTGGTGTTGACGGCGTTGCAGGCCGTAGGCGCCTGGCAAGACGGGCAAAACGCAGAATATGTGGTGGGCCAGACGGACTTCACTTCAAACGCGAGCGGCACATCAAGCACGACATTGAGCTATTGCATAAGCGTGGCAATCGATTCCGCTAACGCGAAGCTTTACGTGTCGGATTACTTGAACGACCGAGTCCTACGGTATGCGTATCCGGTCACTACGAATGGCCAAGCCGCCGAGCTGGTGTTTGGACAGTCCGACTTTGTGAGCACTGACGGCGGCAGCGCGGCCAACCAATTCAGCAGTCCGACGGGCATTGCCGTTGATGCCTCGGGCCGTCTCTGGGTGGCCGACAACTCAAACAGCCGCGTGGTGTGGTTCGACGATGCGTACGCTTTGTCCGGCAACGCATCAACCGCGAATGGTGTGCTGGGCCAAGCCGCATTCAACCAGTGGGCGCAGAACCGAGGGGGTTCTCCCGCAGCGAACACGATGTCTTTCCCCTACGGCGTCTATGTAGACGCGACGGATTGTCTCTGGGTTGCGGACACGATGAACCATCGTGTTCTCTGGTTTGAGGCGGCATCCTCGGTGGCGAATGGAGCGGATGCCGACGGCACCTTGGGACAGAGCGATTTCGCGAGCATCTCGGCGAACCGGGGCGGTACTCCGGGTGCTGACACACTAAGCGGCCCCCGATCCGTCACGGTCGACAGCAACGGGCGGCTATGGGTGTCCGATACGGGCAACAACCGTGTGTTGCGATTCGACAATGCGGGCTCGTTGACGAGCGGGACAACGGCCGACGCCGTTCTGGGACAGGCCGATTTCTCCGGCAACGCTATGAATCGTGGCGGCAGCGTGGCGGCCAACACCATGGCCGGACCGATGGGGATATCGGCCGACGGCGCTGGGAGGCTGTACGTCGTTGATCAGCAGAACCGTCGCGTTCTCATCTTTAGTGCGGCTGCCTCGAAAGCCAACGGAGCCGATGCCGACAATCTACTGGGGCAGAGCTCCTTCACGGTCCGCAATGCAGCCACGACGCAATCGGGTCTTGACACGCCGTTTGGATTGGCCCTCGGTGCCGCGGCAGGCAAGCTCGTGGCCGCCGACATGGCCAACAACCGCGTTCTCCAGTTCGATGCCGGCATGACGCTGCCCGTCACCGTCAGCGGCTTCCAGGTCGAGTAGGAGTAAACGTGTCGGAGATCCTAGTCGTCGCCCCTTCAGAAGGCAGCGGCCGCGAAGAGAAGTAGAGACTTCCTTTCGGGATTCCTGTTGCAGCCGGATGCAGCCGGTGCTATGCTTCTCCCGTCAAGATCGGGGTGAGTTTTATGAGGCTGGTATAACTGGTAGCAGGAAGTGAGGATCGGAACGATGCAATACCTCAAACCGAGCAGGCGTGTAGCGATAGCGGTGGCGTTTCTTGGAGTGGTGTTGGCGGCGTTGCAGGCCGTAGCGGCCTGGCAAGACGGGCAAAACGCGGAGTATGTGGTGGGCCAGGCGGACTTCACCTCAAACGCGAGCGGCACTTCGAGTACGACATTGAAATACCCGGCACACGTGGCGATCGATTTGGCACATGCCAAGCTCTACGTTTCGGAAATCTTGAATCACCGAGTCTTGCGATTTGCGTACCCGATCACCGCCAATGGCCAGGCCGCGGAGCTCGTGTTTGGGCAGAGTGACTTCACGAGTGGTACAAGCGGCAGCGCATCCAACAGGTTCGGCAACCCGACCGGCATTGCCGTTGACGTGTCGGGCCGCCTTTGGGTGGCCGACACTCAGAACAACCGCGTCGTGTGGTTCGACAACGCCTATGCCCTGTCCAGCAATGGACCGAACGCCGACGGCGTCCTGGGCCAAGCGGCATTCGGTCAGATCTTGGCGAATCGGGGCGGCTCTCCCGCGGCCAACACGATGCACAGTCCCTACAGCGTATGTGTGGACGCGACGGATCGCCTTTGGGTAGTGGATCTCAATAACCACCGTGCGCTCTGGTTTGACGCGGCCTCTTCGCTGGAAGACGGGGCCGAGGCCGACGGCGTCTTGGGTCAGAGCGATTTCGTGAGTAGTTCGGCGAACCGGGGCGGCTCTCCGGGCGCAGGCACACTGAGCGGCCCCCGGGGGATCACGGTCGGCGGTAACGGAAGGCTGTGGGTGGCGGACACCAACAACAACCGCGTGTTGCGGTTCGACAACGCCGCCTCGTTGGGGAACGGAGCGTCGGCCGATGGTGTGCTGGGGCAAGCCGATTTCGCCAGTAACAGCATCAACCGGGGGGGAGACGTGGCGGCCAACACGTTGTTCGCATCGACGGGCGTGTCGGCCGACGGCGCTGGCCGGCTGTATATCGTCGACCAGATGAACTACCGTATTCTCGTGCTCAATGATGCGGCGTCGAAGGCCAACGGGGCCGATGCCGATAATGTGCTGGGGCAGGACTCCTTCACGACCCGCGCTTCAGCCACGACGCAGTCGGGATTCGACTCGCCGAATGGGTCGGCGCTCGATGAAGCGGCAGGCAAGCTTCTGGCAACCGATATGGCCAACAATCGCGTTCTCCAGTTCGATGCCGGGATGACGCTGCCCGTCACCGTCAGCGGCTTCCAGGTCGAGTAGGTTCGTAGGCACAGGCCAGCGCGGGTCGTGATGCGGTTGGTCCGGTTCTCGCTGGCGTCGGAGGCCGAAGTGTCCTGTCCTGAGTGGTGGACCTCGTTGCTGAACTGATAGGCTTTGCGCCTATGCAAGGCAGGCAGCTCCATCCGCGCGCATGGGTCGCGTTATTGCTCAGCGCGCTATTCGCTTCGACCCAGGCCCTATGCTCGATCTTCGTCAGCGTCTATCTCTGGGTCAACAGCCTGGACTTCGACGTGATCTGCCGTCACCATCTCGCACTGTATGCCGTGACGCCGGTGGTATTCATCCTCGCCGGGTGGTATTCGGCGGCGCACGACCGCGTTCACGCTTACCGGATGGGTCTGATGTTGCACGCGGTGTTCTACGTCACGCTCCTGGTACTTCGCGAGCGGTCGGCCGACTACGCGGGGTGGCTCGGCGCCTTGCTGGGGTTGGCGTGGGGCGTGTTCTATGCCGCCGAGAACACGTTCAATTTCGACGTGACGGCCGAAGGGGCGCGCGAGTATTACTGGGGCTTGCTCATGTCGCTCACCGGTGTCGCGCGGCTCCTGGCGCCGCTTGCGGGCGGCCTTATCATCCATGTGGCCCCCGTGCCGCAAGTCGGCTATGACCGAGTCTTCGCCATCGTGATCGTGGTGTATCTGGCGTGTTTCGTCCTGAGTTTTCTCATGCCACCGGACAATGTGCGCCGCCCGTTCCACATACGACGCGCCTTGTTTCCAGGCCGCGACCAGCGGGAGTGGCGGCTCATCATGCTCGCCTCGATCTCGTTGGCGGGTTCCTTCAACATCTTCGCGTTCCTACTCGGTATCCTCATGTTCATGGAGACCGGCACCGAGATGAGTGTCGGCAGTTTCGCATCCTTTCAAGGCCTGACAGGCGTGGTCGTGTCCTACATGATGGGCCGGATCATCGTGCCGCGATCGCGGCGGACCTTCATGCGGTGGGGCGTGGCATTTCTCGTGGTGGGCGGCGCCATCATCGCGTACAAACTCACAATCGTCACGCTGATCATCTTCGGCTTCATGCGATCGGTGTCCGGTCCGATGTTCGGCATTCCGCACGCCGGCATGCGGATGGACACCATTGCGAAATCGGCACCCGACCTGGTGCACCGGATCGAGTACCTCTGCGCGTGGGAGGTGCCGCTGGCCCTCGGGCGCATCATCATGATGTCGACGATGATGGTGCTGTACAGCACCTTGTCCGAGAGCGATCTCGGCCTACGCATCACGCTGTTCATCCTGTGCGCAATCCGTATCGTGACCTACGCGATCCTCTCGAAGACCGACGCGCTCCGGAATGCCGCATGAGGGAAAGGTGCGGGATTGGCGTCCGTTGGCGCCAGGTTTGGCCGTATGGTCAAGATGGGCTCCTTGGGCATTCCCCCATGATCGGCATTTCTGGCCGACGCGCTCGACGCACTCGGCAATAATTGAAGCGTAGTGGTCTTCGTATTGCACTTCGCCGGTCACGAGATAGGGGCCGTGCGATGTCAGCAGGTGGCCGTACTGCTGGTAGACGCGCGGAAACAACACCGCCTCGAACACACCGGCCGGATCTTCGAGGGTGAGGAACTTCATGGCGCCGCGCTGTTTGAGGCCGACGCGGCGCTCGGCGATGAGCCAACCGATTGTCGTCACCCGTTTCCCGGCGTAGCGAGGGAGATCGACGCTAAGCACGAGGGCCCGGTGCGCGAATTCCGGTACGTAGTAGGCCAGCGGATGCGTCGAGATGGGCATGCCGCACGCCTCCCACTCGAGATCGATGCGCCGTTTACGCGAATAGTCCGGTAGCCGTGGCGCGTAGAGGCGCGGCGTGTGCTCGAGCAAAAGCTCGGGGGCGGTCTCGGTGGGCCGCGGGGCCTCGATCCGTTTGCGCGCTTCGAGTTCCCAGAGGAGCTGAGGCCGGGTGAGGCCGAAACCATCGCATGCACCCGCCTGGATCAGCCGTTCGAGTTGCGCGCACGAGATGCCTGTTCGTTCCGCAAGGTCCGACAGGTCGCGGAATGACCCTTGCTCGCGGCGGTCGAGAATAGCCTCGACAGCGGCCTGGCCGAGACCTTGGATCTCGACGAATCCCACGCGTACCGCTTCGTTCTCGACGGTATAGTCGAAGGCGCTGGCATTGATGTCGGGCGGCCGAACTTCGATGCCGTGCCGGCGGAGTTCTTCGAGGTATACGGCGGTGTGATAAAAGCCGCCTCGGTTGGAGAGGACGGTGGCGAGGAACTCGGCCGGGAAATGGGCTTTGAGATAGGCGCATTGGTAGGCGAGTTCGCCGTAGGTGCTGGCGTGGGCCTTGCAATACGCGTACTCGGCGAAATTGGCCATGAGCGCCCATATCGCTTCGGCCACCTCGGACGCGACCCCGTTGGCCGATGCCTTCTCGATGAAGTCTTTCATGCTCTGCGCCATGTCCCCCGGCAATCGTTTCTTGCTCATGGCGCGACGTAGCGTGTCGGCCTCAGCCAGGTTCATTCCGGCGATCACGCTGGCCACCTTCAACGTGTCTTCCTGATACAACATGACGCCGTAGGTGTCGCCGAGTACCGATTCGAGGGCGGGATGAAGGTAGACCGTTTCCTCCTTGCCGAGGTGCCGTTGAATGAATTTCCGCTTCATGCCGCTGCCGGACGGACCGGGCCGAACAAGGGAGAGCGTTTTGATCAACATATCGGTGTTGTCGGCGCGGAGGTTTTGGAGGAGCGCGCGCATGGCGGGCGATTCGATTTGGAAGCAGCCGATGGTATCGCCTGCGCGGATGAGGCGCGCCGTGAGCGGATCCGGATCGGGAATACGTTCGATATCGATGGCGAGTTGGCGGTTTTCACGGATCATTCGAATGGCCTGATCGATGACGGTTAACGAACGGTGGCCTAACAGGTCCATCTTGACCAGGCCGAGGTCCTCGATGGGATGCATGTCGTATTGCGTTACCGCCAAGCCTTTGGCGGCCCGTTGGAGGGGGGCGAATTGCGTGAGCGGTTCGGGCGCGATCACCAGGCCGCAAGGGTGCAGCGAGAGGTGGCGCGGGAACCCGTCGATGAATCGGGCCACCTCGAGCACGCTCTTGAGCGGCTCGGTGTCGAAGCGAATGCCGCGGCATTCCGGCAAATGTTCGACCACCTTGGGAATGTCTTCGGCGCGATAGTGGGGGAGACGTTGGACAATCGGGCCGATTTCGCGATCGGTCATGCCGAAGGCCTTCGCCACCTCTCGAAGCGCGCCTCGGGCTTGGAACGTGTTGAACGACGCGATCATGGCGACGCGATCACGGCCGTAACGTTCGTAAACGTAGTCCACAACGGTATCGCGTTGACGCCAGCAAATGTCCAAATCGATATCCGGACAGTCGGTGCGCGAAAGGTTGAGAAACCGTTCGAAATAGAGGTTGTATCGGATCGGATCCGCCCGAGTGATTCCCAAGGCGTAGGCGACCAGGCTGTTTGCGGCCGAGCCTCGGCCAACGATAGGGATCTCGTGGCGGCGCGCGTAGCGGACGATGTCCCAGACGATGAGAAAATACGGCGCGAAGCCTAGCCTGCGGATGATATCCAGTTCGTAGCGGAGGCGATCGATGATCTCCGGCGTGAGCGGCCGGTACCGGTGCGTGACGCCCTGGAACGCCTGTTTCCAGAGAAACGAGAACGGCGTCTCGTCCGCCGGGAGGGCGATGGTGGGGAACAGGGGGCGGCCGAGTTCCAATTCGAGGTTGCACCGATCGGCGACCCATTGGGCGTTGATCAGCGTGTCGGGCCAATCCGCGTAGAGCCGGGCCATAACCTCGGGCGATCGGAACCAGGCCTCGCGCGGGGCGATCCGATCCGTAGGCAGGCGATCGACGGTGGTGTTGAGTCGAATCGCCGAGAGTGCGTGGTGGATTCGCGCGTGGGCGGCCTCCATGAAATACACCGGTGTAACGGCCACCGGCCGGAGTCCACGATCTCGAGCAAAGTCATAGCGTCGCCCTGCCTGATACCGTGATCTCGAACCGCCGTAGTGCGTGATGGCTACGAGGGGGGCGGCGTCGCGTTGATCGAGCGCCTCAATGAGCGCCTCGTCGCTGGTGATCGCGAAGAGGTGATCCGACGGAAACCACTCGACAAGGCGGAATTCCGGTCCGAGTTGGTACGCCGTGATCATGCGGCAGAGCTCGGCATAGCCGGCTTGATCGCGTGCCAATACAACGGCCTTGCCGAGATGGGCGCCGAGGATCGGTTTGATTCCCGCCGCACGGGCCGTTTGATAGAACGGAATGGCGCCGTACAAACCATCGGTATCCGTTAACGCGAGCCATGGCATGCGGTATTTGACGGCCCGATTCACCAGATCGGCTATCGAAGCCGTGCCCTCGAGCATCGAATGGTTGCTATGAACATGCAAATGCGACATGGCGGCGTTCTATCGCGATAGCGATGGCGTGGCCAATGGAACTTCGCGTCCAAGGGGCATCGAGCGGGCCGAACGAAGAATCGAGAATCCGTGGCGTGCGCGGATCCGATCCACGCCTTCGAGCGCCCGAACCCACTTGTCGGTATGCTCGCGCCCAAACAGGTACAACTGATGTTGGTTGTAACGTAACGAACTGAGTGATACGCCGATGAGCCGGATACGCGCTCGGCGCGCCTGGGCCTTGGGAACCAGATACGCTTCAAGGGCGTCAAGGATATCCGCATCTACGCAGGTCGGTTCGGCGAGCGTGTGCGCAAAGGTCTGTGTCATGAAGTCGCTATAACGTACCTTAAGCGTGACGCATTTCGTTTCCATACCGTGCTCTCGCAGGGCGTAGGCCGCGCGTTCGGCGAGATAGGTCAGCGAGTAGCCGACCGCTTGCCAATCCAAGAGATCCTGCTCGAAGGTTGTCTCGCGGCTGATGGATTTCGGTTGGCCGCTCGACTCGACCGGCGCTGTCGAAATGCCTCGGGCCGCCCGTTGAAGTCCGTAGCCCATGGGACCAAAGGTGCGTAACAAGGCCGCCTCTGGAAGTTCCGCGAGGCATCCAATTGTGCGCACGCCCAGTCTTTCCAGCATCTCGCACGTGCGCGGCCCGGCCCCCGGCAACTTACACAATGGCAAGGGGCGAAGAAACGATGCCTCGTGGCCCGTCGGCACGTTCAGATAACCGTCTGGTTTGGCCTCGTCGCACGCCACCTTGGCCACCAACTTGTTTGATGCCACGGCCACGGTGCAAGGAAGCTGTGTCTCGCGCCGGATGCGCGTTTTGACGTATTGCCCGATCGCATCGTCGCTGCCGAACAGACTCAATGATCCGGAAATGTCCACGTACGCCTCGTCAATCGAGGCAAACTCGACCAAGGGCGACACCGTCTCCAAAACGGTTCGGACCTGTTCCGACGCCGCTCGGTAGTGCTCGAAATGGCCCCGCATGAAAATGCCGTCCGGACACAGGCGGCGCGCCTGCGTGATCGGCATCGCCGAGTGGACGCCGTACCGCCGCGCCTCGTACGACGCCGTACACACTACGCCGCGCGTGTCCTCCGGATTGCCGCCGACAATGAGCGGTTTACCTTGGAGCGACGGATCCAGCACTTGCTCGACCGAGGCGAAAAAGGCGTCCATGTCGATATGTAAGACACGTTTTTCCAAGGGGATAGGTCCATGAGATCATTGTTTAACTGAATATAATTTCAGTTAAACTATACGCCGAATGCCTACCCTTGTCAAGGTGATTTCTGCGTACCCAAGAACCGCAAGAACTCGCAGTGTAGCCTTGCCTACCGCAAGACGCTCGTCGGACAATGCTTCGGTTGGCCATGGATTCTGTCGACCGAGCGGAAAAATGAGAGCAAATGCCTGTAGGGCGAACGCGAGCATCTCTTTGCGTTCGCTACGGCCAATCGTTAGGATTCGTTCTATGAAACGCAGAAAGAAGATCAAGCGGACGCGGACGCGGGATTGGAGCGAGGATCACGAGTTCTCGTTCACGCATGATCGTGCCAAGCATCGGCGGGGCGAGACTCTTCCCGAACCGATGGTTGAGCGGGGTTTCGTCGCGAGTACGACGGAGCCGAATGCCGTGGTTGTGTCGCACTCAGGCCAATGGGCGTTTGTGCGCATGGCCGAGGATGTCGAGCGATTTTGCCTGGTGGGCGAGGGGCTCATCGAAAGCGAGGCCACGCTCCTGGCGCCGGGCGATCGTGTCCGCGTGGAGCAGGAAGGCGACGCGTGGTTTGTTCGGGGGATAGCAGCACGCCGGACCAAACTGAGTCGGCTGGCGCTCGAGCGTTCTCGCCTATCCGAGCAGTTGATCGCCGTGAATGTGGATCGGCTGGTGATCGTGGCGTCGGCGGCGAAGCCTCGATTCAAGCCGGGCCTGGTGGATCGGTACCTGATCGCGGCCCAGGTCGGCGGGGTTGAGCCGCTCCTATGCGTTAACAAGATGGACTTAGTGACGGCCGAGCCCGCCGGCGTCGAGCCGTACCGCGAACTCGGGCTCGATGTAGTGACGACGAGCTGCGAAACGGGGGAAGGGATCGCGGCGTTGTGCGAGCGGCTTCGTGGGCAGCTCAGCGTGTTCGCGGGGCACAGCGGAACCGGGAAATCCTCTTTGCTCAATGCCATGGATCCTGCGCTTGATCTTGACACACAGGCCGTGAGCGATGCGAACGAGAAGGGACGGCACACCACGAGTGCCTCGAGGCTGTATAGGCTTGAGGGCGATATCCGCGTCATCGACACGCCCGGCATTCGACGCCTGGGGGTCTGGGGCGTTACGCCGGAAGAGCTGGCCTTCTACTTTCCCGAGATGGAGTCGTTGGCCTCGATGTGCCGCTTTCACGACTGCAGCCATACGCACGAGCCCGACTGCGCTGTCCGTGACGCCGTGGAAGCGGGAACCCTTAGCCCCTTGCGATACGCCTCGTATCAGCGCATTCGCGAGAGTCTCGAGTAGGGTGCGGCCGCTGACACCCGCCTATTGGGCTTGCTCGGCCGGAGGCGCGGCATTGTCCTGCTTGGCGGAGGCGGTAGTGGCCCGGCCTTTCGCCTTCACGCGGGCCGCTTTTCCGGAACGCTCACGCAGGTAGAAGAGCTTGGCTCGCCGCACCTTGCCTTCGCGCGTGACTTCGACCTTCTCGACCCGGGGTGAGTGCAGTGGGAAAATGCGTTCGACGCCCTCACCGTAGGCGACACGACGTACCGTGAACCGCGCGTCCGGTTGCTCGCCGCCTTTGCGGCCGATGACGACGCCCTCGAAAACCTGGATGCGTTCTTTTTCACCTTCGATAATCCGGAAATGCACTCGTACCGTATCTCCGATGTTGAACTTCGGGATATCGCTCTCCGGTTTCATCTGGCTCTGTTTGAGTTCCTGTAGCGCGTTCACTGCTCATTCTCCCTTCGCCGTTCAATCTCCTCGCGCTCGATTTCCGCGAGAAGGATGTGGTCTTCTTCATTACACATGCCCAGCAAATCCGGGCGTCGTTCTCTCGTTACGCGCAGCGCTTCTTTTCGGCGCCACCGCGCGATGGCTGCATGGTTTCCACTACGCAACACTTCCGGTACGGCTCTTTCGCGCCAGACCGGCGGCCGTGTGTACTGCGGCGGCCCCAGGATGCCCTGGTAGAACGAATCGGTGGTGACCGATTCCCAGTCGCCGACCACACCCGGAACCATCCGGCTGATCGCCTCGACAACCGCGAGCGCCGGAACCTCGCCGCCGCTCAGCACGTAGTCGCCGATTGATACCTCATCCGTACACAGCGTCTGGCTGACGCGTTCGTCCACGCCTTCGTATCGGGCGCACACGAGAACCAAATCCGGGGCCGCGGCCAACTCGCGGACGATGTCCTGATTCAACCGCCGCCCGCGGGGTGTCATCAGAATCACCCGTTCCAACGTGTTTCGCCCACGGAGGCTCTCGATGGCCGCCGCCAGGGGATCGCACTGCATTACCATTCCGGGGCCGCCGCCGTACGGCATATCGTCCACCGTCCGGTGCCGGTCGGTCGTGAACTCGCGAATACCCGTCACGGCAACGTCGATCACACCGTCCGCAATGGCCTTGCCCAACAGGCTGACCTTGAGCGGCGCCTCGAACATCTCGGGAAACAACGTGAGGATGTCAATCCTCATCTCGGGCCCCGATCCGACCTGTGTCCGGGTGCTCCATGGCGCATCCGTCTTCCATGAGAAACGGGGCGATGTCATTCACGGAGACACCGCCTCGTTCGAAGTCGATACCCGTTACCACCGACTCGACCATCGGCAGCAGCACGGTGCGCCCGCTTGCATCCTCGATATCGAGAATGCCGTGGGCGGCTGTTTTGTAGACGGCCACAATGCGACCGATGGCGCTTCCGTCCGGCCCGTGTACGGCCAGTCCTTCGAGCTCGGCCAACTCGTGATCCTCGGAGGTCGGTGCGCGGAAAGACGCTTCGGGAACATAGACCCGTGCGCCCTTCAGGCGGGCGACCGTATCGCGCGGCACACCGGCGCAGAGGACCATGAGCGCCCTCGAACCTTCAACTTTCTCTGA
This sequence comes from Candidatus Hydrogenedentota bacterium, assembly GCA_036769985.1. Classification (GTDB taxonomy): domain Bacteria; phylum Hydrogenedentota; class Hydrogenedentia; order Hydrogenedentales; family SLHB01; genus DAIPKA01. Next base: position 89,730 of record DAIPKA010000004.1, on the reverse strand, counting down.
AGCCACTTTGCATCGCACCAGGCCGTCGCCGCCCACATCAAAGTGAATCCACTCGATACCGCCGAACGGCCGAAGCCCCGCCCTCCCGGGCTGAATCCGTACCTCGCGCCGAGCGGGATTCACGGACTGGACGACGCCGATCTGAACACCGGGTTCGGACATGGTCGGTCTCGTGGCGATCACTCCACGATCTGGAGCATCACCCGCGTGTCCTGTTTCGATGCAGCCGCGCTCAGGAGTGCTCGAATCGCCTTGGCCGTGCGTCCGCCCTTGCCAATGACTTTGCCCATGTCATCGGGGTGGACGCGGAGTTCAAAGGTTTGCCCCTCGTCGCTCTCGATGAGGCGCACTTGAACATCCTCCTTGTGCTCGACCAGTTGCTTGGCAATGAGTTCGATCAGTTCCTTCACGGCTTATTCTTCTTCTGTTGAGGTCTGTTCCGGGCTGGCTTCCGTTTCCACCGGTGCGGCTTGCTCGAGTACCGGTGCGGCTTCCGCCACCGGCGCCGCCTCGACGACGTCCTGAATGTCCTCCGGCTTCACACCGTCGGCGAAGGCTTTGAGCACGCCGTTCCTCGACAGGACGGAGCGTGCCGTGTCGGTATACTGCGCGCCTTCGTAGAGCCACTTGAGGGCTTTCTTGACGTCCACCTTGGCGATCGGCTCGGGGCGTCCCACCGGATGGTAGACGCCGATCTGCTCGATTTCGCGGCCTTGGTCGCGCCGGCGGGAATCGGTCACCACAATGCGATAGTACGGCGCATGCGTCCGGCCGCCCCGCTTCAAACGAATCACTACTGACATATCCAACCTTTCCTTACGCTTCAGAAACCTGGAATCTGAATCTTTGGCGGCTTGCCTCGTTTGGCCCCCCGCATCATTTGCTTCATCATCTTCTTCATCTTCTCGAAATCCTTGAGAAGATGATTCACGTCCTGCACCGAGGTTCCACTCCCCTCGGCGATGCGCCGGCGTCGACTGCCGTTGATGATCTTCGGCGCCCGGCGTTCCTTGGGCGTCATCGACTGGATGATCGCCTCGGTATGTTTCAACTCGTCTTCGTCGAGGTCCGTGCCCGCCGGCATCATCTTGCTGAAACCGGGGATCTTCTTGACCACGTCGCCCAACGGCCCCAGCTTCTTCACCTGCTGCATCTGATCGAGGAAATCCTCGAGGTCCCACGAAGCCTTCCGTGCTTTCTCCTGGAACTTCAGTGCCTGCTCTTTGTCGACGACTTCCTGTGCCTTCTCGACCAACGAGACCACATCGCCCATACCCAGGATCTGGTCGGCCATGCTGCGCGGATGGAACGCGTCCAATTGCTCGAGCCGTTCGCCGGTGCCGACGAACTTGATCGGACAACCCGTCACTTGGATCAGGCTGATCGCCGCGCCACCCCGCGCGTCGCCATCCATCTGCGTCAAGACGACGCCCGTGAGCGGCAACGCGTCGTGGAACTGCTTGGCCGAGTTCACGGCGTCCTGGCCGGTCATGGCGTTGGCCACGAAGAGGATCTCGTCCGGTGTGACCGACGTCTGGATCTGCCGGACCTCGGCCATCATCTCCTCGTCGATGTGCAGGCGTCCCGCCGTGTCGAGAATGATCACATCGCAGGCGCGCAACTGGGCCTCGCCGCGGGCCATGACACACACGTCCACCGGGTTGGCGTGCTCGCCTAGATTGAACGACTCAACGCCGGCCTGTTCCGCGACGACCTCCAACTGCCGAATGGCCGCTGGACGGTATACGTCGGCCGCCACCAAGAGCGGCTGGTGGCCCTTCTTCCTCAGGAAGAGCGCCAACTTGCCGGCGGTGGTAGTCTTGCCTTGGCCCTGGAGTCCCACCATCATGATGATGGTCGGCGGCTTCTCTGCAATCCGCAACGGCTCATTCCGCGTGCCCATGACTCGGACCAGCTCGTCATGGACGATCTTCACGATCTGCTGGGCCGGATGAATGCTGTCCAGAACCTTCTGGCCGACGGCCTGTTCCTGCACGTCGGTGATGAACTGCTTGACGACCTTGTAGTTCACGTCGGCCTCAAGCAGCGCCATCCGGATCTGCTGGAGTCCGTCCTTCATGTTACTCTCGGTCAGTTTGCCCAGACCGCGAATATTCTTGAAGGCCGACTCGAGTCTCTTGCTCAGCGATTCAAACACGGCTTTTCTTTCGGAAAAAACACTATCGAGTTGGGAAGAGACAGATCTCCCCACGCGGATATAGAATATGGTACCACACTGCGGATTGTCAGTTCAATCACCGCTGCGCAGGGATCTCCCCTAACGTTATGCCGCCGCGCAGGATACGCCAGTCCCGGCCCGTGCCTTTGCCTAGGCCGACGAGTCTCCGGACGAGCGCTCAGTAATTGACTTTCCACGCCTCGGGCGGCACAATGATTTGGGGTGCGAGGGACGCACGATGGGTTTGCGCCACAAGAAGCATATCCGGCGACCCGGTTGGCCGGAGGCCGTGACCCTTGCGTTGGGTTTGGCCTTGGTCGCGTTCACCATGCTCTGGGCGCGCGCGCGCGACGAAGGGGTCCATCTCTGCGCGTCGGGCGCGGTTACCGCCTGCGAGATTCAAGACACCCACCTCAACGCCCCGCCTTCCGAGAAGAGAATCACGCTTGGTTACGAGTACACCGTGGCGGGAAAGACGTTTGTTGGAACCTGGGTTGGCTTGTGGCCCACGGGCCACAGTCCCAACGCCTTGTCCGGAGCCCGCATCGATGCCCTCAAGGTCAAGGGCTATCCGCTGACCGTCTACTACAACCCCGCCAATCCTGCCAAGTCGTTTCTCCACGAACCCGAAGCGGGCACGAGCCTGGTATTTGCCATTCTGGCGCTGCTATGCGGCGGCGGCCTCCTCGTCTACATACTGGCCGCCTATCCCGCCCTCCGACGATAGCCCCGCCCTTTCCGCGCTCGAGGAATAGGGCGATGCCTCGCGCTCCTCGCTCACCACTTGATGTCGCTATGGTATTCCTGCAAGGCCCGGACGGGATACACGCCCTTGAGCCGTGCTGCGGCGCCGAGGGCCGCAGCGTGCGCCGCCGCGACGGTCGTGATGTACGGCACTTTGTACCGGATGGCGTTCTTGCGGATGTATGAGTCATCGTTCTCGCTCAACTTGCCGTTTGGCGTGTTGATGACGAGATGGATCTCCTTGTTCTTGATGGCATCGATGATATTCGGCCGGCCCTCTTCCAGCTTGTTGATCAAGTCGGCCTCAACGCCGTTCTTCATCAGGTAGTCCCGCGTGCCTTCCGTGGCGAGGATCCGGAACCCGAGGTCCTTGAACTCACGCGCCACTTTCACAACGCCCGGCTGATCCGCCGGCGCCACGGTGATGAGTACGGTGCCTTGGTATGGAAGCGGCTGCTGAGTGGCCTCTTGTGCCTTGTAGAAGGCCATGCCGAAACTGTCGGCCAGCCCCAACACTTCGCCTGTCGAGCGCATCTCAGGGCCGAGCAAGGGGTCGACCTCGGGAAACATGTTGAATGGGAACACGGCCTCTTTCACGCCGTAGTGCGGATACGCGCCGTGCTTGAGTCCCATTTCCGCTAGGTTCTTGCCCAACATGATCTTCGTGGCAACATTCGCCATGGAGATACCGCATACCTTCGACACAAGCGGCACCGTACGCGATGCGCGCGGATTCGCCTCGAGCACGTATACGCGATCATTGGCAATGGCGTACTGGATGTTCATCAAGCCGACGACATGAAGCTCGATGGCGATCTTGCGCGTGTATTCCTCAATGGTATGTAGATGCTTGGGCGGAATGCTGATCGGCGGTATCACGCACGCCGAATCGCCCGAGTGTATGCCGGCAAACTCGATGTGCTCCATCACGGCCGGGACAAAGGCGTCCGTGCCGTCGGCGATGGCGTCGGCCTCGGCTTCGATGGCGTTCTCGAGGAACTTGTCGATCAGGATCGGACGCTCGGGCGTTACATCGACCGCCGCTGCCACATAGTGCCGGAGCATCTCTTCATCGTGCACCACTTCCATCCCGCGCCCGCCGAGGACGTACGACGGCCGGACCATGAGCGGATAGCCAATTTGACGTGCGATTTCGAGCGCCTCGTCGAGGTTGCTGGCCATGCCGGACTCGGGCTCCGGAATGCCGAGTTTTTCCATGTGCTTCCGGAACTGATCGCGATCCTCGGCCAGGTCGATCATCTCGGGCGACGTGCCGATGATCGGCACGCCGGCCGCCGCCAGTTCGCCGGCCAGGTTCAGCGGCGTCTGGCCACCGAACTGCACGATGACGCCTTCCGGCTTCTCCTTCTCGTAGATGCTGATCACATCCTCGGTGGTCAGCGGCTCGAAATACAGCTTGTTGGACGTATCATAGTCCGTCGAAACCGTTTCCGGATTACAGTTCACCATGATCGACTCGAAACCGGCCTCGCGCAGCGCAAACGCCGCGTGTACGCAGCAGTAATCGAACTCAATGCCTTGGCCGATTCGGTTCGGGCCGCCGCCCAGCACCATGATTTTCCGGCCCTTGCTGACGGGCACGCGATCCGGGCCATTGTACGTCGAGTAGTAATAGGCCGCGTTCTCGACGCCGCTCACCGGAACCGCGTCCCAGGCCTCAACCACGCCGATGCCCGTCCGCTGGTCTCGCACGTTCTTCTCGGGCACGCCGAGGAGCTTGGCGAGGTAGCGATCGCTGAATCCATCCTTCTTCGCGCGCGTCAACAACTCGTCGGGAACCGCGCGTCCCTTGTATTGAAGGATCTCTTCCTCCAGCTCGACGAGTTCTTTCATCTGCTCGATGAACCAGGCCTTGGTATGCGTGCGCTCGAAGAGTTCCTCGACCGTGGCGCCTTTCCGGAGGGCTTCATACATGATGAACTGGCGCTCGCTGGTTGGCGTGCTGACGTCCTTCAGGAGCTGCTTGAGCGAGCGCGCGTTGAAGTCCTTGGCGAAGCCGAGGCCGTGGCGGCCGTTTTCGAGCGACCGGATCGCCTTTTGGAGCGCTTCCTTATAGGTTTTGCCGATGCTCATGACCTCGCCGACCGCCCGCATCTGGGTGCCGAGTCTATCCTCGACGCCGCGGAACTTCTCGAAGGCCCATCGGGCGAATTTCACGACGACGTAGTCGCCGGACGGCGTGTACTTGTCGAGCGTGCCATTGCGCCAGTACGGGATCTCGTCCAGTGTCAAGCCTCCGGCCAGCATCGCGGATACAAGCGCAATGGGGAATCCCGTGGCCTTCGAGGCGAGGGCCGAGGACCGCGAGGTCCGCGGATTAATCTCGATGACGACGACGCGGTCGGTTTTCGGATCATGCGCGAACTGGATGTTGGTGCCGCCGATGACCTCGATGGCCTCGACGATGCTGTACGAATACTTCTGAAGCCTTTCCTGCAACTCCGGCGCGATGGTCAGCATGGGCGCCGTGCAGTACGAATCACCGGTGTGGACTCCCATGGCGTCCACGTTCTCGATGAAGCATACCGTGATCATCTGGTTCTTCGCGTCGCGCACGACCTCGAGTTCGAGCTCTTCCCAGCCGAGTACGGATTCCTCGACCAGGATCTGCCCGACAAGGCTGGCGGAAAGGCCGCGCGCTGCAATGGTGCGAAGCTCCTCGACGTTGTACACGAAGCCGCCTCCCGTGCCCCCCATCGTATAGGCCGGCCGAATCACCAGCGGATAGCCCAACCGCTCGGCGATCTGTTCGGCTTCCTCGACGCTGTAAGCCAGTTCGCTCTTGGGCATGTCGAGGCCCAGGCGGGTCATGGTCTCCTTGAATGCGCTCCGGTCCTCGCCACGCTTGATGGCGTCGAGCTTGACGCCGATCACCTGGACGCCAAACTCGTCCAGTACCCCGGCCTTCGCCAACTCCGAGCTCAGATTCAGCCCGGACTGCCCGCCAAGGTTCGGCAGCAGCGCGTCGGGACGCTCCTTCTCGATGATCTGCCGGAGAGCGTTCACATTCAGTGGCTCGATGTAGGTGGCGTCGGCCATGCCAGGATCCGTCATGATCGTGGCTGGATTCGAGTTCACCAGCACGATCTTGTAGCCGAGCTTGCGTAGCGCCTTGCACGCTTGCGTCCCGGAGTAGTCGAACTCGCAGGCCTGCCCGATCACGATGGGTCCCGAGCCAATTATCATCACTTTTTTCATGTCGTGCAGTGGCGGCATACGCGATCCTCTCCTGGATGTGAGAAGCTTCTGAAGTGCATACACAGGGGGGGGAGCGGGGCCAGGAGCATCCGCAGCACCTGACCCAACAACGCTGACCCTGCCGGAATGGTACGGGAATCGGGTTGGATTTTCAAGGAAGCGGAAGGCGCCGAGTTAGGCGGTCCGCCGCCGTGAGCGGCCTGCGTCCGAGGGCTGTCGGCCTTAGCGTCGTCGTTACGGGCCGAGCCGATCCTGCCAGGTTCGCCTAATCCGGGGATGGGCGCCGACGAAATCGGCGAACTCGATGAACCGTTCCAGGATGTTGCGCGACACCGCGTGTTCCATCTTGCAGGCCGCGTCATCGGCCTCGGCCGGTGCAATGCCAAGTACCTGCTCGAGGAAATCCTTCAAGGCCTCGTGGCGGCGTACCACCTCACGCGCGGCGAGATCGCCTTTGGCGGTCAGCGTAATGGCGCCGTAGGGCGTGTAATTTACCAGTTCCCGGGCGGCCAACACGCGCAACGCGCCCGTTACCGAAGGGCTTCGGACGCCGAGCCGGGCAGCGATGTCCTTCGCTCGGGCCGACGTGCTCTCGGAGGTCAGGTGGAAGATGACCTCGAGATAGTCCTCGAGACTACTGCTAAGTGGCTCCGGGCCGTCCATGACGCTCCCTTGCCTCACGTGGTTCCGCCATGCCGATGGAACGCTGTCGGCGACGGCGTGACGGCCGTCAGGCCCATCGTTCGACGCATTCGATCAGTGCCGCTGCAATATACTCGTTGTCGTGTTCCGACATCATCGGATGGATTGGCACGCAGAACAGGCGTTTGCCGATGTCTTCGGAGCGCGGCAACGACTGACCGGCCGTGTGTTCGCGCAGGATCTTGCGATAGGTATAGACGGGCGGATTGGCAATGACGCAGCGCACATGGAACTCCTCGTCCATCATTTTCATGAGGGCGTCGCGCTTCTCGCCGGCCCATTCCGCGGACACCAAGCACGTGTAAAGGTAAAACGAGTGATAGCACTCCATCGGTTCGAAGGGCAGCATGATGTTCGGAATACCCTCGAGTAGCTCATGGCGCCGGTGCGCGATCTGACGCCGGTTCGCGATGAATGTGTCGAGCTTGCGCAGTTGTACCAGGCCCACGGCCGCCTGGACCTTGGTCATTACGTTCGAGGTGCCCCAGTCTTCCGTTTCACCGCCGTAGAATCGCGTCGAACGGCAGAATGCCGCCGCGTCGTCATCGTCCGTTGTGATCATGCCTCCCTCGCCTAGGGTGACCATGTTCTTCATCGTGTGAAACGAGAACACCGTCATGAGGCCAGCCTTGCCAATCTTGGTGTTCTTGTAACCGCCGCCGCAGGCGCGCGCCGCGTCGCCCACTACGGCCAAAGGTCCATGCTTCGGATGAGGATACCGCTGGGCCAACTCGAGGTAATCGTCCATCGGCGCCGACAACCCGTTCATGTGAACGGGGAAGATCGCGCGCGTCCGCGGCGTGATCCGCTTCTCTACGTCGCTGGGATCCAACTGAAAGGTCTTCGAGTCCACCTCGCCCCAGACCACCTGTCCGCCGGCCCCGATGACGGCTAGCGGCGCGGCGACGAAGTTGACCGCTGGGACAATCACCTCATCGCCCGGCTCGAGTCTGAGGTAACGCATGGCCATGTCGAGGCCGGGCCCCGCGCTATTGATGGCGATCGCGTGCTTCGTGCCGATGTAGTTGGCGAACGCTTGCTCGAACGCCTGGATCGACGAGGCGGTGAATCCGAAACCTTTCGTCACGTCCATCGACTCGCGGATCGCCCCGACCGCCGCATCGACCTCCTCCTCGCCGTATACACTACCGAGGAGCGGTTCGCCCGACCATGCCACCTCCGGCTTGCCTCGTTTCAAGATGTCTCGTCGCTGTTCCGCTGGAATCATGAAAGCACTCCTTTGAAGTCCGCTGGCCTTGCGTTCTTGCGAATTGCCTTTCAACGGGCAAAAAATGCGGAGACACTTGCCCACGCTTCTGCTAGAATACAGGAGCACGAGGTGGGAGATGCAAGCACTATCGGTCGGATATAGAGTGAAACGCCTGGTCGTTCGAATGGTTCTGTTGGCCTTGGGCACCGCTTTCGAGCAAGTCTCGAAGCGTGTTCGTGAACTCGGCGACGAGATCGCGCGATGGGAAGACGGCCGCACGTTCGCGGTCGGTGTGTTGCCCGATGGGCCAACCATCGCCCTGAGGAAGGAAGGCAGCCGCATTCGCTATCTCGGCGAGGGCGATCACGGTGCGCCCCTGCGGATTCTCTTCAAGAACCTTGAGGCCGCACTGCCGCTGCTCCTTGGCCGCGCCGGCTCACACGTCGCTTTTGCACGGCACAGCGCCGTCGTGCAAGGCAATGTGGCCGAGGCCGCCGAGGCCAATCGCGCCATGGTGATCGTTCAACAATACCTGTTTCCGGAGTTCATCCTGCGGAAGATACTCAAGCGGAGGCCGACGCCCACCGGGCGTCAGCGGTGGATCAAGATCCAAATCCTTGCCGGACTATTCCCCGCAATGGCCTTGACGTACAAGAGGTAGGCCGAGAAACGATACTGAAGCGAGAGGAACTCAGGCCATGATTCCCGAGTACTACGAGTTCTGTTGTCCCGTCAAGATCATCAGCGGCAAGCAGGCGCTCGCTAATCTGCCGTACGAAATGGGCATCCTGCACGCACGTCGGGCGCTGGTCGTGGCTGACAAGGGCGTGGTCGGCGCCGGCCTCCTCAAGCGCGTCGAACGCGTTTTCGAGGGAAGCGGCGCGGAGATCGCCGCCGTGTTCGACGAGACGCCGCCCGACTCAAGCGATCGCGTGGCCAACCGCGTGGCCAAGGTGTTTGCCGATCTTCGGTGCGACTGCTTTGTGGCGGTGGGCGGCGGCAGCGTCCTGGACACGGTTAAGGGCGCCAACATGGTCGTGTCCGAGGGCACGGATGACCTGCTGAAGCTGCAGGGCGCCGAATGCCTACGAAATGCGCCCAAACCGTTCATTGCGGTGCCCACCACCGCCGGGACCGGCTCCGAAGTCACCATGGCGGCCGTGATCCACAACGAGGAACGCCACATCAAGATGGCGTTCACCTCGTATCATCTCTATCCCCATGTCGCGATCCTTGACCCGGCCATGACGCTTACCGCGCCGCCCAAAATCACCGCCGCCACCGGCATGGACGCCCTGACACACGCCATCGAGGCGTACTATTGCCTGCAGAAGAATCCCGTGTCCGACTCGTTCGCCTTGGCCGCCATCCGCCTCGTCATGGCGAATCTGACCACCTGCGTTACCGATAGCCATAACGATGACGCGCGCCTGGCCATGGCGAACGCCGCCCTCCTCGCGGGGATCAGCTTCTCGAACTCGATGGTCGGCGTCGTGCACGCCCTCGCCCACGCTTGCGGCGGCGTGTGCCGCGTGCCGCACGGCGTGGCCAACGCCATCCTCCTGCCGTGGGGCATGGAGAGCAACATCGCCAAGGTGGGTCCCATCATCGCGGAGTTGGGGCCCGTGCTCGGCGCCGACACCAGCGGCAACGTTGAGCAACGCGCGTATTCGGCCGTCGGGGCCGTGCGCGCTCTCGCGGAGCGGCTCAAGGTAGTGTGTGGACTGCCCACTACCTTGCATGAGGCCGGCGTCACCGAGGACGCCCTCGATGCCGTCGCGCGAACCGCTACCAACGACGGCGCGGTCATGTTCAATCCTGAAGAGGTGGATTTCGACGCGGCCCTCGCCATTCTCAAGAAGGCCTTCTAGCCCACCGGCGCGTGTACGGAGTAGCAGGCGATGCAATTCCTGATTGTTGGCTGCGGCTCGATGGGAAAGCGGCGCGCCCGGTGCCTGCGCCAGCTCGGTTTTGACCAAATCGCGGCCGTGGATCCCAGGATAGATCGACGCGCTGAGATTGCCGAACGCAGCGGTGTCGACGTCTACGAGACCTTCGAGGCCGCCTTGGCGTGCGCCCCCGAGTTCGCCCTCCTGTGCGTGCCACCGCATCTCCACGCCGAGTACCTGTTGCGCTGCATCGATGCCGGCCTGCCCGCCTTCTGCGAAGCGCCGCTCACGCTGACCATCGACGAGGCCGACGCCGTGATCTCCGCTGCCGAGCCGGCCGGTGTGTTTATCGCGCCGAGCTGCACCTACGTGCACAACGCGATCCATCGGCAGATCAAGCAGTGGCTCGATGAAGGCCGGTTCGGCCGGCCGCTCGCCGCCGTATCTCACGTCGGCCAGCACGTGGCCGACTGGCATCCCTACGAGGACTATCGCGCGTTCTACGCCTCGAAACGCTCGCAAGGCGGCATGTGCATCGACATGCTGCCCCACGACCTGCACCTCTTCACGCATTTCTTCGGCGACGTCAAGACGCTCAGTTGCATGGCCCGGCGGCGGAGCGCCGAGATCCAGACGGATGACGACGCCTGCGACGTGTACGATGTCCTCCTGGACATGGACGCCGGCGTTTCGCTCATGCTCCACCAGGACATGTTTCAGCGTCCCTGGGGCGCCTACCGCAAGATCATGTGCGAGCGCGGCGCCATCGAGTGGAACTGGACCACGCTGCGGACGTGCGCGTTCGAAGGCGCGGGATTCCTCCGCGAGCCGGCGTGGCGCGATGAGCGTCCCGAGGACTACGATTTCGAAGCGATGTACGTGGCCGAGCTGGCCCATGCCCTCGACGCGCTGCATGGCAGGGCGACCTACCTCATGCCGCCTGAGCGCGAGCGCCGGATCATCGAGATCGTCCTTGCCTGCGAGACCAGCTCACGCGACGCCCGCCACCTCGACCTGTAGGCCCGCTGAGCCAGATTGCACACGAGATCGCGACAGATTGGGGCGGATTGCTACACGATGCAGGCTGGAAGCTCGCACCACAATAAGGGATTGTAGCGCAGGCGTCTCGCCTGCATTGAATTGTGGTGCAGGCATCTTGCCTGCGTTGTGTTGTCTCTGTCGGCGGACATCCTCAGCCTTACGGCTCGATTGGACAAACCCGTTGCCTATTGTCATAGACTATGGTAAGGTAGCGCCATGAGTCGAGCAGGAACTAGATAGGCGGCCTGAGCCCGTCATGGGGGGAGAATGGTCATGTCCGCAAACGAGTCGTCGCTTCGAAGCCGCTGGCGCGCGTGGCGCCCTATGATCACAGGCGTCGTGTGTGCCTTCATTGTGGGTTTATCAGTCGGTCATATATTGACGAAACAGGCGATTGCGTACGCGAGGCCCGGCCTGGCATTCTGCCAGTTGGCCTTTGCTACTCGCTGCCTGGAAGCCGGCGAGGAAGCGAAGGCTATCAGCTTTCTGTTTGAGTCCGTCTTCTTCGATCCGGGCTCCTACGAGGCCCGTGTGGCCTTGGCGGATGTGTGCCGCAAGATGGGCTACCTGGAACTGGCCTTGTACCAAACCGAAGATGCGGAACGCGTGATGGCCCTGCAACCCGATCAGGAATCCGAACCACTGTTGCGGTCAAAGCGTTACCTCGATACAACCAAGGAGGCCGTCCTGGCAAGCCTGTCGAATGCTCAGGCGAAAGCCGAGGAGAGGCAAGGCGAGGATCCGTAATAGGCGGTGGGGCGTCGCCCGAAATGGCCGAACGCAGTCCTCGTGACGAGGAGTCGTGGTGATCAGCGGTAGGTTCTCGGCATTCCAGAGCCGGCGCACGGCGCCGATGCTCTTCACGCTCGCTCTGGCCTGTGGTTGGGCCACCAGCGCCACCGAGCCGGTACCCCGGCACGGGCCGGGAATCGGCGAGATCAGCATAGACAACGGCGTAGTGATCGGTAACACGGAGCGGCTCGACCAGAAAACGCACTGGATCTGGACCTATAGTCTGGAGTCCGGCGCGTTCCGGGTCCATGCCCATGTGCCTCGTTCCGCACGTGTGCTCCCGGGAAGCGGGGCGGATCTCCTCGTCTGGAAAGAGACCGAACCGGACGGGATTGCGCTGTGGCCATTGCCAGGCCGACTCTTTTCACAGGACGTCTGGATGCTAACGGCCTCCGCTGACGCGCCGATTCCGCTGCCCTTTCTCCAGATCAGGATAAACAGCTCGGTGGAATGGCTGGCCTGGCATGTGCATAAGGAACAGCCGGCCCGCCTAGGTCGGACCATTGTTCCTGGGACCAACTACCTTTGCGAGCGCCTCTGGCTGAGGGGTGAACGCCAAGTGGAACTGTGGGACTTAGATCGCTCCCGGTCACTCGGGCGCGTGCCCGCGACGGTTTCTCCCTACCAGGCTTCTTCGTTGCTGTGCGAGGATCCACCAGTCTTCCTCGTGCGCGGACACCAGGGAGGTCGTTTAGGAGATGCGGTCGAGCTGTTCCGCGCCGAGCCGTTTGAGCTACTTGACCACCGCTCGCTTGGGGGAGATGCGTATCTGCTCGCGCGTTCGAACGAGAGTGACCAAGTCGTCTTGATTGGCAGAAGGCCATCATCCGGATGCATATGGAAATGGACAGTCGACTATGCCATTGGCGCGAATCCTGCCATTACCGCGGTCACGAAGACAGTACTCCTTGACGAGGATCTGGCGGAGGAACGGGCGGAGCTTCCAACATGGCGAGACGGACTTCTCTTCTGGCCCAGGGGAGAGCCGTGGCGGCTGGATGTGGTAGACGAAGAATCCGGGGAGACGCTCACGCTGCCGGACACGGTCTTGCCTAGAGGCGGGTTCGATTACGCCGTGGATCAATGCGGCAAGAACGTGGTCACGGTAGTCGATCCCGCCGAGTTCCGCGTATGGGAGGTGGATTTCCCGAAGGCCACGCTGATCTGCGAGGCCAAGCTCCTCTACGACGAAGAAACCGATATCCTCAGTCTCGATGTGCAGCGGCGTGACTGAGCGGGTGCCGTTTCGGTGTAGTCTCCTGGTCGTGCCGCGGGAATGCTTCTCACCTGGCCGAAGAACGTGTGCGCTCCAGCGAGCGGAGCCGAGGATGCTTCCTGCGAGCCTCCTCATTCTGCCGCTGCCAATAGGCCAATTCTTCCTCTTCAGTCATGTTCTTCGTCTCTTCGTAGATACGCAGGGCTCCCTCGTGCATCATCTCCACGCAGTCAACGTGTGAATCAGTCTTCTTCATAGAAACTCACCTCCGGAGGGGTGTGAATCGCGATAGGGCCGTAGCCTTGCATCTGGTTAGCACCATTATACAATGGGATCCGCCTGAAATTGACAATGTGCTTGAAGTTCCAGCTGACGATAGCTCGGCATCCGCTCACGGTGGCTGCTGCAACGTGCAGCGCGTCTGCGGCCCATTTCGCGGTGACTACCTGCGCGTCGAGATACGCCCGGCGAAGCGCGTAGGCTTCGTCGTCGATGTCCACGCGCACCAGCAACGGCTCGAGCTCGTCGAATAGCTGGTTAACCGTGGCCGGAGCGTGTGCAAGTTCATTCAGCACAAGCGCAGAGATCCCGACCTCGATCATCCCGTTCCGGACACGATCAAAGAACGCCACGGAATCATCGGCGAACCTTGTGTCAAAGGCACCGCCGAACACAGACGTATCCACGTAGACCAACATAGTCTACATTCCTTGTGCTTCGTCTAGATTCTACACCAGCCCGGGCCTTAGGTACAGGCGGTGTGGCATTCGCTGCGGAAACAGGCGAGACCTCACGATCCTATCTACCGGGCGGAGATTGTGGTGCAGGCTTCCAGCCTGCCCTGCATTGGCTTCCTCGAACCGCTGCGATATACACTACGTAAGCCCAATGGGGCGGCGGGCCCCGGTCATCCGAGGAGAGGGAGAACGATGACAAGAAGACGGCTATTCATCGGCGCGTCGTTATCCGTAGCTGTCGTCGGCGTGTTCGCAATGGCGTTGGCCGGCTGTTCGGCCGAACCGCGCAATGAGCAGGTGATCCGCGTCACGCGCAACATCGGCGGCCGCGAAGGGTTTCGCAAGCATTTCGAGGCGTGGAAGGCCGCTTTCGAGCGCGATAACGCGCCGTGGAAGATGGAACTGATCGATCTCGGCAATATGGAAGGCGCCGAGTACTACAAGTCGCGCATCGCCACCGGCGATCTGCCGGAAGTGATCATGACGTGGGAAATGTCCAACTTTCTCGCCGACGGCGGTCACCTCGTTCCGCTGCCGGACGCCTACTACGAGAAATACGGCATCGAGCTGCCTGCGGCGTACAAAGGCAAGCGCTACACCAGCCAGGGCGGCCTCCAGATTCAGGCTATCGTGGTCAACATGGACATGTGGAAGGATATCGGCGTTACGGAGCCGCCCGCGACCTGGGATGCCTACTTTGACGCCTTCCACAAGCTCAAGGAGAAAGGCCACAAGCCCCTCGTCCTCGGCGGCCGCGAGTGGTCTGCCGCCATGCCGATGTTCTATGCGTTCACGTCGGACATGTACGATCGCGTCGTGGATCCGGCTAAGCCGTCGTGGACGAAGCGGCGCGACGCGGGCGAGGTCTCGTTTGCCAGCGATCCCATCGCGCGCCAGGCCATCGAGAAGATGATCTACCTGGTCGACAACTTCGTTGACAAGGGCGCGCTGAGCGACGGGTACAACGAGGAGCAGCGCGATTTCTATGGCGGCCAAGGCGCGACGTGGATGATGGGCTGTTGGATGGCCGGCGATCTCGAGCCGAACCACGTCGAGTTCGAGATGGAATACTGGCCGGTGCCGTCGATGATCGGGCGTCCGCCGGTGATTATCCAGACGTCGGGTATGCAGTCCGGCTGGGCGGTTACCACAAGCGCCACCGGCCCGAAACTCGAGAAGGCCATGGCCGTCCTCGACGCGTTCTACGATCCCGTGGTCTATCAGGAGTTGCTGAACGGCGAGTGCCAGTTCGGCCAGGCGTCCAAGGTACCCGCCACCGAGCCCAAGTACGACTGGCCGCCCGCTCAACACCTCATCCGAAGCATGGTGGCCAACATTGAGCAGTACGGCACCACGCCGGGCTTTCATATCGCCCTCGACGACATCCCGCCGCCGGCCTTCCACACCTCGATGGCGCGCGTGATGCAGGAGATTATGGCCGGCAATCGCGACGTGGACGCCCTGCTCGCCATGCTCGATGAGGAATGGGATAGCGGCCGGAAAGGAACCTGAGCGCGCGATGCCTTCACACGGTCGTACAGGAGCACGCTCGCGACGCGGATGGAGCCATCAGCGGAGCGCCGTTGCGTCGCTCGTGCTCTGCGGGCCGGCCGTTGTTCTGTACGCCGGATTCATCGTGTTGCCGGCGGCCCTCGGTTTCGGCTACAGCTTTACCGACTGGACGGGCTGGAGTAAGCGGCCGCATTTCGTCGGCTTGGACAATTTCCGTGAACTCGTCGCCGACGCGCGGTTTTTCGATGCGATTCGGTTCACGCTCTTCGAAACGGTGCTGATCGGCCTGTTCTTCACCTTTGCCTCGATGCTGCTGGCGATTGCCCTCGACAAACTGAGCGTCATGAAGGGCCTCATCCGAGGCCTCTTCTTCTATCCGTACATCCTGAGCATCCTGGTCAGCGCGCTGCTGTTCCAGTACCTCGCCAACTATCGCGAAGGCGCGATCAATACGCTGTTTCGCGCCGTCGGACTCGATGCGCTCGCCCAGGATTGGATGGGCGATCCGCATCTCGTGCCGTACTTCATCTTCGCGCTCGTGGCCTGGAGCGGCCTCGGATTCTTCACCACGCTCTACCTCGCGAGTCTGCAGACCATTCCAACCGACCTGTATGAGGCCGCGCGGATCGATGGCGCCGGCGCCGTGTCCGTGTTTCGGCACATCCAGTTCCCGATGCTGTTGCCGACGCTCACCACCAACTCCGTGCTCGCCCTCATCACCGGCATCAACCTGTTCCCGCAGATCGTGGTGACCACGCAAGGCGGCCCCGGCTACCGCACCTTCACCATCGGCTACTACATCTACCACCTCGGCGTGCTGAACAACCGGCAAGGCTACGCCGCCGCCGTGTCCTTCATCACCTTCGCGGCACTGGTCGTCATCGCGGGGATCCAAGTGGCGCTGCTCCGGCGCAGGCAGGTGAGCCTATGAACGCCGCGTCCAAGAAACGCTGCCGCGTGCCGGTGCTCGAGATCCTGTTGCTTCTCGCCGGAATCCTGTTCATTTCGCCCTGTTTTCTCGCGGTACTCAACTCGTTCAAGACGCGCGCCGAAATCATCCAGGCGCCGCTGGCCTTGCCGCAGGCGCCCACCTTCGACAACTACGTGTATCTCTTCACCGGTGTCAAACTCGCGCGGCCGATGTTCAATAGCCTGCTCATGTGCGTCGCCGTCATCGCCAGTCTCATCATCACCGCGCCCATGGCCGCCTATTCGCTCACGCGTCGACCGATGGCCACAGGCCGTTTGCTGCGCCTATTCTTCCTGGCCGGCCTGACCATTCCGTTTCAGATCATCATGGTGCCGCTGCTTCAGCAATTCCGCATGCTCGGCATCCAGTTTACTTACGGCGCCCTGCTCATCCATTACGTCTCGTGGGGTCTGCCGCTCTGCATCTTCATCTACAGCGGCTTCCTCTCCGGTATTCCGAAGGAACTCGAGGAATCCGCGGCCATCGACGGCTGCGGCGCCGTGTCTACCTTCTGGCGAATCGTGTTTCCGCTGCTGATGCCGTGCACGATAACCGTCACGATCTTCTGGGGCCTCTGGATCTGGAACGATTTCATGCAGGCTTTCATTATCATGGGGCCGCGCAGCCAGCTCGTGTTCGTTCAACTCTGGCGGTTCCTATCCGACAAATACGTCAAGAACTGGAACCATATCTTCGCGGGCGTGGTTGTCCTTTCGATGCCGGTGACCGTGTTCTATCTGCTCATGCAGCGCCGCTTCGTGAAAGGCCTGACCGCGGGTGCCATTAAGTAGATCGAGGAGCCGAATCGTGGAGTCCAAGGGCTTGTCCGCATCGCTGCTGCAGCGGCTGCGCGACGACGTGATGGAGCGCAAAGGCTCCTTTGTGCCTCGAGCGAACCCTTTTGCGCGCGACGTGGCGCTCTGGCGTGCATGGCGGCCAGGCCAGACCGTCGGCCAGACGCGCGCCCGGCTCCTCCTCGAACTTGTGGCCCTGTCGCCCATCGAGATCCGCCCGGACTGGACGCTCGCCGGCGAGCACCTGTGCGGCCACCAATTCGGCCTGGCCTGCGACCAATGCCGCACGCAGCTAGCGCGCATGCACGAGTTCGGCCTTGACGATCACGATATTCACGGCGTGCTGGACTGTTTCGCGCGCTGGCGCGATGCGCGGACCGGCGCCACCGCAGGCGAACCGTTCGACGAGATACCGCGCGCCAATGCCGTGTATACGGCGGGCGGCTGGGTCGAGAATCATTCCGTGCGCGACTACGCGAAGGTGCTGGCCATCGGTTTCGACGGGGTTCGCCAGGAGATTCAGCGGCGCGTGGCCGAGGCGGACATGGGCGATCCGGCCTTTGCGGAGAAGGAAGCCTTCTGGAAGGCGGGCATCTGGGTTTGCGAGGCCGGCTGTTTGCTCGGCAGCCGCTACGCGGATCTCGCCGAAGTCATGGCGGATGATGCGAACGATGTAGCCGAGAAGGCGCGGCTTGAGGGTATTGCGCGGTCTTGTCGCCGCGTGCCGGCGCAGCGTGCGCGGACGCTACGCGAAGCGGTGCAATCGTTGTGGCTGGCGCACATTCTCACGTGCGGCGAGGACAGCATCAACGCGAACTCGATCGGCCGACTTGACCAGCTCCTCAATCCCTATTATCAGTCTGACCTCGAGGCGGGCCGCATCACACGTGACGAGGCCGTCACGCTGATGGAAGAACTCGCGTGCAAGCTCTACCTCGATTACGATGTCCAGGCCATCACGCTCGGCGGCGTGGATCGCGAAGGAAACGATGCCTGCAACGAGATGAGCCTGGTCATCCTGGACGCGACGGGCCGCGTCGAGTTCGTCCGCGATGTCTCGGTGCGTCTGCATCGCGGGAGTCCGGACGCGCTCGTCAACCGTGCGGCGGCCCTGATGGCGCGTGGCGGCGGCATTCCGTTCGTGTTCAACGATGAATGTTTCGTGCCCGCGCTCGAGGCGCACGGCATCGCCCTCGAAGACGCGCGCAACTACGCACCCATCGGATGTATCGAACTCACCGTGCCGGGCCGCGCCAATCCGCACGCCGTGTCCGGCTGGTTCAACGCCGCGAAATGCATCGAGCTCGCCCTCTTTGATGGCGTCGATCCGCGCACCGGCGAGCAACTTGGGCCGCATACCGGCCTGCTGACGGACTTCGGCACCTACGAGGCCCTTCTCGAGGCGTATCGCCGGCAAGTCGTCTACTTCACCAAGCGCATGGTCTACGGATGCAATCGCGGCGAGTTGGCCCAGCGCGAGCACGGCCCGCTGCCGTGTTGGTCAGTCCTCACTGATGATTGCATCGAGCGAGGACGCGATATCACCGACGGCGGGCCCGTCTACAACTACCACTCGATCTGTTTCATCGGCAATGGTAACGCCGCCGACAGCCTCTGCGCGCTCAAGAAGCTCGTCTTCGAGGAAGGAAGCCTCGACGCGTCCGACGTGCTCGACGCGTTGCGCGCTGACTACGATGGCTACGAATCGTTACGACAGCGTCTGCTGAACGGCGCGCCGAAATACGGCAACGATGACGATGAGGTCGACGCCATTGCGGCGCAGGTGGCGGGACACTTCATCAACCTCATGGATGAGGCTCGGAGTCCGCTCGGCGGCCGCTACTTCGTGCACCTGTTCTCGTTCCTCTGGAACCTACACTTCGGCCACCTCACGGGCGCGACGCCGGACGGACGCCGAGGCGGCGATCCGCTGGCCTACTCGCTCTCGGCCCATCAAGGCCGCGATCAGCGCGGGGTCACGGCCATGCTGCGATCCTTGTCGAAGATGCCGCACGGCCGGGCCGCCGGGGCCTCGGCCGCCATTGTCGATCTGGATCCGAAGCTGGTGGAGGGCGATGCCGGCGCCGCGCGTTTGGCGCACTTGCTGCGAACGGCGATAGGCGTTGGCGTCGGCCAGCTCCAGCTCAACGTGACCACCGTCGAGCGCCTACGACAGGCCCAGGCCGATCCGGAGCACTACGGCAATCTCGCCGTGCGTGTGGCGGGCTATCCGCAGATGTTCATCAAGTTGCTTACCGAGGGGAGCTTCAGGAACTCGTGATCGCGCGGACCAAGCACACGGCCTGAGGGAAGGGCGCGATCGGTCCGATCCGACGGATCCGACCGATCGGTCGGATCATTCGAACTGCTCCAACCTGGTCGCATGGCCTTCAGCCGTGTCGCAGTGCGCGACGCCCTCCGGCTCGAAAGGCAGGTTTGCTTGCGACCAATCCGACGTGACCATGAAACTCGCAGAGCCGTCCAGCCAAACGACATTGCCGCCGCCCGGCACATGATTGATGCTCCTGGCGTTCACGGCCAGAGCCTCGGACCACTTGCCGGAGAACATGTCCCACATGATCGGGACTCGCGGAATCGGCTGGTCGGGCGGCGGCACCACGACGGGCGCATCCGTGTACGCGCCGAAGTAGTCGTAGCTTGTCCGAAAGCTGCGGCTGGTATCGAGCTCGACACTCCATTCGTCGGGTGTCACAGGGGGCTCGTTCTTGCCCTGACGCTCGGATTTCCAAGCGTTGGAATCGGAAGGGCAGCAGAACGACCGGGACTCTGCCGCATAGTCCGGGTAGAGCGCGCGGAGGCACTCGGCGTTTCCGCCGCCGCCGCTCCAGGGCAATCGGCCGTCGTTTTCGTCCGCGTACAAGCGGAACGCGAAACCGAGTTGCGACAGGTTCGCGAGGCAGGATGCGCGGCGCGCCGTCTCTCTCGCACGCGCCAGCGCCGGCAGCAGGATGGCCGCCAAAATGCCGATGATGGCGATCACGATCAGCAGCTCGATAAGTGTGAAAGCCTTGCGATGGGTCATGGCTTCGTCACCCTAATCCAGTGAAAGCTGCGGACGATTCCATCGGATACCTCGAGTGCAGCCTCGATCCGTCGCTCCGCTATAGGTCCGTTCAGCGAAAGCAGCTTCCCGACGGACGCGATTCGGTACACGCCGTTCTCGCCGGTGGGCGTGACCTTCGCCGAGAACGCGCCTTTTCCGAGCGGCGTGTCTTCTTCGCCACCGTAGGCCGCGCCGTTGACCAGCACCTCGGCCACGGCCTTCTCGATGCCTGCCTCGGCGAGGGCCATGCACTGCTGCTCGATCTCGGCGCTGGTGACGCCCTTGATCGAGCCGTGCACGGCGCCGATGAATCCGGCGACCAGAAGACCTACCAGGAACACGTAGCCCACCGCCAGCAACAGTGCCACGCCTTCGTCGTTTCTTCTGGACGCATGCTTCATGGCGCCGCCTCCGTTCCGCAAACACGCAGCGCCGCACAGATCCGGTGCTCGGCGGCGGGCCGATCTCCTCGTTTGGGCTCGGGGGCTACGAGTGTGAGCGTGATGAGTCGCGCACCGTCGGGCGTATCGCCCGGCGTCAACGTGAAGCGGACCGTATCAAAGGGCCGGCTGTACAGCATGAGGTGCTCCTCGACGAGTTCGCCGTCACCGGCGTCCACGAGAACGCGCCGGGCTACGAACGACTCGCCGGCCAGACGCCTCCACAACACGGCGCGCCGGCGTTCGCCCTCTCGCGGCGGCACCTCGATCACGAGCGTGTCCTGGCCGGTGGTGTAGTCGCCGACGCGAGGCAGGATACCGCGCGCGATGCGCACGTCGTTGACGAAATCGCGGCGGATCGCGTTGATCGCGTCGAGGTTGTCCGTGGCTACCTGGCCCACGGCCACCGCGCGCGAGGTCGAAAGGAACGCGCCAACGCCCAGATTGAGCAACACGGCGAGCATCGCCGTGAATCCCAGCATCTCGATGAGTGAGTATCCGTGATTGCGGCGCCGTACGATCATTTTGGCGCCTCCTCTCCTTGACGGCCCATGAGCGTGGTCATGCGCTTCTCAATGAGGCGGCCGTGTTCGCCGCACCACCGCACGCGGGCCGTGACTTCCTTGAGCGCCAACCGAGGATCTCCGTATGCACGAATCGTCACGGAGGCATGGGCATCGGGGAGATTGCCGAGCTCTGGCGCCTCACTGATGAAGGGGGCGGCATCGGCTTCGTGCAGCGACTCGAAAGGCTGCGCCCGCAACGTTTCGAGTTCGTTGACAACGGCCGCAAGGGCCGTAGCTGTCTCGGCGGTGGCCTTGGTTTTGCCGACGCCCACGTGGTACACCTGGATGGCGCTGAGCATACCGGAAGTCAGCAGGAACAGGGCGACGACCATCTCGATTACGGACACGCCGAGGTGTTCGCTCGTATGCGACGTTATCCTACGCATGATCGCGGCCCTCGGATTCCGTCGGCAATACGCGGCTGAGTTCATCCAGGGTGGTCATACCTTGCCGGACACGTGCCGCGCCATCGGCGGCCAGGGAGCGCATGCCGTTCTTGCGTGCTGCCTCGGCGAGTGCGGCGGTGCGCGGCCGTTCGAGAATACACTCGGCAATGGACTCGTCGACGCGCAGCAACTCGGTGATGGGCATGCGGCCGCGATAGCCGACGCCTTGGCACGCCTCACAGCCAGCGCCGCGCCGGAATGCGCCGTCGCCCGGCGCGAGGCCGAACGCGCGAAGGGTGTTGACGTCCGGCGCGTCGTCGACGGCGCACTCAGGGCAAACGCGGCGCACGAGCCGTTGGGCCAGCACGTTGGTCACGGATGACGCGATCAGGAAAGGCTCGATGCCCATCTCGAGCAGGCGAGCGAACACGCCGGCGGCCGTGCCGCTGTGCACGGTGCTGATGACGAGGTGTCCGGTGAGGCCCGCCTGGATCACGGCATGGGCCGTCTCTGCGTCGCGAACTTCACCCACCATGATGACGTCGGGATCCTGGCGCATGAGCGAGCGGACAGCCGCGTGAAACGTGAGCCCGGCGGCCGGATTCACCTGCGTTTGGGCGACGTTGCCGAGGCGGTACTCGACGGGATCCTCGACGGTGCAAATGTGCGCCGAGTCGGCGCGTTCAGCCGCGATCTCGCGCAGCAACGCATAGATGGTCGTTGTCTTGCCGCTTGAACTCGGGCCGGTGAGCAGCAAGGTGCCGTGGGGCCGGCCGATGAACTCGCGAAGTGCAGCCGCGACGTCCTCAGGAAAACCGAGCTCATTGAGGCGCAAGTGTTCGCGCTGCGTGTCGAGCAGCCGGACGACGGCCTTCTCGCCGCCTACCGTCGGGAACGTCGACACGCGCATGGCGCCGGCCTCCGGCACCGCACCGGCGTCGATCCGGCCTTCTTGCGGAATGTCGCGTTTGTAGACGATGAGTTTGGCCAGGACTTTCAGGCGTGTGAGCACCTGGTCCTGGCAGGTGCGCGGTAGCCGCGCCACGGGATGGAGCAGTCCGTCGATTCGGTAGCGGACGGCGAATCCGTCATCCTGCGGCTCGAAATGAATATCGCTCGCGCGGTGGAAGGCGGCCTGTTGGAGCGCGACGTCCACGGCGCGAATGATACCGCGTTCGCCCGAGGCAAGCTGCTCGAGCAAGAGTGCCTCGACAGCCGGAATCGCCTGCTTGACCGGCGTGGTCGCTTCGACGCCCGGCGTCTCCCGTCTCAGCACACGTAGCTTCGGAATCACGAAACGTCAGCTCCTCTATATCTGGGCCAACAGGGCTTCGATAAGAATCGTATAGGTCTCAAACCATCCAGTGGTCAAGATGAATACGAACGCAATGGGGAAGACGATGCCCACGGGTTGGGTCACGGCCAGCAAGACGTGTTGGACCTTCAGTGCCTCGCGTCGATAGTGTTGCCCGATGCGTCCGAGAGCCTGTGGCAGCAAACCGGATTGCTCGCCCATCGCGGCCGCGATACAGAATGATCGAGGAACGAGATGGCGCGGCTCTCTCTCGAGGGCGTTCGCAAGCGACATGCCTCCTTCGACCCGCTCGGCGAGGCGCTCGAGAAGCCGAGCGTACAACGGATTCACGTCAATGCGCGCCGCGCTCCTCAGCGTATCGGTCATCGGAATTCCTGCCTCGGCGGATTTTTCGATGATGAGCGCCGCGAGGGCGAGGTCGCGCTTGACCAGGAGTGTCCGGATCACTGGAATGCGTACTACCGTGCGCCCTAATGCCTTAGACGCGAACGGCGAGTGTTTCAGGATACGCGTGAGCGCCACGATGGCCGCGATTACGACTACGGCGCCGATTAGAAAGGCTGCCCAGTAGTGTGCAAGCACATCTGAGGCGTTGATCAGAAGGCTGAACTTAGGAGAAGGCGGCACGCCGAACTCCCGGCAGATCTCGACGAGCACCGGAATGACTCTGACCAGCAGAAACACGGCAATCGCTATCTGAATGATACCGGTGGCAACGAGATAGGCAAGCCATCCCTGCAAGGCCCTCGGTATGGTAAGAATGTCCGTCATGAGCCCCTCGACGTCATCGAAGGAGGCTTCGAGTGCGCCTGTATTCTCGCCTGCGCGGATGACGTCGCAGCAGATCTTCGGGAAGAACCGCCGTTGAGCCTCGATGGCGTCCGCCAGCGATTCGCCGGCAGCGAGACGTTTGGCAATGTCTCGGCCGGCGGTGCGGAGGCGGTGTGTTGGGGCTTCGGCGGACAGCGCTTCAAGTCCGACCACGAGGTCTACATTCGCGTGCACCAGTGCGCCAAGCTGGCGTGTGAGCGTGAGCACTTCCCGATACCGCCGCTTGGGCCGCATGGCGACGCCGAACCACAGTAGACCTGAGCCCGGCAACTTGGGCGTGGCGAGTTCACGACTCTTCTTCCTCGTGAAGGTCGGCCAGAACTCGCCGCCGTGCGGCTGCTCTCTGCGTAGCAGAAACGCCGCGAGGTCCGTCGCCATCAGCTTCCGCCAGTTCATGCTCTTGATCCTGCGCCCCGGAGTGCGCTCATCGCGATACCGCATCGCCCATAGTGTAGATGGGCGAGAACATAGCCACAATGACCACCGCCACGACCACGCCAAGCACCAGAAGGATCACCGGCGGTGCCATGCTCGCCACCACGCGATCATAGTGCGCGACGTCGCGCTCGTGATTCTCCGCCACTTGTAACAAGCCAACATCCAGCGTACCGGAATTGTCAGCGGCTTGCAGTGCCCAACAGAACTCGCTGCCGAAGAATCCCATGGTGCCCAACGCCTCGGGAACGGGCGTGCCGTTCTCCACCAAGTCTCCGGCGCGGAGTACCTTCGCGCGGAGCACTTCGTTGTCCGCGGCCGCGCCGGCCAGTTCGAGGCTGTCGAGGATGGGCACCTCGTTGCGCAGCATGAGGCCCAGCGCATGGCTGAACCGACCGACGGCGGCCACACGGTTGCGTGTTCCGACGACCGGCACGTGTAGCTTCAGCCAGTCCAGGGCGTATGCGCCGGCGTGTGTCCGCCGGAGTGAACGAAGGGCCATTATGAGCGCAAGGATTCCAGCCACTGTGCATACGGCCACGACCGGCCAGTGCAGGCTTAGCCCTTTGCCCAGCGCGACAAACAGCCGAGTTGGCGGTGGCATCTGGGCTCCGAAATCTTGGGCGAAAGACACGAAGACCGGCTCGACATTAGCCAAGAAGAATCCCATGACACCCGTGGCCACCACGAGGACCAAGGCCGGATACGCCAGGGCCTCATGGGCCAGATGCTTGAGTTCGACCATCCGCGCCGAGTAGTCGCACAAGTGGTTTAGGACGCCGACGAGGTTGCCCGCCTGTTCGCCCGCGCGCACCACGCGCGTGTACATGCGCGGGAACCCCTCGCGCGAACGCTCGAGGGCCTCACTGAACGATGTGCCTTTCTCGACTTCCGCACGAAGGTCGTCAACCGCCCGGCGTAGACGCGACTTCCGCATATCCTCCGCCAACGCCCTCAGCGACTCCGAGATCGGAAGGCCGCTCCGCACGATGTCTGCGAGTTGGCGATTGAAGACCTCGAGGTCGTTCCACGAAAGTGATCGCTTGGCGAGAAGGCCGTGCCGCTCGGTGTCGGCCCGCGTGACGGCGTTGACACGAAGGCCTTGAGACCTCAATTGCTCGATGCATCCCTGAACGGATTCGGCTTCGCAGGCGCCCTCGACGGGTTTCCCGGAGGGGTCGGTCGCCCTGTACTGGAACGCAGGCATGGTTACCTCGCTTGGGGCGTCGCGGATCCGCAGGTCCGTTGCGCCGTATTTCCGTAAAGTATTATCGTCCGTCCGCCCTCGTTTGTCAACCCTTTTCTTTCCGTTTCGTTCTCGCGGTGTAACGCGGCGAGCATCCATGCGGTAGGCTGATGCGTTCGGAAGGGTTCGGTCTGAATAGTCCAGGTTTGGATTCGTCTGGTTATTCAAGTAGACGGGGCGCGTCAGGGACGCTCGGTGGTATAATGCGCCTAGTGGTTCGGAGAACAGGCGCCGCGCATGAAAGGATGGAACAGATGACGAGAGTATATTGGGTTGGATTGGCCGCGACGGCCCTCCTGCTGGCGGTATCGATAGTTGGTTGTGAGACGACGCCGACGCAGGACGGGGCGGTTGTCGGTGGCGTATTGGGCGCGGGTGCCGGGGCCATCATCGGCAATCAGTCGGGCAATGCTGGAACAGGCGCGTTGATCGGCGCGGGCGCGGGCGCGCTCACGGGTGCTCTGGTGGGCGACCAGGTCGATGAGAAACGCAAACGGAATGCCGAGAAGGCGGCCGCGACCGCGGCTCCGGCTCCTGCCCCGGCGCCTGCGGCATCGGAGAAGGTCGAGAGCGGGCACTACGAGACGCGGATTGTGAAGTCGCCCTCGGGCGAGACCTATGAAGAGAGGGTCTGGGTACCTGATCGTTGAAAGGGCCGTTGCTGAGACAATCCACGTGGCGTCTCGTTGGCGTCCTGGCCATCGCAGGCGCTGCGGGGATGGCGTGGATGGGGGTACAGGCCGACTTCCATCGGGTCTCCCTGTGGCTGGCGATAGCGTATTGGGGTGGGGTCTTTCTGCTTCTGGCGGTGGCCGGTTTCACCGTGCTGCTCGACATCCGTTATATCCGTCTCCAATACGCCCTGGGGCGCCGCGAGGTCTTTCGTCAGACCCTGGGGGATGAAGTCTTTCGGAGGGCGCTTATCGAAGGACAGCGCGCGGCGCAGGATAAGGCGTCGCGCCAACGGCGCTGATGCCCGCTCGAGGTGATCGAGATCGAGCCCGCCTGCTATCATATCGCCACGGGCAGAAGAAGACGGATCCTTGCGGAGAAGGAGTGTCTATGAAATCTCTTGCGATGGCAATGGGGATGTTGGTGTTGCTGTTGAGTGCCTGCAAACCGATGGACGACCAAAAGAGAGATCTTTCGTCGACGACGGGCTTGCGTTCCGTTCTTGAAACCAAGACCGTGGAGATACCCGCGGACATCAGCCGCGTCGAGTTTTCCGTTAATCTAAAGGTGATCCTGGATCCACGCTCGGCGGGGCCCAATGTCGCCTCTGAAGAACTGGTCAACGCTCGGTATCTCCTTGACATGTGCACGATCACCGTCAAGCCGCCCCATCCGGACGAGCTGTGGCTCATGCTCAAGTACACGAGTCAAGAGGATTTCGGCCGGACACCGGTGGTGTTGCGGACCAAGGTGTTTGCCGACGAGAAGGTCATTGACGAGTACACCACGATCATTGGCGCGGGTGCCCAGCGCGAGGTCTACGAGCGCAGTCTGGAGCTGCGGACGAAACTCGGCGAGGTGCCCGAAACCGTGTTGATTCGCGCCCAGGCTGATGCCCTGTTGCTGCCCGAGGACACAGATCCCCTGAGCATCGATCCGGAGACCGTGACGGTCACGCCCGATCGCATGGGGGTGGTGCTGAGCAATCCGGCACGCATCAATTTCGTTGCGGAGGACGGTTTGAGCGGCGACGCCGCGGAGGCGCAACCATGAACGTGGTGTGCATCGGTGCACATCCTGACGATGCGGAGTTTCATGCGGGGGGCAGTGCCGTCAAGTGGGCGCAGCTCGGCCACCGCGTCGTGTTTGTCTCGTTGACGAACGGCGATATCGGTCACCATGCCATGGGGGGCGGAGTGTTGGCGCAACGGCGACGGGCCGAGGCCCTACGTTCGGCCCGGATTGGCGGCGTCGAGGATGTCGTGCTCGACCATCATGACGGGGAGCTCGATCCCTCGCTCGAACTGCGGCGCGAAGTCGTCCGCCTCATCCGCCGATACGAGGCGGATCTCGTCTTGACACATCGGCCCTTCGACTACCATCCGGATCACCGGTACACCGGGATCGTGGTTCAGGACGCTGCCTTCATGGTGACCGTTCCGCAGTTTTGCCCCGACGTGCCCGCCCTGCGCGAGAACCCGATTTTTCTCTACGTGTTCGATCCCTTCCAGAAACCGGTGCCGTTCAGTCCGGACATTGCCGTGGATGTGACCGATGTTATGGATGTCAAGTACGCCATGTTCGATGCGATGACCTCTCAGGCCTACGAGTGGTTGCCCTGGCTTGCGGGCACGCTCGACACGGTGCCCGAAGACGAGGCCGGCCGCCGGTGTTGGCTCGAACAGGCGTGGGCGCCGCGATTCCTCGGCGCGACGGACGCCTGCCGGGCCGGCCTCGAGCGTTGGTACGGCGCCGCGGCCTCCGAGATTCGATACGCCGAGGCCTTCGAGATCTGCGAATACGGACGCCGCCCGTCGGAAGAGGAAATCCGGGAGTTGTTTCCGTTTCTGCCGAGATAGGGGCGGTATCCCCTTCTCCAAAGGAATCTCCTGTGGCCGTGGACACCATTCGCGCCGTCATTCCCATGCCGATACAGGTTGTGGTTGACGATGTGGGCTGGCGGTCGGGTGAGGACGGACATGCCCGCAACGAGCCGTTTCGCACCGGGATCTCGCGCGATCACGTGCCGGCCGACTATGACGCTATCGCCCTGCTCGGAAAGCGACTCGGCATACGGCCCCAAGCGGCCATGATTCTGTGCGAGTGGGATCGCGAGAATCGGCTGCGTCGCGTGCCGACGGCCACGTGGATGGGTGAGTCCTGGGACAATCGCCATCGCGACGGGCCGTGGATCGAGGAAGCGGCGGCGATTCTCGACATGAACCGTGCCCACATCGAATTGGCGCTCCACGGCGTCGGCCATGAGTATTGGCAGGCCGGCAGGATGGAGCGCGCCGAGTGGCACGATAGCGGGCGACGCATGCGTCCGCCCGATCAGGTGAATGCTCACCTCGACGCCTTCCACGAGGTGCTGGAGCAACGCGGTCTTGGTGCCTTCCCGACGTCATTTGTGCCGGCGGCGTTTCTTCACGCCTTCGGCCCAAGCGGCTACGACGAGAGCTTGGCGGCCATTCTCGCCAAACGCGGCGTCACGTTCATCTCGACGCCCTTTAATGGCATGCGGAACCGCGAGGCGGCGGCCTACGGCACACTCGGTTTTGATGCCGGCGTCATGACAGTGGATCGCGGTCAGGACCTACTCCGCTGGTTCGATTTCGGCGTCGAGCCCAAGGGTGAAATCCACGGGCCGATCTGCGGCATGCATTGGCCTAACCTCCTTCATCCCGACCCTGAACGGAACACGGAGATTGTGGACGCCTGGACGCGCCTGCTCCGCCCGTACGATAGTCGACCCGACACCCTTCTGGCGTGTGATTCCACGGCATTCCGCGCCCAACTCGTCCACCACACGTGCACGCACCTCGACGTCCGCAAGAACGTCGTGCGCGCGGACTTCTCGACGTGCCGAAGCATCCCAGATGGGCTGGTGCACGCGCCCTTCGCTGTCCACGTGCTATGCTCGACGGAGGCCGATGTGCGAGGAGACGATCTCGGTATCGACTTGGTCGAGCGGAAGGACGAGGGCATGCTCCGTGTGACGTGCCGCAAGAGGGAGGGACGAGTCGAGGGGCGGATCCTGGTGCACCCGCAGGAAGGAGGGTGATCCCGTGATGAGCAATCTGGCGAGGTCCGCGATTGGCGTCGGGGGGATTCTGGCGATGACACTCGTAGTCGCAGGCGATGAGGTGAATCTGATCCGCAACCCACGCTTCGACGAAGGCGTGCAAGCCAGCGGCATTCCGGTGGGCTGGGAGGTCTACGGCGGCTTGGATGCGCAGCGCCACATCACGGTCGTCAACCTTGACGGCACGCCGGCGGCCCATATCGACGACGCCAGCCCGAGTGCAGAGGTCGGCCTGACGCAGCTTGTCGAAGCCGGGCCTGGTCTCTACGTAGCACGCGTCAGCGTGCGCGCCGCCGCCGATGCCACGGCATGTGGCGCTCACCTTCAGATGCGTTTTATGCCGTCTGGCGAGTTTGTGCAGACATCGTTCTCCGCCGAGATCGCCGAGGAGTTCACCGAAGTCATGGCCGGCGGCGAGGCTCCGGAGGGTACTACGCACATCCGGCTCTACCTCTACACACATCGCGATCCGACGCCGCGCATCTGCGTGACCGACGTCAACCTCGCGGCGGCCAAGGACCTTCCGCGCGAACTGACACTGTCGAGCCCGGTGCCGCTGCCCATCACCGAGCTCAAGCCGCTCTGCATCGACACGGAACTCGTGAACGCCGGCCAAGCGACGGCGCTAATCATCGTGTCGGCGTCAGGCCGGTACGACGTACCGGCCCATGCGTTGGCGGGTGCCATCGAGGCTGCGACGGGCGTGCGTTTGCCTATCGTGACCGACGATGCGCCTGAGGCGGCCGTGCCGGTTGCCGGCAACCGGATCGCCCTCGGCAACCGCTCGACGAACGCCTTCATCTCGAAACTCTACGATCTCTACTACACGCTGCTCGATCTGCGATATCCAGGACCGAACGGCCATGTGGTGCGGACGCTCCACAATCCTTTCGGCAACGGACACAACGTCGTCTTCCTCGGCGGCAGTGATGATGCCGGCGTTGCTGACGCGGCGGCGATTCTCGCGGATATCGCACGGAAGGAAGGACGCACGGGTCAACTCACCGTAGGCCGTCTGATGGACATCAAGTTGGGCGACGGTATCGCCGTGCCTACGGATCTCCGCGGGTTCGAGACGTGGGAGGCCTCCAAAGGCTATGGATCCGTCGGCTATTTCGGCTGGAACAGCATCAGCAAGCGGATGGCCATGTACTACATGACCGGCGATGAATCGCAGGCGCGCGAGGCCATCCGACTGGCGTTTCCCGACGATCAGGCGAAGCAGGAGATCGCCGACATCGACGGCGAACGCATCGAGAACAAGGACGATCCTCTCGGTGGGCCCTATCACTACAACGCCCACATGATGATTCTGTTCTGGGATCTCATCGAAGAGAGCCCGGTGTTCTCGGCCGGCGAGCGATTGCGCGTGACGCAGGCGTTCATGCACCAACTCGAGCATCCCGGCATACGCAGCGCGTACGGCGGGCCCCTCATGGCCACGCCGGGCAGCGTCAGCTCGCGGCATGGCCAGTGGACGGCCATCTCGCTATATTGCCTCGGCCGGTACTTCGAGAAGGACTATCCGGATCCGCTCTGGCGAGTCTGCCGCGAGAGCGGCGAGAAACAGTTCTATTCCCTACACAGTCACGCCTGGGTTTCCGGCGAAAACGACAACCTATTCTGGTATAACACGGCCATTGCGCCCATCTTCACCTATCTCGTCCTCACCGGCGATCGCGTGCCCGTCGAGAATGGCGTTATGGCCGAACTGCTGCGCGGACAGGAGATACTGGTGTCCGGCAAGGCGCCGGACTGGGCGCTGAATTACGCGTCGATAGGTTTCCTGCACAAGGCGGCCTACGTCACGGGCGACGGACGCTGGTTGACCTATCGCGACCGTACCGGCGTCGACCTGTCTCTGTTCAGGCTCGGGCAATCCTTCTGGCCGGACGAATCGATCCAGGCCGTCGCGCCCACGGACCTCGTCGGCAAGTGGTCGATCAATCCGTTGCCTGAGCCTATGTGGCGCGCGCGGAACAGCGGCCTCACGCTAGAGGAGTCCTTCCTCTTCATGAGCTGCCGCACGACCACCGGCGCCGATGGCGATTTCATCCTGCTCGACGGATTCAATGGCGCTTCGCGCAATCCCTATCACACCTTCGCCATCCTCGACTTGCGGCTCGGCGGTGAAAGCATCCTCGAGGGCTATCTGAACCAAGTCCGTACGCGCCTCGACGGCATGGTCGAGCCGCAGATCGCCATGAACGCCGCGCTCAAGCATTCGGACGTGCTCGGGGAGACCATCACGGCCACGGGCGAGGTGCCGAACGCGGCCTACGTGTGCTGGCGGCGGACGCTGGCGCAGCGAATCGGCCGGTATACACTGATCGTGGACGAGTTGACGCCGCGCGCGGACAGCGAGCATCTCGAGATCGAGTTCCTCTGGCAAACCGGGGACGGCGTGTGGCGCGCCCACGAGGCGTGCGCGTCCGGCATCGAGATCGAGCGCGCCTCTGATCTAGGCACGGCCGGCGAAGAGGGCATTCGCCTCGTGGCACCTGATCAGGCATGCGTGTGCGACTCGACCGATCCGGACGCCATGACCACACTGGACGGCTACGACGCGGTCCTGCGTCGTTCGGCCGCGCCCGGAGGCTGGCTCGAGATGCCTTTCGATCTCGAGCACGAGACAAGCGATCCGGTTTTCGTCCACATGCTCAACTACGTGGATCGCGGCGTGGTCCGGATTCTCCTCGACGGCGAGGAGGTCGTGAGTCGCTTCAATCACTACGCGGCCCACGCGCTGGCGGTCGAAGTCCCGCTCGGCGTGCGCCAATTGGCAGTAGGCCGGCACGTGTTGCGTGTCGAGGCCGTCGACATGGCCTCCGAGAGCCC
Organism: Candidatus Hydrogenedentota bacterium; assembly: GCA_036769985.1. Taxonomy (GTDB): domain Bacteria; phylum Hydrogenedentota; class Hydrogenedentia; order Hydrogenedentales; family SLHB01; genus DAIPKA01. The sequence goes on along the minus strand of DAIPKA010000004.1, from coordinate 57,847 downwards.
GAGATGTTACGTCGGACTGGCCGGCCTGAGCATTCGGCCCGAAAGCGCGAGTCTTCCGGCACGGCCGGTGCTCTACACGAGCGCGGCCGTGACGCGCGATGTGGGTGAGTCCGCCGCGTCGTTGACGTGCGTCGGCCCGGCCCGCGAAGGCGTCACGAGTCGGTTTTTCTCGCTTTTGGCTGTGCAGCCTCGAGGGGCCGAGGGCGGCTGCTACGCCCTCTCCCATACGGCGGCGGCCTTCGCGCTTCCCGAGCCCGGCCTTGCGGTGTGTGGCGAGTACGAAGACATCTGTGGCGAGATCATGGTGTGCGACGGTGCGCATATCTACGGACATCGTGCCACGCAGATCGGCCATCTGGTGACCGCCGATCGACCCATAGACGTCGATTGGGACTTGGCGACAGGGCGGCTCTGGGTGGCGGCGGCCGAGGCAACGAAACTGACGCTCAACGATGGTGCGCAAGCCATCGATATCGAGCCGGGCCGACACGTCCTCGAAAACATTCGTCCTGAGCCGACCTTACTGTCGGCGTATCGGCAGTGGCTTGCGGAAGCGCTCGATGCGGCGCGCGCGAACGCTGCCCGCGCCGTGGCGGCGTCCGGTACGACCGAAGCGGCGCCGTCCTTTGACGCGGTGACGGAAACACCCACCGGCGCCGCCGTTGTCGACCTCGAACTCATGCCCACGGACGACGGTGTATACCTCTGCGCGGCTGGCGATAAGGCGATCCATGTCATTGGCGAGGATGGTGGCGTTGCGCGCGTGCTGGAAACGGACGGCGCGATCCGCATGATCCGCTGGTGGCCGGAGTACCGGCTCGTGCTCGCCGGTTGCGCCGACGAACAGGTGATTGCCTTCGACGAAACCGGCGCGCGCAAGTGGGTCTTTGTGTCCGAAATGGATCCCGAGGTGTTCCGCGCGGCAAAGACGTACTGGTTCAAGTCGGCGCCGGGCCATGAAGGCATTCACGGCCTCCATACCGGCGTGTTCCTCGATGGCGCGAGTCAGGCCTTCGTCGGCAGCGCCTGCACGCTCGAGATCCTCGATGGCGACGGCCACCTCGTGAAGCGCATGCCTCAATTCTGGGGAAAGGTTTCCGTGATGGAGATCATTCCAGGCCCCGGCGAATCGCTCAACCTGCTTGCGGCCCGCGAGTTCAACGGTACGAACAACCTTGCCGTCATCAACAACCGGACTCTCGATCCCTCACCCCGAGGCTTCGACTCGGTGCCGGCGGGCCACACCCATGTGCCGGGCTGGTCGGCCATGAATCGCCACCACATCTTCTTCGAGGAGTTCGACGGCGACGGTGTCAAGGAGGTAATGACGGAGATCAACGGCCGATGGAACCGAGTCACCGTGTGGGCCGCGGACGGTACGGCGAAGTACGACGCGAGTTTCGGCCCGGGGCCGGACATCACCGTCAAAACCATGCGCGATATCGACGTTGCGGACTTCGACGGCGACGGCGCGCACGAGATCGTCATCGCCACGGCGGGCCGGATGCTGGTCATGCTCTCGGGCAGGTGCGAGAAGATCTGGGCGGAGCGCTTGGATGCGCCGGTGGCGGTGCTTGCCTGCGGGACGTCGTACGGCGGCGAAAGGCCGGTGATCGCACTGGGCTGTGATGACGGCGCGATTGAACTGCGTGACGCCACTGGCCATGTGCGCCGACGCGGCCAGCTCGGTGCGCGGCCCGAGCGCATCTGCGTGTACCGGACGAGCGGAGGCGAGCCACGCGTTGCCTACGGTCTCCACGATGGACGCCTTGTCACGGCCGCCGTGACGGACTGATCGCGGGCTATTCGCCGGCCAAGTACTTGAGGTACTCCCATGGATAGATGCCGGTGGTGTGCCCGTCGCTCCACGCGATCGAGACGGCGTAGTTGCCGAGATGCTGAACGGATTCCGGATGGACGTCCGGCGGAACCTCGGCGATGTCGAGGACGAGCTCGCCGGTGTGTTCATCGATGCACGAGGCGCACCGGCAGGATATGCGCGCCTTGAAGTTCGCGACACGCGTCACGGCGCCGTCCGGCCACTCGATCCGGATCTCCTCCGTGTCAAAGCTCACTTGAGGCCGCTTGGGCTGATCCAGCCGCTGTTCGCACACGGCCCGCCTCAGGTTCTTGGCGAGTTCCTGGATCGGCGCAAGGTCCTTGCCGGCGTCTTCGGTGGTCACATCTGAGATGCCCTCGATGATAGGGAGTTCGGCCAGCGTGGGCAGGCCGAAGCGATCCTTGAGCGTTCCGGCGCTCGTGCCGAACAGATGATGGCGTTTGCCGCACTGGTCGCACTCGAAGTAGCTCATGTTTTCCACAATCCCAAGCACCGGCACTCTCACGCGCTCGAACATGAGGATGCCCTTGGCCACGTCTACCAGCGAAAGTGTATGCGGCGTAGTGACGATCACGGCGCCCTGGAGCGCCACCGACTGCGTGATCGTCAGCTGGGCGTCGCCGGTGCCGGGCGGCATATCGATGAGGAGATAGTCCAACGTCCCCCAGTCGGTCTGCGTCAGGATCTGTTTGATGTAGTTCGAGACCATCGGCCCTCGCATCACGGCGGGCGCGTCGCCCAGCAGGAATCCCATCGACATGACCTTCATGCCGAACACGTCGAGTGGCACGATCAGATTATTCAGCACGAAGACGTCCGGCTTGTGGATGTTGAAGAGCGTCGGGAACGATGGGCCGTAGAGGTCCGCGTCGAGCAATCCGACATGTAGGCCTTCGCGCTGGAGCGTTCGCGCCAGGTGGGCCGCTACCGTCGACTTCCCGACGCCGCCTTTGCAGGATGAGACCGCGATGATCGAACCGACCTTGGCCAGTGAGTCCGGCGTCTCCTGGTCCCGCGCCTCTTGGCGCGCCGTCAGGTTGACGGTGACCAGCTCGACGCCGTCAAGGGCGCCAACGGCCGCCTCGCACTGATCGCGAAACCGCTGCCGCATCGGACACGCCGGCGAAGTCAACTCGAGGGTGAACGTGATATGGCCGCCCTGGATCGCTAGTCCCTTCACAAATCCAAGCGACACGATGTCGCGGCCCAGGTCCGGGTCCATGACGGTTCGCAATGCTTCCATAACCTGTTGCTCAGTGGCCATCCCGAGGATTCCTTTCAGCAAACCAGCGTGTTCATGAGTGTTGCTGTTGGGGAGTATGCCAATCGCTGGCACGACAAGACAATACGCGCAAAGTGCGAGTCGGCGACCTCGACACTCTACGGATTACGTCGCCGAGCGAGGCCGAGTATCCCAGAGCCTGCACGCCGCGTTGAGCACATCCGCGATGGCCGGCCACGGCCGCCCTTGCACGACCTCGACATACGGGCCTCTCGGTGCCCACACCGCGGCATTGCTCGGCCCGAACACCGCCACCGTCGGGCACCCGACACTTGCGGCAAGATGCGCAATCCCACTGTCGTTGCCGAGGAACAGCCGGGTGCCGGCGAGGACATGCGCGACATCGACAAGCGCGGGGGAGGGGACTGTCTCGAAGCTGGCGGGAAGACGTAGATGGCCTTCAGCCGGGCCAAGACACCATGTCACACGACGGTTCTCGGCGGCCAATCCGTCCGCTACGGCGATGAAATGCTCGAGGGGCCAGTTCTTACCTCGACTGCCGCTGCCGGGATGGATGATCACGTCATGTGTTCCGCTGGCCTCGACGGCGAGTCCGAATGGCGCATCGATCTCCGTATAGCCGAGGCATTCGGCGTAGTAGCGGCTGGCGTGGCGATCATAGCCTTCCGGCGGAAGGCCGGCGAAGGCGCGCACAACCGCGACGCCGCAGCGATGGATGGCCTCGGCGATGGAACCGCCATCGCGCATCCAGACGATACAGCGATCATAGCGCGCGAGGAAGGCGCGTAGGCGCGGCGCGGGCTCGGTGAACACGGACTCGAATCCGGAACTCTCGATGTCGTGCGCCGCTACGGCGATTCCACCGGCAACGGCCAGCGCGAGGCGTTCCGGTTTCCCAAGCAACTCGACAGGGCCTTCCTTGGCGAGGCGCTCGAGCGCCGGACACGCCAGCAGGAAATCGCCGATGCCGCCCGTGTGGACGACGAGCGTCAGCGTCTGGCTCATGGCCCCTCGCAAATGGCGTAGATGACGACGCGCGCGCCGGGATACTCCGGTGTGATGGTACGGAGCCACTCGAGGCCCGGGGGTGCGTTGGCCGGATCGAGCAAGACGGCCAGCGCGGGGGCCATGGTCGCTGTGTAGCGCTCGTCCACCACGAAGTAACGCGCGTCCGCTTGGCGTGCACGCGCGAGGGCCGCGTCCACCGAGTCCTCTGCGGCGGGGCCGGTGGTCGGCATGCCGGCGTAGTAGCCGACCTGCGGCTTGCGGGTGAAGATCAGGCCTGGCTCAAGATGCTCCTTCATCCACTGGCCGGCTGTCTTGTACTCGCGCGGCTGGCGCGGGCATCGGCCGAGATGCTCGGGCACGATGGTCGATGCGGCGCCAATGGCCATGACGCCCACGACGGAGGCTACCGGCAGCCAGCGCCACGGCCGCGTGGGCGTGTCCTGCCGCATACGCTCCGTTAACCACACGACCCCGCGCGCGGACCACAACGAGAGCGCCAAGATGGTGGCCATGAGATACCGAGGCGCAGGCGAGAGGACGCTCAGGCTTATGGCCCACTGGATCGCCGCGAACACGATGACGTACCACTCGAGGCGCGTCTTGCGCGGCTCGGCGGAAGGTGCAAACAGGCCCACGCCGAGGAACACGAGCAGCACCGGCCCCATCATGATCGGCAGGACTTCGAACACGGTGTCGGTCGTGGTTTTCACGAAAAGGAGCACGGTGCCGGCCACGTCGCGCTGCGCGTTAGATGTCTGGACATCGCCGATGATGTAGGCCGTCCGGTAGCTGAGCGTGAAATGACCGGTGAGCATGCGCATGTACACGGCATACGCTGCCAGCAACACGCCGGCGATGGCGATGAAGGGCACGAGCCGCCGCGCGTCGGCCTCGTCATTGCCCACGCACAACAGCGCTGCCGCCGGTAACGCCGCGAGCAGCAGGAACAACCCTTCAGGCCGCGCGAGATGCAACGCGATGAACACCAGGGGCGCCAGCCACACCGCTGCGCCGCCTCGGGTCAACGCGCGCGCCAGCGCCCACACCGCGAGGAACCACAGCGTACAGGCCAGGGCCTCCGTCGAGATCCGCGAGCCATAGTCGATGAGCCACGTCCAGATGATCGCCGTCAGGGCCGCCATACGCGCCGTGCCGCGTCCGTGGAGGTCGAAGGCCAGTCCGTATACCGGCACCACGAGCAACGTCGACGCCGCGAGCGAGACGAGACGGCAGGCGAACTCGGTGTCCTTGACGAACAGGCTCACCAAGCCGCCGAGCAACGGATACAAGATCGGGATTTTCGGATCGATGCCCAGGAAATCGCCGGCCGCCAGGCGCTCCGCCGCGGCGATGTAGTGAATGGCGTCCGCCGAATCGATGACGCGCCCCGAGATCGCCCAGAACGCGATCCGGAGGACCACGGCCGCCCCAAGGCACAAGATCACGTCGCGGCGCATTGTTGTTGGGCTATCTGCTGCACTGTTCACGCGCGCCATTCTAGGGCTGCACACCACCCAGGTCAACCGGGCGATTTGCCCAGACTATGGACGGAATGGACACTATGAACACCTGGTCGGCGTGAAGCCTTTTGGGGCCAATGAGGTCCAGCCCCGCCCGGGCGTTCATGTTCGCGGTTCTCAAGCGCGTCGGCGCGCCTTGATGAAGATCTGCGAGCCGTAGGGTATGAGGTCGTGGACGAAGTAGAGGTAGTAGAACGCGGTGAAGACGGCGCGTTTGCTGAGGGAGAGCGGGCCGCCCATGAAGGCGTCTTTGACGCGGTCGAAGTGGCGCTTGGTCATCCAGCGCTGCAGCGTGAAGCAGGGGAATCCCCACAACCTCGCGCGCTCGACGTCGAATCCGAGTTCGTTGAGTTGCGCCACGAGTCCGGGCAGGCGAAAATGTTGCACGTGGCCGTAGTAGCGATCGGGCGGATCGAGCGTGCCGCCGGGCGTGGTGAGTACGAGCACGCCGCCCGGCACGAGGTGATCGCGGATCCACACGAGTATGGCGCGGTACTCGGCGGTATGCTCGATGACCTCGCTGCAAATGACGTAGTGAATCGGCCGATCCACCTCCGGATAGCCGCCGCAGATGAAGTGCGGGCTCGATATACGCTCGCGGGCGCGCGCCACGGCCTGTGTCGAGATATCGCAGCCGCCGACCTGATCATCGCGCAGGCCGAACCGCCGTTTGACGTCTTCGAGGGCGAGGCCGGCGCCGCAGCCGTAGTCAAACACGAAGGTGTCCGGGCCGAAGGGCTCGCCATCGAGCGCGTTGACAACAAAGCGCCGGCGGTGACGGCTCGTCGGGTGGTTCTTGTAGGTCTCGACGGCATCCGACCAGTGCGCTTCGATGTCGATGGGTTCGGGCGAGTCCATAGCCGAAGGTTTCCGGTTCACTGAAGCTTCCGTGCCACGCAGTACAAGAGACTACCCGGTAGCGAGGGGTGGTGCAACTCGAACGCGAAGATCCGCCGGGCCAGGGAAGGCGACACCGCCGCCAGCCACGGACTCAGGAAGTTGAACGCGCCGATGCGCGCGACTTCGAAACCGTGATGCTCGAGCATGGCGGTGAGCGTGGCGCGCGTGAAGGTCGACAGGTGTTGGTCGCCGCCCATGCGCGGAGTGAGGTGGAGCGCGTCGAAGAGATACTCGACCGCGGGCCAAAGGCTTCGCTTGTTCGGCGTCGTGATGAAGAGACGCCCGCCCGGCCTCAGGATGCGGCCGAACTCAGCGAGGGCCTGATGGGCCTCGGTGGATGTCAGGTGTTCGATGACTTCCGAGAACACGACCCAGTCGACCGACGCCGCGTCGAGCGGCACACAGCACGCGCTACCGGCGATCACGTCACAGCGATCCGGCGGAACCTGCGTTTGGGCGAACGCGATCGAACTCCGGCTCACATCCATGCCGAGGACACGCGGGAAGGTCTTCAGCATCTCTGCGATGGCGATCCCCGAGCCGCAGCCAGCGTCCAACGCGACCCCCTGTGCGCCGGATTCGGCCATGATGTCCGCGAGAAGCCTCATGCGGTTGGCGTGCCATGCCCGTTGAACCGGGTGGCCCTCGTGCAGCGCCCGATGCTGATAGGCCCCTGTGATCGCATCCCGTTCCCAACCGAGATGGTAGTAATGGCGCAAGTCGCGTGAGCGAATCAGCAGCGTCTCGAAGAACATCCGTGTCGAGTCGCGCAAGAGCCGAACGCTTGACCCTTCGTAGTTCCTCAGGATGACCGGCACCCGCTTGACGCGCATGTGGTTCACGCGGGCGATGTGAATGACCTCCGCGTCGAATCCGAATCCGTTGATAGTGACCTTGGAAAAGATGCTCTTTGCCGCCTGCTTGCGGAAGAACTTGAAGCCGCACTGCGTGTCGCGAATGCCGGGATTCAGCACGAGCCGGACCAGCACGCCGTACACCTTGCCGCTCAGCAGGCGCGCCCAGCCTACCGAATAGACGCCCTGCGACTCGGGGAGGTCCCGAGCGCCGATGGCGAGGTCCGGCCCGTCGGGCGCCTGAAGCTCGGCCACGATGGCCGGCACGCCGTCCAGAAGATAGGGTAGGTCGGCGTCCGTGAACCCGATGACGTCGCCCGTGGCCTCGGCGATGCCGCGTTTGAGTGCGGCGCCCTTGCCCATGTTGTGCGGCTGCTCGATGAGGCGAAACGCGGCCACCGTGTCGCGCCCAATGAGATCCCGGACCACGGCTGCCGTATTGTCCGTACTGCCGTCGAGCACGACCAGGACCTCGCACGCGAGACCCGATCTCCGGACGAAGGCATCGAGCCCCTCGATGGTTGCGGTGATTCGCCGTTCCTCGTTGTAGGCGGGGACGATGATCGACAGATCGAAATGTCGGGTGGCGGTTGATGACATAGCGCAACGGTTTCCGGCCGGCAGGGACGCTCTCGACATCAGGCGCCGCCAAGTCTAGCATAATCCGGCCCGGCTATCACTCCGGCATCCCTGGATGATCACCGGGCTGTCCGTTTTATGGGCGCCTTTCATGATCGCCAGGATCTGTTCCGGTGCCAACGCCGTAGCCGCCCTTGCGGCTTCATCCAGGATCGGATGCATGGGCACCAGTGGCACGATCCGATTCCCCCCGTCTAAGACTGGGTCCACGGCTTCCTGATAAGAATTGCCTGGTTCGCGCGGGTTTCGCGGATGCGAACTGCCCGCGTAGACCACGGCCGATCGGCCCGCGCAAAGGACATCGCGGCAAGAAAGAGCATCGCGGCCGTTGCGCCGTTCCGACTCCGTTCCCTATAATTGCCGCTTGCCCGACCTGCAACCTACGGGATAGGGGCTGGCATGTCCGACAAGATCTCTCGCTACGCGGTGCCGGGAGCGGTATTCGCGCTGACCGCGGTTGGCGCGCTGTTGCGTCTGTATCGCATCGAGGCGCAATCGCTCTGGCTGGACGAGTTTGCCAACGTCTGGAACGTCGGCGCGCCCTCGCTCTCGATGTACCTGAACTTGCTGGCCTCGACGAGCCCCGAGCAAGCACAGGCCCCCGCATACTACATCCTTCAATACGGATGGGCGCACTGGGCCGGCATGAGCCCGCCCGTTCTGAGACTCTTGCCCATCCTGATCGGCACGGCGGCCATTCCGAGCGCCTACCTGTTCGGCGCCCGCCTATTCAACCGGGGCGTGGGCCTGATTGCCGCGATGGGCCTCGCCCTATCACCGCAGAACATCTGGCACGCCCAGGAGCCTCGGCCCTACGCGCTCTTGGTACTGGTGGCCACCCTCGCATTCTACACGTTCTGGCGGGCCTGGCGAGACGATGGCCGCGTGTGGTGGGTGCTCAACGCCGCCCTGAACCTACTCACGCTCTGGACTTTCCTGTTTGGCGTCTTGGCCCTCATTGTCCAGGGGCTCTTCCTGCTGTGCTTCGTCAGACGACGCTTCAAGACCGGTTTCCTGTGGGTCCTGATCCATACCGCGTTTCTGTTGCCGTGGGGGTGGGCCCTGCTCGAAATGGCGCCGCAAAATGACATCTATGGAAGCACCAGATTCTCGGCCGTCGTGAACGAGATTTTCTTTGGCGATGTCGTCAGCATCCAACCCGACCTGTTGCCGCCGTGGAAGACCAACGATGTCGAGTTCGAGTCGCCCGAGACAGCGTGTTTGCTCCGCATGCGTCCTGCCTTCGACGCTGCGCTGCTGGCCGTGACGGCCATAGGATTTCTGGTGTTCCTGCTCACCGCACTGCTGTGGCCGGCGTGGAAACGCGCCCGAAAGAAGGACTCGGCCGCGGACCGCACCACGTTTGAGGCCGCCTTGCTGACGTGTCTTATTGTCGTCGTGCCAAGCGCGGTGCTCGGCCTTGGCGCGTGGGCTCTCAAGCTATCGCTCATGGGCTCGATGTACACGCTGTACCGCACGGTTGGATTGTACTGTGCCCTCGGATACGCCCTCTCTCGGTTGCGGAAACAGGCGCTCATTGGAATCGCAACCGTAGTTTTGTCAAGTCTTTACGCGTATCAACTGGCCATCTTCCTGCCCGAGGTCACACGAACCAACTGGTGCGGTGCCGCCGAGTACATCCAGGCCCACGGCGGTCCGGAGGATCTCGTGATCGAAGTCGAGTTCGCCGGGCCGGGCCGATTTCTCGATTACTACCTCGGCCCTTACGGACCCGAGGTGCGCCGAGTCGGCACGTTTCAAGCGGCCCTCGAAGACGCCGCCGCCGCGCTACACGGCGCCGACGATGCTCGAGCACCTCGGCCGCGCGTCTGGTTGGCTCTCCAGCGCCTGGAGATCAATGCCTTGGGACGCCTCCAGAGGCGCAACTACGACTTCGGAGGGAATCTGGCCCGGGGATTGGCCGAGCGCGGATTGCAGGGCGAAGGGCACGAGTTCTTCGGCCACTACAACCTCGTCCTATACCGCGTCGAGCGCGATCAGAGTCTCACGCCGTTGGCGAGCCCTTCGCCCGTGCCCCATGTCTTGCCTATCGATTACGAGGCGTTGCTCGACGAACTGCGCTGCCGCTGCGATACGCCCGAGGCGCGGCCGCGCGGGATCGCGGCGTTGCGGCGGAACATTGTGGCGTGGCCGCCGTTCCTCGATTTCTACGGGGTTACCATGGCCTTGGACATCCTTCGAGACGGCAACGTCGACATGGCTGAGTGTGTGGCCCGGAAGCTCGTCGAGCGCAATCCCCGCCTCGGCCTGGGCCAATTCGCGCTCGGCCTCATCCTGACCGCCGACGGCCGGGGCGACGCGGCTTCCGACGTTTTCCGCGAGGCCTTCACCCACCGCCCCGTTCTCGAGAAGGTCTACGGCCCCTTCGTTGACGCGTTACTCGTGCAGCGTGAAATCAGCATCGCCAAGCAAGAGATCGATCGGATTCGTTCCTGCGGATATACACTCTACGTCGAATCACTCGAACAGGCCGCGGACGGATTTGACAAGGGCGGTTTGCGCTGAGAAGGGCGTTTGCCAGGGCGGGCGGCCGAGTGTTCAGGGTGACATCATATCCCGCGACTCCGGCGATCTCGTTTCCTCCCAGACGCCGGACGCCCGGTTCGATATCTCCTTGGAGAGGAAGGCTTTCGACGCATTCGTATCCTCCACCTGGCCCGCGATCTTGTACGCCACACCGTTCATGCACTGAGGCCCTACCATTTCATCCGCGTTCAGCGTCGAGCAGTTCGTGTTAACGATGAGCGCTACCAAGCGCGCAGGATACCGATGCACGTCGAGCTGGGCCAAGTTGGCCCAAAGCAGATGCAGCAAGGTCGGGATGAGTGGCACGGTTCGCAGACTCAGGCCCGCGGCCAGGACCGGCAGGAGCAAAGCGCCACCCAACCACCGGTTCCGAATGCCCAAGCGGGACCACCAGCCAAGCCCTTTGTCCATCCGGCGCATGTTGACGAAGTCGATGATGGGGCGGAGTTCGCCGCCCTTGTCGCGCGCAAAAATCATCACCTGACTGTTCAGGCACAACCGGAAGCCTCGGACGTGAAGAATGGCGAACATGGCCTTCTGAAACGTGAACAGATCCTTGCGGTCGCCCTGGTAGTAATGGCGATGGATAACGTCCATCATCTCGTCGGGCGCGATCATCATGCCGGGCGGAAGGCCGACGCCCGTGCCGTTCCAGGCGAATCCGGCCACCGTGAGTTCACGGATGTACGGCTTGTCTTTCGCATACTCGAGGATGTGGAACAATTGCTCCTCGTTGAGGCCCTTGAATATGGTCGGCGAGAGGGTGGCCACCATGCCCTCCTCACCGATGTTTCGGATGGCCTCGAGCTTGGGCTCGAAATACTCGCCCAAGTTGAGCGCTTCCGCCTCCTCGCGATGCACGGACTCGAGCGATATGCGCACCTCGCGCACGCCGGCTTCCTTCAGCTCGCGGCAGAACTCCCTCGAGGCGAGGCGTACGCCGTTCGTCGCGAGTTGCGTGGTGTAGCCCCGGCGCGCCGCCTCGCGGAAGAAATCGAGCACGTGGGGATACAGCGTCGGCTCGCCGCCCGAGATCGTGTATTTCACGTCGCCGTACTTGTCCAGGATTCCGAGAACTTCCGGCCACGTCATCTCGCCATACAATCCGCGCCGTATCTCGGCGCTGCAATACGGACAATCCTGCTGGCACTCGCTGGTCACCAGGATCCACACGTTGGTCACGCGATCCGGCCGCGCGAAGGCCTTCAGTTTGGTGAAGAACCGATCGAGATCGGCGTACAGTTCCCCGTGCTCGGACAAGAGAAACCGATACGATCCATGTTCCGGACACCGGCGCGTCAGATACGCCTTGCCTTCCGAAACGACCACGGCCCCCTCGACGTCTCGGGCGCACACGGGGCACAACGACTGCGTCTTCCGAACCACGTCCTCCACAGATTCTCCTCCGTCATCGTTGTCGACCACAGCCGACCCATTGTATCGACACGGCGCGGCGTACACAATGGCCGCCTCTCCGCGCGGGCGTCGCCGAGTCTCTCACAGTCGTACCTTTCTGAGCCACTCACCTATCCGTGCGCGGCGCAGGGCCAGCACGGCCTGCGTGAAGCGCGGCGAGTAGTACTGGCAGCGCATGGCCACGCCGAACATGAGATTGTGCCACGCGTAAATCCGCTCGCGCCGCAGGCACGCTTGGTACTGCTCCTCGGTGCCGGTTCCATCCTCGCCGATATCCGGCGCGAAATCCCACCACTCGTCCATTTCATAGGCGGGGCATCGCACGCGCCGGCGGATGGCGTTCAGCGTTTCCGCATATCCGGGGAGCCGCTCGCAGAACACACGCGAGTACGTGAGCCAGACGCGGAATCGGCGCGTCGCTTTCGCCTGCAACACCCGATCAACAAACGCGTCCCGAAGATCCGGATCCATCCAGTGATGGAGAAACACAAGATCGCCGCCGCGGAACGCGCCGAGGAGCCGGCCCAACCCATCCTCGGTAGGCAGCCGAATCAAGAGATAGGAGATGTCCAAGCCGTACTCCTGGTCGAGCACGCGCTCGCCGTAGGAAGGCGGCAACATCGAGAAATCGTTCACAAGGTGCAGGATCCGGATGTCCGGGTCCTCCTTGAAGGCGATCAGGTCTTCTCGAACGCGTTCGGGCGGCCGGATCAGCAATCCACGCCTGAAAAGCCGCCGGTGGTTCGGCGTCGAGGCATAGCAGGCTTGATCGCGCAACTCCGGACGCTCCGGCTGTACGGCCGCCGTTTGCACAACCTCCTGCTGCAAGGCCGGCACCGGCCCGTAACAGCGGGCCGCGCAATCGTAGGGACAGCCGAGGTAGAAGATCAGCCACGGATGGATGGGCCACGCCATGCCTTTGCTCTGCCGATGAATGCGAACGACGGCCTTGCGGAGCGATGGGAACCAGGACACGTCTCGGAAGTCGGCCTCGCCGAATTCCTCCGCACTCATCGCGTACGAGACCGGATTCTCGAATTCCCGCGCGATCACGTTCGGCACGGCGTCGGCGGGCGCATCCTCGATCACGGAACGCACGAGGGCTTCCGTGGACGCTAGCGCATCGCCCCGGATGATGAAATCGATGGCCGAATCCCTCAGCAAGGGTTTCGCAAACAGCGTGGCGCTCAAACCGCCAGCCACGATCTTGACATCCGGATTGGCCCGCTTCAATTCGTGGGACAGCCGGATCGCCCCCGGAATGCTCAGGTACCAATGAACGTCCATCAGGACGACCCGCGCGTTCCGGATCTCCTTCTCCGTCCATTCGTTGTGAAACCGCCCCACGGCCGGAACCCTTTGCCGAACCCGGTTCACCAGCGCAGGCACCGCAAACGGAACGATTTCCTTGAACGACATGTGGGTCTGTGGATGGATGTAAATGACCATCAAACTCGACGAACCATCAGGTTGGCGGCATGCTCCCGACCTCTCCGGCGCCGGCGAGGCATCGGCCGGTGTTTCATCAACGCGGGCGCCCCTCCTCGGGGCCGGCGGCGGATGCTGAAGGCTTGCCTCCGGTGGACGATCGGGGCAGGAGGCTTGGCAGCCCGTCGAGCACAACGTCCGAGCACGTAGCGCATCGTGGCGGCACGCCTCCCTTCACGAACCGAGTCAACAAATCGCGGTACCGATCCCCGCGAATGATATCGGTCAACGGCAGCTCGCTGATATCGCCGATGATGAAGTCCTCGAAACAATCCAGGCAGCACGGCGTCACCTTGCCGTCCGTCCACACATTGATATTGCCGCGCCAGGGCTCCATGCAGACAAACTGCCGGCCGTGGCCCTCGATCCGGAACTCAGGACACACCTTAACGTCGTCGAAGATGTCCCCCCATGCGTCGCGGAGCATGGCAATGCGATCCAGGTTGCCGGAATGCGCCACAATCCGCAGTTTCACCTCCGTCATGGGCTGCTTGCGCGCCCGAAACGCCTCGACATTGCCTCGGATCGTCTTGAGATCGACCCCCCGAAACGTCCGGCACGTGTCCTCGTCGGGCTCCGCGGACACGGTAAGCACAGATAGCCGTGTCTCCGCAAGGCGCTCGAGAAGATCGTCTTTCAGGAGGGTGCAATTGCTGAAGAGGATCGTCCGCTTGCCCCGTTCGGCGATCCGATCCACCATCTCGCTGATTTGCGGATGCATCGTCGGCTCGCCAAGACCGGCCAACTGCACCGTCTCAATCGAGTCCGGGGCGGAATCCACGGCCGCGCAGAAGGTGTCCCAGCTCATAAGGCGCGGCCGGATCCCCTCGAGGCGGGGCCTGACCAGTGTCCACGGACAATAGGTGCAGCGCAGGTTGCAGTCGAAGACCGGTTCGAGAAGCAGGGCCACAATGCCGCGAACCCGGGGCTGGCGAAGCTTCCAGTACAATACATTCAGCGCTACCGTGAAGAGCGTCTTCGGCCGCTGCACTTTTTCGTAGATCCACGCCGCTTCGGCCGTGGAGCCGTAAACGAAGTACGAAGCCGCGCGATGGACGGCCAACATCAACTGCTTGGGGAATGCCAACGTCCGTCCCTTCTACACGTTTCCATCAACTGTCGGCCGCATCCCAGCTCGGCCAGCGGACCGAGGCAACCGGCCGACGCCCAAACCCGTGACGGCTACCCAGGCCCTGCAACCTCCGGTGCCGGAAGCGCTTATGAACAAGAGTCGGTGCTGGCCGGGAGCGGGCGTCCTCCCTGAGTGCCAGGCGGAAACGCCGCCTCGACACGCCATTTCCCGCCGAGAGGTCCAAGCCTTTGTCCGTGTTGCACCAGAGAACAACCGCGAACCGCCTGACCAGTCTAGCACGCAAACTCTCGGGAAGGCAAGGGGGGTTCCGACGTTTCGGCCCCGTCCGGCTGTCCTTAGCCCTCTCCCTCCGGTATAATCCGTGTCTTGCGCGGTGGGTGCCAAATGGGAGAAGCACGATGCGAGTGGCCATGGTATTGGTTAGTTCCGTCTGTCTGTGTTGTGCATTGGCGGGATGCCTCCCGGGCCAAGCCGGGCTCCTGTTGTCCGTGGTCCGTGGTTTTCGCGCGGCCGGTTGCCAGGGCTTGCCCCCCGAGGATCGACCGATCTTTGCCGAAGTAGACTGCAGCGGCAACACGCCGTGCGCGAGCGGGCCGATACGCGTGATGACGTATAATATCCTGTGCTCGATCTGCGTGAACCCGGACTACGATTCGTGGTGGGTGCGGCTTCCGCATCTGCGCGAGATGCTCGCGCAGTACGCGCCGGATATCGCCGGCTTGCAGGAATTGTCTTCGGTGTACAGCGTGGTCGACGTGTTGGCCGACGCGCCCGAGTACGGCGTGCTGACCTATGCGCCCGGCGTGCTCACCTACGCCGACGCCACGATCATCTACCGAAGAGACCGATTCGAGGTCGTGGAATCGGGCCATTACTGGTTGAGCGAGCTGCCGTGCAGCTTCCCGAGTGGAGACTTGGGCTCGAAGATGATGCGCTATGTGAACTGGGCGCACATGCGTGAGCGCAACACCGGCTTCCAGTTCCTGTTCATTAGCACCCATTTCGACGCCGACAAGGCCAATCGACAGAAGAGCGCTCACGTGCTCACCGAATGGCTGGCGCCTCTGGTGGGCCATGTGCCGATGATTGTCGTGGGCGATTTCAACTGCGGCCCAGACTCCGTCGGCTACGCCACCCTGCAGGGCGGCAACGGCGCCGCCATGCGTCTCGAGAACACCTGGGATGTGGCCGTCGGGCGGCTCGCACCGCCAGCCGAGGCGCCCCTGGACGAGGCCGCCTTCCTCGCGACAGAGAAACCTATCGACCACATCTTCTACGCTGGTCCGGCTGTTGTGACGGTTGACCGCTGGATGCGCGACAAGACCACCTACGGCCCGAACGAGCGGGCGCCCTCCGACCACTATCCGATCATCGCCGACCTTGAGCTGACAATGCCGTAGGACCGCTGGCCGGCCATAGGTCGCCTGATATCGTGACGTGTATCTCTGGCCGTTCGCGATCGTGGTCCACGCCGCCGTAGGTGTCGTACTGAATGTCCGGCGCGGTTTCAATCGTCACCTGTTCGTCGCGACATCTTGCCTCGATGGTTGCGGCGGCATCGGCCGAGATGCGCACCGTCCCTTCCGGGGCGGTCACCTCGACCTGCGTGCCGGCGACGAACGTCAGCGCGTCCGACGGAAAGCGGGGACAGACAGCCGACCTCGAAGACTCGGCGGTGTCAGTCCCCGTTCTCCGCAATGTGCAGAACGCCGCGTCCGAACTCAGGGAGAGGCCATCCGGGAAATGCGCCTCGCCGGCGCCGAAGAGCACGTAGTGCGTGGCTGCACGCGTTTTGATGCACAGGGCGCCCTCGCTGTCGCCCGGCTCGACGGACTCGAGGTTCGGGGCTTCACGCCACGCGTCCCACACGGCCACGAATGGCGCATCGTTCTCGCGGCGGACGCACAGCGTCTGGCACGGTGGGTCTTTCTCCGTGATGACGGCGTTGTCAATGGGATAGGTTTCGAGCGCGTAGACGTGCGTGTCGGACGCAGCCAGCATCGTGAGGCGCGAGGTTACTTCATCGACGACCCACTGGGCATGCCACATGCCATCGGTGGAGGCGCCGAGGACGCGTTCGCTGCCGTTGTACAGCCACTCGGCCGGCTCGAAGAGGGCCTCGGCCATCTCGATGTCCAGCGTCGGCGCTGGGCCCGCGTGGTTCACGATCCAGTCATGGGTGCCGCCGCCCTCGACGCGAAAACAGTCGAGCAGAATGTCCTCCATTAGGGCTACCGAACGGCGATAGACCTTGGCGTCGACATGCAGCCGATCTCCGTGTGCCTCGGCATACTTCACGTCTGATCCCGCGAAGAAGAACCGGATTCCAGGCGTCTCCTCCTCGCTCAGCGCCTCGCCTTGCTTCTGCGATTCCCGATTCACGACAACCGTGTTGTGGGCTTGGCTGAGCGTGCCGAGTTTGCGCGTCACGCTCTCGTTGTACGGCGTGCCCTTCTCGAGGGCGAGGAGCTTGCCGCAGGCGTACGTTACAAGCGTCAGGCGATCCGCGTGCTGATGTCCGCCGCCTGGAATCAGGGCGTTCAGTCCGGCCCATACCCGGTTGCCTTGCCATTCATTACGGAGCGAAACCCATCCGCTCGAAAGATACGAGCTGGAGAACGGCAGCTCATGCTGGACGATCCGCGGCGCGCCGTATAGCAATGCGGCCCAGCTCCGCTTGCCCTCGCGCAGCCCCGCGTAGTCGCCAACAGCCTTCACGTCGAAGAATCGGTAGCCGACCTCGGCCGTCGTGAAGTAGTCGTCCATACCGGCCCGCGACACGGTCGAGTCGCCGAGGACCGTCATCGAGCGATCCGGCATGGCCAACGACATGAACCATTCGAGGGCGGCGTGGATGACGCGACCGACGGGACTGCCGGCGTCGGTGATGTCGTAACGCTCCGCCGGAAACCGCTCGGCATCCATGCGCGCGAGGTTGCGCGAGATGACCGCCAGCTCGCAGAAGTGATGAAGCGGATAGAGATGGTAGCCCGAGCATAGCTCCCAGTACGCGCCATCGGGTTTGAAGTGCGTTGCCGCGATGCGCCGGATACTGCGGTGCTCCGGCTGGTGCTCCGAATCGAACTCGCCGTACCCGAAGCTCCAATCGATGAGATCTTCGCGTTCAAGGGCGAGTGCGGTCTGAATGATCGTCCGGTGCCATTGATACACATTGTTGTGATCGTAGGTGTAGATCGGCTCGATCATGATATCGTCGAGCAAGCGTCGTAAAGCGACGTTCTCGAATCGGGTACGCTCCGCATCCGACATCGCGTCGCGCAGCAATTCATAGGCGCGGGCCAAATCGAACAAGACTTTGTTATCGCCTTCGCGGTGATAGGTGAGGATTCTCGAGAATTGCCGATTCTCGTTGAGGTCCGTGGCGATGCCCTCGATGGCGTCGGCGTAAAGCAAGAGAATCGCCATGCCTCGTCTCAGGTAGGTATCGTTATCCTCGATCTGCCCGAGCAGGCCGAGATCGGCTGCCACGTCAGCCGCGGCCTGATAGAACATGCAGGCCCAACCATCGTACATTGTGCCGTGGTACCAGTCCTCCGGCGTGTAGATGCCTGGATCCGTATCCGCCGCGTATGAACGTCCACAGATGGGACACACGAAAGGCCCGGGATTGAACGGATCGAACGTGAGTCGGTGGCGATCCGCCGGACAGGAGAAGTTGTGGTAGACATTGCCCCGTTTCTTGGGGAAGACAGCCTGAAGGCGCTCGAAGGGAGCGTCGATCCAGGGCGCCAATGCGTTCTTGCGCGAGGCCACCAGGGCTTGCGCCCAATCCTCCGACGCGCACTTCTCTTTCACCTCGAGGAGCGTATCCTCCGTCACCAGGCCGGCCGGATGCAGCCAGGTAACCCCCATCACACACGTCAGCAGAAGCAGCGCGGTTTGCACGTGTCTCCTCTCGGCGGTCGCCCGCTACGCGACCACACGGCCTTTCTCCATGTGTAAGGTTCGGTGAGCGTAACCGGCGGCGCGCGGATCGTGCGTCACCAGCAATACGGCGCCCCCGCTTTCGGCGAACTCGGCCAGATAACCAAGCACGGTCTCCGCGTTGGCCCCGTCGAGATTTCCCGTCGGCTCGTCGGCGAGGAGGACCTTGGGCCGATTCAGCAACGCGCGGGCGAGGGCTACGCGTTGGCGTTCGCCGATACTGAGTTCCGCCGGAACATGGTGGGCGCGGTCAAGCAGGCCGAAATGCTTGGCCAGCTCCTGGGCGCGCGCCCGACTTGCTGCGTCGCGCAACGCCAGTGAGGGAACCAGGAGGTTATCCATCACGTCGAGAAACGGCACCAAGTGGAACTGCTGAAAGACGAACCCAATCGTCGCCGCGCGAAACCGCGCCCGAGCTTCCGGCGACAAGGTGTAGGGATCCTGTCCGTCGACGCGGACGCTGCCGGCGCCCGGCATCAACAGGCCGCCGATACTCAACAGCAGGGTCGTCTTGCCGCAGCCGCTTGGGCCTTCAACCGCTACGAACTCGCCGGCCTGAAACTGCATCGTGATGTCGCGAAGCGCTTCCACATGGCCCTTGCGGCCGTGATACACCTTGGTGAGACCTTCCGTGTGAATCATAGGTACTACTCCTCCTGCAGAATCGTGGCCGGATCCTGCTGAGCCGCCATCATGGCGGGGATCCAGCTCGCCACACAGGCCTGAAGCGGCGCCAGTGCCAGCACGCCCACCACCAACAGCGGTTCGAAGAGCTTCATCAGGCCGCCGCCGGCAAGGGGAATTCCCTCGAGGTTGGCCCACGCCGCGCCGACACCAAATCCGATCAGATAGCCGGCCACGGCCCCGATGAGCCCGAGCGCTAGGGCTTTACCAAGGAAGACGCCGAGGATCTGGATCGACCGCATGCCGAGCGCCCGCAGGATTCCGATCTCGGTGCGCCGCGCACGCACATTGCCCAAGGCGAGCAGACCGATCCAGAGGGTGGCGACGACGATCACCAGGGGAATCAGCCAGGCGGCGAACCCCTCGCGCTCGCGGCTCTGACGCGCGTGATACTCGGCCTCTTTGTTCTTGGTTTCCTTCGCCAGATCCGACAAGCGAGATCGCGTAGCGTAGCGAATATACGCATCGGACATCCGCTGGACCACCTGCGACTCCGGCAGGATTGCGCCGATCTCGTCACGAACCGCCTGGATGATGCCACCGACACAGATGCAACTCAATGCAAAGACCGCACTGACTTCGTCTGGCCGCCCGAGCAGCTCTTGGGCCTCCTTGAGGTGGATCCATACGCCGATGTCGTCGGACGTGCCGCGCTCGTCGTGCACGCTGGCGATCTGGAATGCTTTGCCCATCAGCACGACTTCATCGCCAGCGCTGAGACCCAGTTTGTCGTGCAAGGCGGACCCGATCTGCATCGCACCCGGCTCGACGGGCTCGATCATCGGCTCGCCCTTGTTATCGTTCAGGTGAGGCACTTCGCCTCGAACACCGATCAAGATGATGGGGCATCCGTCTTGCTCCGGCCATTCAACACGGCGATGCAGCGTGGGCAGCAGGTGCTGCAGCGAACGGATCGGCGAGTTCGCGAGACGCGAAACGAACTCCTCCGGCATGTACTTCGTCGCAAAACCGTCCGCGTAGAACTGCGTCAGATCCTCATCCTTGCTGAGAATGACCACGTTGTATCCGAATTCCTTCATGAGCTTGCGGTAGTCGTCCGCGGCCAAGTCCAGCATGGCCGAAGTCTCCGCAACCTGGGTCTCGTTCATCTCGATGAGGCGAAGATTGTGCCCCCGCAGCAGTGTCATGACGGCGACCAGGCACGCCACGGCCGCCAACACCGCTACCACTCCCAGGACGAAATCCAGTTTGCGGTAGCCCATTTCCTTGCGTATCAAACGCCAGACGCTCATGTCCTCCTCCTGATCCGGCCTGCTCAGCCTGTGAAACGCCGATCCAGCATCGGCCTCGCGGCCATGATAGGAGGTGAAGCAGACTACTTCAAGGCCGTGCGCTTGAAGATCACGGCCGTGGCGATCAACACGAGCGCGCCCACGGCGACCACGGCGAGAATGGCATGGCGCGCGAGCGTCGAAACACCGTTACGGCCGTCGGGTTCCGACGCGCTATCCCCCAGCGGCTCGCTCGGCGCCTCCTGACCGGGCGTTTCCTCGATGCTCGGCGTGGCGACGCCCGGCAAGGGCGGCAATTCGATCTCGTGAATCAGTTCCATGCTCCCGAGTTTGCCTTCCCAGTCGCATGCCAGCAGAAGGTCGGTGCCTGGATTCTCGGCTTTGAGCTCGCATGAGCAGCCCCCGATGAGGAAAGCACAGGCCCGCCCGATCGTGTCGGAGTTGATGCCCTTGCCGACGAACGCATACAGCGCGCGGCCACGGCCGAAGACGGGAAACGCCATGGGCTCTGCCGCCAACGATTCGAGGTCGGACTCGCTTTTTGTGAGCATGGCCGTCAGAAAACGCTCTGCGGGATCGTCGCGCTTGATCCGGTGCATCGAGAAGTCAACGCGGAGATCCGAAACGTCCGGCGCATTCGGGCCATCCAGAACCGGATCGTCGGTTATGTCCGGGAGCTTTAGCGCGTTCTTGGCCTGTTCCAACTGCTGATTCAGCCGTGTCGCGGCGGCCAAGTCCTTGGATGGATCCCCTGACTCGACCAAGACCCACACCGCCGAAACACCGGCGACGAGGTCCTTCACGATCTGCTGCCGTGCAGGCGAATCGACCAGCGCTTCCACGTTCACGTCGCCGAGGTTGCCCGCCCAAACCGCTGCTGCGATGTGCGTTCCGGCCGGGTAGTGGAGCACGGCCCACGGCAGCGTAGCATCCGCGTGTTCTTTCCAGAGCGCGGCGGACGCGTCATCCATCTCGCCGTCCAGGTCTATTCGTATCACCTGCAGGTTCACCGGATGCTCCGCATCGGCCGCGCGAGCCTCGATCGCCTCCAGAATCTCCCCCTGGGCCGGTTCGATAGCGCCGCGATAGAACACCGCCAGCCGGTAGTTGTCGGGCTCCCACCGCTCGAGCGCCCAACGAAACACCGGGATGCTGCATGGCCACGCGCTGAACGAAAACGCCACCACTCCAGCCAGAATAGTCCAGCCGACGAGACGCGCATTGGCTCGATTACGCACCTTCGATTCTCCCACGCGGCGACCCTTCTCAGTCCGCGATCATCTCGATACCGGACAACACCGGCGCGCCTTTTCCGGGCGACAGATCGATGGCCAGATCGCGTTGCACTTCCACGCCATCAAACTGCTTGACGATGGTGCGCATCGGCCCACCTGCTTCGGCCACGATGTCCAACGCCGAAACCGCTGCCTTGCCTTGGACGGCGACGTCGAACACGCGCTCACCCGCATCAAGGTCGTCCGGCTCCGCGAAGTAGAGCCGAACCGTGTACGTGTGCACCTTCGGATCCGCGCCGCCAAGAGTAACGCGCAGCGCTGTGATTCCCTTCCCAAAAGATGCGCCAACCCACTTCAGGCCATCGCCCGCCATCCGCACCGAGTGACGGCGGATCCATTGTATACCATCCGGTTCTACGCTGACCGGGACTTTCGGTGTGGGGCCCCCGACATATGGATACTCGATCCACAGCGTTCCATCCTCAGCCATGCGATCCCCCGGGGCGCCGAGGTTCAGGCCAAGCCGCGCCACAGGCGCGTCGCCCAAATCGAGGTTGTTGAAGGTCCACATTTCTGTGTCCGGGTGATGGACCAAGGCTAATGAGGTCTGATTCTGGTAACTGCACGTACAGGTTCGCGTGTAGTCGGGCGAGTTCAACACACCGTTCGCCGCAATGAGGTTCGACGTGCAGCTGGAACGATATCCTCCGAAGTTTCCCGTGCCGCCGTAACGCTCCAGATCGAAGAACCCGGCCGCGGCCGAGCGAAACAGCACCAGGTTCACGGACGCGATGGCCGAGTTGCAGCCGTGGTTCCGCGTCCATTGCCACGGCGCGTCAACGCCCGTGATCGGCTGCGTCTTTAGCAGACGCTCCCCGGTGACGAGGCTGAAGCCTTGCTCCTGCGCGATGATCGTGTCCCCGTGGATCATGAGGGGACCGCTGTACTCCACGGAGTGATCCCAGGCTACGCTTCCGTCCGCACCACGGAGGGCAGCCATCCGATCGCGCACTTCATCCGTGAGCATGTCGCGCGATGAGCGGCCCGCCTGAACGAGGAGGCCGTGTTCTTCCGAATACCCCAGCCACGTGCCGAACGCGCAATCCGTGTTGGTCCAGATCGCCTCACCGGTGCGCGCGTCGATAGCTAACAGGCGGTGGGCCGCAGGCGGTGTCATACCGCGGCGTTCCATCTTCTCGATGAGGGCGTCGGTGGCGCGATCCAGGCAGAAGACCTTCCCCGCCGCGACGGCAATGGCGTTGTGACGAAACGCGACATCCGCCTCGGTGCTCCATAGCGCCTCGCCCGAGTAGCGGTCGAGCGCCACGACGCGCTTGCTCGCGATCGCGTTCAAGGTCAGCCCAAGGATCTCCTCATCGAAGACCATCGGCCCGGATCCCGATATCAGGAGATCCTCCCAAACCGCCAGATAGCCGAAGGCCGGCGCTTTCGTGTGGCCTTCGGGAATCGGCAGGCTGAACTCCGCCAGTTGCGATCCCGTGACCGGATCCAAACGGAGACAGCGTTCGCCATAGGCAACATAGATGCCATCCGAGACCGAGACATAGTTGCTGCCGCGCGCATTGGCGCCCGGTTGATGGCTCGTGTTGTCATAGGGCGCGCCAATGTCGGGCAACTCGACTTGCCACAGCATCCGTCCCGTGTATACATCCATCGCGCGGATCGTGTCGGGACCCTCGATGAACAAGCGGCCGTCGATCACCTGCTCCGACGGCCCGTGGCCGTGACGCGGGAGAATCGTCGTGTTCGACGAGCCGCCGAACCAGAGCATGCCCAGGGGAAGGCGTACCCGCGAGTCTTTCGAGACCACGGTGTTCGCGGCGTCCGCGTACTGATGGGTCCAGTCCGCGGAACCGGGCAACGCGCCGGACCGCGCCAGCAACGTCCAATCGCCGCTCCGCGTGACCTCGGCGTTCTCGAGTCCGGCCTCGGCCACGCCCGCCGCGAAGGCCGCGTGCTCGTTGGCATCCCACCCCATACACGCTATCCCGCCGTAGGGACGTACATAGTGGAAAACGACGCGCGCCGAGGAGGCTTCCGGCTTCAGACCGACTGCGGCCGGATCTGGCACAAGCATCACATTCGCGAGATAGGCCGGGCCGTCGAGATCCGGCAAGGCGCTCTCAAGAACCGCGATCCGATCATTGACATCCGGAGCCGCATCGATGCGGGCGCGCGCCGCTGCCACGACGCTCGAATCGGGCTCGATCGCGGTGAGGTTCAGCGTCGATTGCCCGGCCACGGCCAAGAGCAGATCGGCGTCGCTCGCCCCGCCCACCAAGCAGTAGCCTTCCGAGATACCCGTCGCCTCGAGCATGGCCCGCGCCCGACGATCTGATTCCGTGGCCGGGCCTTGCGCTGTGGCCGTGCGGTGATCATACGTGACGGCCTCCGCCTTCTTGCCGCCGAAACAGCAGATATCGCCTTCTTCCGTCACAACGAACAGGCGATCATCCGCCGCCATGAGGTTCCGGGGTGTGCCCGGCACCTCGAGTTCCCAGGCCAGTTTCGGCTCGCCCTTAGCTCCCGGGACCGCGATGGCGCACAAGCCTCCTGGCTTCGCCGCAATCACTTGGTCGCCTGCCACGATGAACGTTGTCGCGTCGACCCCGAGGAACCACCGCGTAGGCATGTCCCACTTGTAGTAGATGCGGTTCTTGCTGTCCTTCTGGCGCTCAACGGCGAGGTTCTGGAAGTCGTAGGCCTTGATGCGTCCCCCGTCCAGTCCGTAGACGGTGTCTTCGGTGAGGGCCACCTGGGCCGCGAAGACGCCCGCGTTGCGGCCCTCGTCGAGTTCGTACAGGCAACTCGGGTTGAAGAAATAATCGCCCAGCGTCGAGACATGATAGGCCCCGTGGCGGTTGTTGGATTCCAAGTGGAAGTACTCGAGGTCGCCGGTGCTTCGGTTGAAGCACGCGGCCACGGCGCGGCCGTTCGGCACCAGTAACCGATCTCCGTTCACCGCCAGATAGCCTTGCGGTGTGACGCCGGCGAAGGCGTCGCTGTGGTGAGGCTGCTGGATGTACGGCACGTCGCAATTGTCATTCGACCAAACGACTTCACCCGAGATCGCATCGAGCGCGTATAGAAAGATGCCCTCGAAGCACCAGATGCCCGCCCCGAAATACACCTTGCCGTCGGCCACGACCGGCGCGCCTCGCACCGGCCACATCGAGATCAGCCGCGTGTTGCCGAGAACCACACGCCTGGACGGCACCGCCTGGAACCGCCAATGCAGCGCCCCCGACTCTGTGTCTAGGCAATAGAGGCAACCATCATCCGACGCGACGAATACACGGTTGCCATCCACGCACGGCGCGAACCGGATCGGCCCGTTCGCATAGAACCGCCACCTCTCCTCGCCGGTGTCCGTCGCCAGGGCCCGTAGCGCATCATCGCGCGATGAACCGAAGAACAGCGTCTTTCCTGCGATAACCGGCTCGTACGCGACGTCGAACTCCATCCGATCTTCATCCGGCCACGCGCGTTCGAGGCGAGGATACTGGGCCGTCCATTGTAGATGCAGTCTGTCCGGGACTCTCGCCGGCGTCACACCCGTCCGCTGCGCGTCATGCTGCCACATCGGCCAGTCGTCCGCCGATGCGCTCGCGGCCGCACCCACGGCGAGCAACAGTCCGAGACCAATAGCGCTTCTCATGAGTGCCTGACTCCACAAGGCTTAGGCCTTTGACCGCGTACTCGCGGTCATTGGTTTCCGGATTCCGAGATCACGCCGGGGCGGCCACGCCCGGCGTCGGTTGGCGTCGCGGTGCCGAGAGCTTGACGACCAACAACTCGAGTGCAAGTGTGCTGTCTACGCTCGTCGTGCGGAGCATGAAATGGGTGTCCGTGCAGAGCGCAAAGGCATCGCGCAACTTTGATACGCCCAGTTTTCGGGCGAGCGGCTCGACTTTACGGGCCACGAAGGAGCTCACGGAGGGCTGTCCCTTGTTGGCTACGGCCACCGCGTAGGCGCTTTTCAGGAGCCAATTGATCGTGCCCATGATCTCGTCCTCGTGCTTGCCGAGATCGAGCAACTTGTGGAGCGCGCGAAGCGCGTCGCTCGTTTCCGAGGCAGCAATGGCGTCCGTCAACGCCCAGATCTCCTCCTCGGCCACGTCGGCGCACGCCGCTACTACGTCTTCATCCGAGATGGTCGGCGCGTCGCCGACGTAGCCCGCCACCACGTGGATTGCGTTCTCGACGTCACTCAGATGGGTGCCCGCCCGGCCGATCAGCTCCTGAACGGCCCCGTAGCCAATCGTCTTGCCGAGGGCACCGACCGCGGCGCGAACCCACTCGACTACCTCCCGTTCGTTCAGGGCCGGGCATTCGACAATCACGCCGCTGGCCTCGCATGCCTTGTAGAATTTCGTCCGCTTGTCCACCTGAGAGGACACCAACATCAGGATGGTCGTGTCGCACGGTTTCTGCACATAAGCCAGCATCGGGCCGGCGGCCGATTCGCTCGAGTAATGCTCGGCATTTCGCACCAGGATTACTCGGCGTTCGGCCAGGAACGGCAGGGTCTGCGCCTCGAGCACGATGTCGGCGGCGTCCGCCTCGTCTGCGTAGAACGAGCCATACACCAAGTCCTTCATGGACGGCTCCACGAACCGCGCCACCAGACGTTCGATGGCCCGTTCGGCCAACACCGGCTCGAAAGAAGGGATGCGCGCACCGGGCGCACGAAAGGGACCGAAAAGATACACCGGTGCCGGCGCTCCCGTGTCGATCATTCTCAGAAATTCATGCGCGTTCAAGGTGTTACCAGGGCTCGATCGTCCGATAGAATATGTCCGATGCCAACTGTTCCAGTGCCTCCGAGGCGGCTCGGTTCTCTTCCTCGGTGGCAAAGGAGCGAACCGTCGGCAAGAACGTCTCCGCGTTGCCGCGCAGTCGATCCGAGGACTGCCCCGCCGCGCGCGTGTAGAAGCTGGTCTCACCGGTCATGATCGGCTCCTGCCAGAGGACCTTCCCATTCTTGACATCGGTCAGCCGAATCGCCGCACTGACGACACAGTAGAACTGCGTGACCTCATCGGCCTCATCGTAGGTCAGTCCTTTGAGCCGGTACTCGGTAATGGCACCCTCCACCAGCAGATCCGCTTCCGATTCCGGTGCCACTTGCAGGCGTCCGTCCGTCAGAAATTTCCGGATTACGGCATTCGTGAGAGGCGCCTGAAAGTCATATTCCTTGCTGTAGTTCAGGAACGGCGCAACATGGATGGTCTGGTATTGCTCGTCCAGGGTGCTGTGGATCGAGTAGCCACATCCCGACGCGATTACGGCACTCAGCCCCAACGCTGCGGCGGCCGTCGCCAACCTCAACGCGTTCATGAGCTTTCCTTGGCCTGTCCGAATCTGGGCGTCTCCGACGCGGGATTCGCCGTCAACCACTGCTGGGCTTCTCCGGCGGCTTCGGTATCCGCAAATTGCTCGACCACAACCTGATAGGAGAGCCGCGCGGCGTTGAACTCGCGACGCTTCGCATAGTACTCGGCCGTCTGCAGCCGTTGGCGCGCAATGGTCTCGCGCATATCGCTACGGATGCGCTTCAGTTCCTCGACTCGAGGATCTTCAGGGAAACGCTCGACGAAACCATCAATGGCCGACATCGTCAGTTCGCTCGGTGTCTGGTCGTAGTCGGCCGGCAGCGAGGCCTTGTGATAGCACATGGCAAGGCCGTACGAGGCTTCCTTCACCCATTCCGAATCCGGATAGTCCTCGATCACCCGCCGGTAATCATACGCGGCCGGCACATAATCCTTTCGTGTGAACTGGCACAACCCCACCTTATACTGGGCCTCGGCAGCGGCGTTCGTGAACGGCTGGTTGTCAATCACCAGGCCATACGCTTCGATGGCGTGCTTCAGCGGCCGATTGTGGAACGGCTTCCACCATTTCCCCCGGTTCTTCAGACCTTTCTCATAGAGCCGGTCGCCGATCTCGTACTGCTTCTCAATTACCTTGTCGTACAACTCGCTATCCGGATACTCGGTGACGACCTTCTGAAGTTCCTTGGCCGCCTCCCGAATGTTGCCCTGCTCCAGTCGGATCTCGCCGCGCAGGAACTGGTTATCGTCGGCGTACTCCGTGTCGCTGTACCAACGCGTGAACTTGTTCGTCTCGCGGAGGGCCTTCTTGTAGTCCTTCTCGAGCATGGCGCTCCGGGCATACTCGTACTGCAGCTCGGCCGTCTCCTTCGGCATGTGTTTTACATTGATCCAACGTCCCGTCTGTGGCGTCCACGTCCATTGCCCGGACGCCGGCGCCGCCACCCACCACAACGCCGCCACAATCAAGAAAAACCGCCTCGCACCCCGTCGCATAGGTTTCACTCCACGCTCATGCCCATAGGCGCCACTGTAGCGCCTCTTCTCAATCGTCCGGATACTAGCAGGACCTCCCCCGTCAACGCAAGGAGCCAATCAGGAACCGCATTCGGCCAACAGCCCGTCCACGGCGGGCTCGCCGCGGGGTGATCGACCTTCGATACGCAGCATGAAAAGCCCTCGCCGCGCCCATCCGGTCTACTTCACGGCCAGCGACGTTCGTACCGACCACCGCCTCAACAGACGGATTTCCCCTTGCCAGACGAGCCTTTGTGCGCTACACTGAACTGCGATTTCGGGAAATAACCAAACGAGGGAGGAAAAGGAACGCTATGAGTGACAGCATCTACAAGGTAATTGAGCTGGTCGGGACGTCGGAGAAATCGTGGGAGGAAGCGGCAAAGAACGCCGTCGAGAAGGCCGGCGAGTCGCTGCGCGACCTGCGTATCGCCGAAGTCGTGGACCTCGACATGAAGGTCCAGGACAACAAGGTCGTTGCCTTCCGTGCTCGCGTCAAGGTGTCCTTTAAGTACGAGGCCTAGGCCCCGGACACAGCGGGTGCGACGAACGACCAAGGCACGAGGTCCACGACCGGCGATACCGCGCCACGCGGATTGCCGGCCGAAAAGGCTTCGTGCCTTTCCTTTCTCCGCGCAATTGGCGGGACGCTCTTGCTGACGCCGTCACGAGAACCGACTCGATGGGCCATGGTACAATTCGGTGGCACAACGCGAGGTTGTAATGAGTAGTAACACCGAAGGCATTATCACCAGAGCCGTCGAGTCCGACGACGAGCTTCGCCTCGCCAACGATCTGATGGCGAAGATTCACTATGCTGACTACTTCAAAGGCATCGAGTGGCTCGAGACGTGCGGCGTCGGCTATCCCCATTTCCTGCGCGAGCACACACGCATCGCGCTACGCAACGGCGAGCTGGCCGGCGCGCTCCGCCTTATCACGGAGACCATTCGCCTCGGCGAAGCGCGCCTCAAGATGGGCGGATTCGGCTGGGTGACCACCGCGCCGCGCCACCGCTATCGCGGCGTCGCCAACGCCCTCATGCAAGACACCATCGAGTACATGAAGCACCACGGCTATCACGTGTCGATGCTGTTCGGCATTCCGAATTTCTATCACCGATTCGGCTTCATCACCACCCTGGCCGACTACACGATTATGGTTTCCGCGGCCGAAGGCCTTGCGGCAGGCGATTCGCCGTTTCGGACGAGGCCTGCCAAACCGGGCGACATCTCGGCCATCCAGAAGATGCACAACGCCAACGACGGGGGCGTGGCCTGTTCCATCCTGCGTTCGGCGGCGCACATTACCAACAAATGGCAGGATTGGTGCAAGCACTTGCTCGTGTTGACCACCGCCCAGGGAAAGGTGGTGGCCTACCTTCACGCCCACCCTACCAAGGACGCGGCGATGATGACCGAAGTCGGCGTGGTGGGAAACGGGGCGGCCCGGAGCGCGGCGATAGCGCCCGGAGCGCCATCCGCCGACCCCGCGATATGCCGCGCCGTCTTGCGCGCCGCAGCGGAACGCGCGCGCCAGCAATCCCTCGGCGTCCTCCGATTCCATGTGCCGCCGCCCCATCCCTTCGGCCGGTTCTTGCTCCAGTATGCGTCGACACACGAGATGCGGATCGAACGCGACTGTGGTGGCATGATGGCCTTCATCGATCTCGCCGAGACGCTCGAATCGATGATTCCCGAGTGGGAGAATTGCCTTGCCCAAAGCGCCGCCCGCGACAGCCGCGTCGAGTGCACGCTCGTGGTTGACCGAAAGCCCTATCGCGTGCGCGCCAATCGCGGCGCCATCGACGTGGCCGCCGGCAGCGGCAAGAACAAGCTCGGCCTCACCAGCGCCGAGTTGATGCACCTGCTAACCGGCTACCGGCACCTCGACGACATCTACTGCGCGCGACGGCGCATCATCACCCCGGAAGCGCGAGCCCTGTTGCCCGTGCTGTTTCCCAAGCGCCACACCTACGTCTGGCACTTCGACCGATTCTAGGGCCCCGCGACCTCTTTGACAGCGACACCGTTGCCTGCTATCCTTTTGTTAATGTCCAGGTAACACAATACGCGGCACGTTGTGTCATGAAGTGTACACCTGACGATTCCAGGGGAGACTGTTAGGAGTGATAGCAATACGCAAGATGCACCACTGCAGACAAGCATTTCTTGTCGTCATCGTTGCTTGGGCATGTTTCCCGGCTCTTGGCGCGGATTTTTTCCGAGTGGACTCGTGTACGAACCGGATGGGGCCTGAAGTGAGTTCCAACAACGAATGAAACATCTGGAGATCAACGAGATGAATACTCTCGACAAATGTCATTTTCCAGGAACAGGCTATTTCTTGTGTGTCATGACGTTGGTCATATTACCACAGAGTAGTTTGCCCGCCGTTACGTTTTCAGTCAGAAATTATGTCCACGAGCAAGATGGCTCAATTGGCGATGCCAGAACGCCGAACAGTTTTGGTGAAGCAACTATCTTCAGGCCGTCTATCTCGGGACAAAGCGGGCGAACCGTCTGGGGTCTTGAGTATCTTCCGGCAGGTACACTTCCAGGAAGATTTAACAGAGACACAAACGCGGAGTGGACTTCTGCTCCCCAAGAGGACCAACAAGTTGTTGCCATCACGGAAGTTCGGGAAGGCTTAAACGGTTATACTGGCGCGGCATACGTAGCAGCTGCTTCTGGCTTCATAAACAGGGATAATTTGGACAATAGTTTCATCAGGCTCTCCCATTCCTTTCTACAGCCCACACCCACACCGATATTTCATGGTCGGACAACTCATTCAATCACGCTGAAGTGGACCGGTGTGCTCACGCATAATGCACAGGGGCAAGTTAATGCGGCGGAGACTTACGCCGTGTATCGGGCTGAGACCGAAAACGGCCCTTATCACTATGTGGACAGTGTCACGCACACTTCCGGGGAGATCACCTATACGGATACGACGTGTGCGCCCGGCACGACGTACTACTACAAGTTGAGAATGCGCTACGCATGGCCGGCCAACACGCCGCCCTATTACGAGACGACAGCGGAATCCGCGCCCAGCGCCGCCATAAGCACACCGGCTCTCTATTATGCGAATAAGGCACGGCCGGACGATTCCGGCGACGGCCTCTCGTGGGCAGCGGCGAAGAAGACGATTCAAGCCGCCATCGACGCCGCGCACGCCGTCGGCGGGGGCAATGTTTGGGTTGCACAAGGGCGCTACGATGAAGAGCGACTGGGCGACGCGAGCGGTTCGCTGGCGATGAAGGAAGGTGTGAATCTCTACGGGGGGTTCGTCGGCAATGAAACGAGCCGAAACCAGCGGAACTGGACCTTGCACGAGTGCGTGATTGACGGCGCAAACGGCCGAGGTTCCGGACTTCGGGCGTATCACGTCGTCCGGGGTGCCGAGGACGCGGCGCTTGACGGATTCACCATCACCGGTGGCGAGGCCATCGGCGAAGGCGAAAATCTCTACGGCGGCGGCATGTACAACGCGGAATGCTCGCCGGAGGTCAGCAACTGCAGATTTGAGTTCAACGCCGCGGCCGAGTGGGGCTCGGGAACTGGCGGTGGAGGGATGTGCAACTTCCATGCCTCGCCGGGAGTTGTCAACTGTGTGTTCCTAGGCAACTTCTCGAAATCGTGGGGCGGCGGCATACGCAACGTATCCGCTTCTACTCCGACGATTACCAACGGCACATTCTCGTCGAACGGTGCGGAATTCGACGGAGCCATATACTGCGGCGGCGCGGTGTCGAGTGATGAATCCTCGACTTGCGTGGTTAGAAACTGCGTGTTGTGGGACAATGTGGCGGATGCTATCAGCGGGCCGGCAGCGGTCAGCTATTCTAACGTACAGGGGGGATATCCCGGCGCCGGCAATACGGATGTCGATCCACTGTTTCGAGGCACCTTTGACCTCCGTCTCCAGCCGAACTCGCCCTGCATCGATTCGGGCACAGCAGCGGGCGCGCCCGAGGCGGATATCCTTGGCAACGCCCGGCCTTTGGGCAGCGGCGTGGACATGGGCGCCTACGAAGATGCAGGGCTGGTTGCCGATTTCAGCGCGGATATCACGTCCGGCACTGCGCCGCTAACAGTGCAGTTCACGGACCTCTCGACGACCAGTGGGGCGCCGATAACGGGTTGGCTATGGGATTTCGGCGACGGCACGACGAGCACTGCCCAGAATCCGACGCATACCTACACGGCCTCCGGCTTCCATCTGTACAAAGTGTCGCTGTCCGTGACGAACGCCGACGGCGCGGACTGCAAGGTGGTCGAGGACTGTGTCCGCACCGGCAGAATCCATGTGGACAAGGCGAACATCTCCGGCGTCGAGGATGGACTGACGTGGGGCACGGCGTTCACGACCATTCAGGCCGCGATAGATATAGCGGCAGGTCATGGCGGCGCCGAGGTATGGGTGGCCGACGGTGTCTACGACGAACTGCGAGACAACGATACGGGCTCTGTGGTCATGCGTCCGCACGTGCATCTCTACGGGGGCTTCTCGGGCACGGAAACCGCCTTCAGCGCGAGAGACTGGAGTGCTAACGTTGCCATCATTGAGGGAAGCACGTCCAGGGCTGGTGCCAACGCCTATCACGTTGTGATTGCTGCAGATGCCACGCTGGATGGCTTCACCGTGTCAGGCGGGTACGCAGAGGGAAGTGGATCCCAAGGAAGCGGTGGGGGAATGCAGATTGAATGGGCTTCTCCGACGCTAAGAAACTGCACTTT
Organism: Candidatus Hydrogenedentota bacterium; assembly: GCA_036769985.1. Classification (GTDB taxonomy): domain Bacteria; phylum Hydrogenedentota; class Hydrogenedentia; order Hydrogenedentales; family SLHB01; genus DAIPKA01. The sequence continues at coordinate 25,063 of DAIPKA010000004.1, read as the reverse complement.
TGCCGGAAACATCGCCGATGCGAGCGGGGCGATGAACATCGCATACGGTGGCCCAACAATGCAGGGGTGTAACTTCGTGGAAAACAAGGCCGCATACAACACGGGTGTGGGTATTGCCTTTGCCGCGGCGGAGATCTCATTGTGTCGTTTCGAGAGAAATGCCGGGATTAAGACCTGGGACGGTTATGGCGGCGGCCTCTTTGTGACCTATGCCCGCGCAGTCGTCTCTGAATGCCAATTTGTGGGCAATTCTGTGGGCTGGATGTATGGTGGAGGAATCTGCAATTACGGTGAGGGCAACATCAGAGTTGTGAACTGTGAGTTTTCCGCGAACTCGAGTGTCTTTCATGGCGGGGCTATCTACAACGGAGGGGCATCCAGAGCCGTCGTTCAAGACAGTCTGTTCAGAGCCAACACCGCTGTCGGTGGCGATGCTTTGGGCGCTGCGTATGGTGGCGCAATATGCAATGAGGTCCATTCGGACATCGAAGTGGCCGGCTGTGCCTTCATTGCTAATAGGGCCGGCATAGAGTTTGGCGGCGGCAGCGGCGGCATCTACAACCGAACGTACGATGGCGACACATCCCATGCAACAGTCGTGAACTGCCTTTTCGCGGGCAACTGGGCCGCGTGGGGCGGCGGCGGCATGGACGCCGACGGCGCCACAGTGACGAATTGCACCTTCACAGGCAATTCCGGCTACTACGGCGGATTGGATGTTGTTCGATCGGGCGGGGGCGATTCGACGGCCGTCGTGACGAATTGCGTCGTGTGGGGCAACTCGGGCACGGGCGGCCAGATCGAGAGCAACGCGACGGCGTCGGTTACCTATAGCGATGTTCAGGGCGGCTATCCGGGCACGGGCAACATCGACTTGGATCCGCTGTTTGTGTCGGATGGCCCGGCGGCGATCTCAGGGACGTGGACGGCGGCGCCGGTGTACGATGCCGTGAACGACCAGACCACATTGACGGATGGGACGGCGGCATGGACTCCCGACGCCTTGGCGGTGCATGCCATCAACGCGGACACATCGCAGACGCTGATGGCCGCCGTCGCGGCGAACACGGCCACCGAGATTGTGGTTTGGGGCGATGTGACCGCCTATGTGGCGAACGGGGACACGTACAGAATCATTGACTGCCATCTTCAATCCGGTTCGCCGGTCATAGACGCCGGGGCCGCGACGGGGGCGGCGTCAGCGGACATCGAGGGTACGCCGCGGCCTCTGGACATGCCGGGAATCGGTGCGGACGGCACCGGCACGGAATACGACATGGGTGCGTACGAAGCGGCCCTCGTGCCTGTGGCCTACGGGATCCGGCGCTTGGGCACCAGTCCGACCAACGCGGGATTGGCCTACTACTCGGTTCATTTCAGTTGCGCGGTCACGGGTGTGGACGTTACCGATTTCACGTTGGTGGCAACCGGGCTCACCGGCGCCTCAATCGTCGAGGTGTCGGGCACCGGTGCCCTCTACACACTGGTCGTCGACACAGGGACTGGTGACGGCACGTTGCGCATCAACCTGATTGATGACGACACCATTGTGGATGGAGAACTGACGCCCCTTGGCGGTGTAGGAGCAGGAAACGGAAGCTACAGCGTGGGCGAAGTGTACACACTGGACCGAACCGTGCCCACCGGCACGCTGACCATTAACGCCGGAGACCAATATTCGAATGAGGCCAATGTCAGCCTCGCATTGACGGGTGACGATGCCGGAGGCAGCGGCGTCTCGCAGATGTGCTTCAGCAACGACGGCAGCACGTGGAGCGCATGGGAATCTGTCGCCGGGACCAAGGACTGGACCTTGAGCGCGGGAGATGGCGCGAAGACCGTGTACGCCTTGCTGAAAGACGCCGTGGGCAATGTATCCGCGCCGGCGTTGAGCGATGCCATCGTCCTGGACAGCACCGCCCCTTCGATCACGGAATGCGCCGCAGACGCGATGGCTCCGCTGGGCCTGGGGTGTTTGGCGGAAGTCCCAAGCATGACCGATGGCGTCACCGCAACGGACGCCAACGGAATCGCGAGCGTGACGCAGGCTCCCCTTGCGGGCGTGGTCATTGCAGAGAACACACTCGTCGTGTTGACCGTGACCGATACGGCGGGCAATACGGCGCAGTGCGAGGCGCTCGTCTCGGTTGAGGACACCACGCCACCGGAAATTACTCAGTGCGCGTCGAATCCCGGGCCGCTGAGCCTAGACTCGAATTGCGAAGTAGCGCTGCCGGATCTGACGGGCGACGTTGTGGCTACGGACAACTGCGGCACGCCGGTGATCACACAGGCTCCGGTTGCAGGCACCATGATCTCCGCGAATACGTTGGTGACGCTGACGGCCACCGACGACGAAGGTCTGACGGACACCTGCGAGATCACCGTGACGGTCCAAGACACGACACCGCCGGAGATCACGCAGTGCGCGTCGAATCCTGGCCCGTTGAGCCTGGACTCGAGCTGCGAAGTAGCGCTGCCGGACCTGACTGGTGAGGTCGTGGCTACGGATAACTGCGGCACGCCGGTGATCACACAGGCTCCGGTTGCAGGCACCATGATCTCGGCGAACACGTTGGTGACGCTGACGGCCACCGACGGCGCTAGCCTGACAGACACGTGTGAGGTGACCGTGACGGTGCAAGACACCACGCCACCGGAAATCACGACGTGCGCGTCGGATCCTGGCCCGTTGAGCCTAGACTCGAGCTGCGAGGTGGCGTTGCCGGACCTGACGGGCGACGTTGTGGCTACGGACAACTGCGGCACGTCGGCGATCACACAGGCTCCGGTCGCAGGCACCATGATCTCCGAGGATACGCTGGTCACATTGACGGCTACCGACGGCTCCGGCCTGACGGATACCTGCGCAGTGACGGTGACCGTGCAAGACACGACACCGCCTGAAATCACGGTGTGCGCCTCGAATCCCGGCCCGTTGAGCCTGGACTCGAGTTGCGAGGTGGCGTTGCCGGACCTGACGGGCGGGGTCGAGGCTACGGACAACTGCGGCGAGCCAGCGATCACACAGGCTCCGGTCGCAGGAACCATGATCTCTGAGGACACGCTAGTCACATTGACGGCCACCGACGGTGAAGGCTTAACGGACACCTGCGAGGTCACCGTGACGGTGAAGGACGGGCTGGTGCTAACCTCGCCCAATGGTGGCGAGGAGTGGTTCCGCGGGACGAAGCACGCGGTGACGTGGGAGTCGTGCGGCGACGTGGGATCGAATGTGAACCTCGGCGTGTATCGGGGCGAGACGTATCTCGGGCCGGTCATTGCGCAACGGGCGGTGAACGGCGGTCTCCGGTACTGGACGGTGCCGTCGAGCGCGCCACTCGGATCGGATTACCGTGTGCGCGTGGAGTCGTCAAGCGCGCCGGATATTCACGACGAGAGCGACGCGCCTTTCTCGATTGTCGCGCCATTGCGGGTCACCGCGCCGAACGGTGGTGAGACGTGGTCGGTGAGCACACTCTACGATGTAACGTGGGAGAGCCATGGCGATGCCCCCGGGCCGCAGGTGAACGTGGGCTTGTTCCGCGGCAAGGCGTTCCTCGGCTGGATCATTGCTAAACGCACGGCCAACGACGGCGTGCAGCCATGGCGGCCGGTGTGGCTGCCCTCGGGCACGCATTACAAGGTCCGCGTGCAGTCCTCGGCCGATCCCTCGGTGTATGACGAATCGGATGGCGAATTCACCATCGAGCCGGCGGCGCTTGCCGTAGCCTGGCCGAACGGTGGCGAGGCGCTCGTAGCCGGCCGGTCGTATCCGGTGCAATGGGAGAGTTACGGCGTGGCCGTGGGAGCGGATGTGAAGGTCGGCCTCTCCGTGGGCGCGACGTTCTACGACTGGATCTCGCGCCGGACCACGAACGATGGATACGGCAACTGGTTGGTGCCCAGCGGCATGCCGTTAGCGCCCAACTACAAGCTCTTCATGCAGTCGTTTGCGCCCGGCGACCCGATCCGCGATTACAGCAACAAGGACTTTGCCATCGTGGCCAGCGCGGATCCGCTTGTCGTGGTATCGCCGAATGGTGGCGAAACGTGGATACGCGGGATGCGGTTCCAGATCCGGTGGGTGAGCAGTAGCGACGACGTTGGCCCGCAGGTGGACGTCGAGTTGTTCAAGGGCGCGGCCTCGGTCGCTCAATTGGGCGTTCCGACGGCCAACGACGGCCTGGGCTACGCGGAGTTGCCCTTGGAGGCACCGCTTGGCTCAGACTACTGGATCCGCGTCCGTTCGTCGTCCAACGCCGGTATCGGTGACGTCAGCGACGGGACCTTCACCATTTCCGACGGGCGGTAGTGCCCTGTCTATTGCCTCTGGGTTGCGGCTTTGGGCTGCTCTTTGCCGCCGCCTTCGGGGCACGGAAGCGCGTCGGCTCGTAACAAACGGTCCGAAACGCTGTAGTCTATGCCAGGACCGAGAGGGGCTCAGACGACGAGTTCCGTGAGGGTCGTTGAGGAGTCTGCGCGGCTGGGCGCGCGACGCGCACGAATGCACAAGGAGATTGAACCATGCGAGCTTTTGAGGAAGCCATTCAGGGATTTGTCGAGGCGCTCTTCGGCTTCTTGACGCGTATCTTCGAGATGCTGGCCGGCATTTTCGACACGCTCGAGTTCGACGAGGAGCGGTAGACTCGCCCAACAGCACGTAATCCGGACGCCCGGGGGCCCAGCTTCTGTGGTCCGGGCGTCGCCTTTTCGTACCGCCTTCTCACGCCGGCTGTCGTGACAAACAGATCGGGATCATGTATGCTATCTACGCGTTTGGAGAGTCCCGGAGAAGGGAAGTCTCCGTGCGATCACGGAGATGTCTGTGCGGCCGGGTGCGGAGCGCCAATCATCACGTAAGGAGAATGGGCTATGGAAGATCTTAGGGATGCCATTCAAGAGCTTTTCGAAGCGATGCTCGGCTTCTGGGCGCGCCTCTTCGAGATGCTGGCCGGCATTTTCGACGCGATCGTCTTCGGCAACGAACGATAGGCCTGTCTGATCACATCCGGCACGGAGATCCGGATCGCCCCACGGCTGGAGTCCGGACTCTGTGCCGAGGCGTCGGCTTCCCTCGTGGCCGTGTCTACTCCTCGAGGAGGTTCACCTCGCTGGAACGGCCTGTGGTCTTCTCTATCCGTAACGTCTTGATTTCGTGGGGATGGAAGGTGACATCGAGGGGGCGTTTCATTCCCACGACCTGGATTCGGGCGCGTGCGTGCGTGCCAGCCGACTCGTAGCCGCGAACCACGACGGCCTCACCATCCTCACTCTTCTTCAGCACGGTGAGCACCACGTTTTCCGCGTCGGTGCTCAGGAACGAGGCCTTGGGCGGCAACGTTCCCGCGTGCCCCGATTCGACGCGCGTGAACAACGGATCGTTCAGTTCCCAGGACTGCTTCACCACGCCGGCCGTCTGCCAGGCGCCGGTGTGAGGAACCAGCCGGACGCGAACCGTCTGCCATCCCTGGTCCATGATCGGATAAGGCAGAGACGAGTCGTAACGGCCGCGGTCGTGGTGGGCGTATGCCGGACTGCGAAGCAGCGTGACCCGCATGGTGCCGTTGAGCACGTCGAATCCGTACTTGCTGTCGTTCAGTACGGCCAAGCCGTAGGTCTTCCTGCCGATTGTGCCGGTGAGATCGAACCACTTCTGTCCCGGCTCCTCGAATCCCTCCGTGTTGCGCACTTGCATGCCGTACGCGGTGTCGTACGTGGCCACGCCGTTACGAATGGCCGTCTCAAAGGCTAGCTTGAGCATCGTGTAGCGTTCTTGCCAGTTGATGCGCAGGCGGCAGTCGATGGCCGGTGTGTCGCGATACAGCGTAACGTACTGCTCGGCCGTCGAAGCGCGGAATTGAGATACCACGCGAACCGTGGCCCGCACGGCGCCGATCTCCATCAACTCGAGTGCGGCATGGCCGAACCGACCCGCCTCGACGCGGAATTCCTCGTAGTCATGGCTCCACGTATCCGAGCTGTCAACCAGTGCCGCCAGCACGCCTGCCCGTTCAACGACCTCGAGGCGATGGACCTTGTCGTACAGGCGTCCGAGGTGGCCGCTGTACGGATCGAACTCGATCCGCCACCAATCGTTCTCCATATACTCGCGGCTGCCGGCCAGAAGGCGCTCGAGTTTCACCCGTTTCGCTCCGGCCCGCGCGTGGTAACAGCGATACCCGAGCGCCGGAACCGCCGCCGTGAACGCGAAATCCGTGTGCCCGAGGCGTTTGCCCAGGACCTCCTGGCTCGGTACTGCCGCGCCGGTATCGTCCACGATGTGGAGTGGCCGTCCCAGCGTCCGCTCGGTAATGGCCGGTGCCTGAACGGCGGCCGTCACCGGCCACGGCAACGGATTGATCACCATAATCGTATTGCCCTTGGCCGAGGTGTCCACGTCGCGCGCCAGGCATTGGACCGACTCGTTGAGGATCGCGTCGGCGGCATGCCGCGCCGCGCCCATTTGGTCCCGCGAGTCCTCGTAGGAGACCTCGATGCTCGTGCCGGCCAGGATATCGTGGAATTGGTTGTAGAGGACGTTCTTCCAGGCACTCTCGATGGCATCCGCCGGATAGGCGTGGCCGCACAACGCCCACACGGCCGTGGCGAAGCGTTCCGCAGCCATCAAGGCGTGTTCGCACCGGCGGTTCAGACGCTTGATCTCCGAGTGGACGCTGTAACACCCGCGCGCGTGGTGTTGAAGGTCGGTGTCGATTGTCGGAATAACCGATTTCTTCATCGACGCCAGGAAGCTTTCAAAGAACTCCGCGAGCGTGGAGAACTCGACCCTCGGCAGCGTAGCGTCCTGTTGCGCCTTGAGGATGCCGGCGATGGCCTTCTTCGTGGGTCCGCCCCCGTGGTTGCCCACGCCGAAAAAGCCGAGCACGTGCGTCTGCCCGGGATTCAGGTGGGGACTGGCGGGCAGGCGCCGAATACGCTCGATCACCTCGTCGCCGGTGCCGTAGCTTTCCTGCAGGTTGCAGGCCAAGATTCGCGTGCCGTCGTTGGCCTGCCACCAGAACGTTGTGCCTTGCGGATACCGCATCTCATCATCGGCGTTGGGACGCATGTAGGCGTAGTAGTCGATGCCGAGCTTCTTGTAGATCTGCGGCAACGTGCCCGCGTGTCCGAAGGAGTCCGGATTGAACCCAACGCGCGCCCGCACGCCGAACTCACGATCGAAGAAGCGCTGTGAGTACAGGCCGTGGCGCACGAACGACTCGCCGCCGGGAATGTTGCAGTCCGGTTCCACCCACCAACCGCCGGCAATGTCCCATCGACCCTCGCGCACGCGTTGCCGGATCTCGTCGAACATCTCCGGCTCGGACGCCTTGAACCACGCGTAGAAACATGCGCTGCTGGAGGTGAATTTGAAGCCCGGCGTCTCGCGCATGCGCTCGAGGGCGCTACGGAATGTGGCGCGCACCTCCTCGTATCCCTCCGTCCATCGCCACAGCCACGTCGGATCGATGTGGCCATGACCTACCATGTGTACCGTTGATCGTTCGGACATGTGCGGCTCCTTCGACTGCGTGTTGGGTGAGGCCCTAAGGCCGGCAGGCATGCGTAACGCACAAGATTCTAGCACGTTCCCCACGGACGGACAAAAGGATGATCACGCCGTCTCGTGCGCAAGGCCGATGTAGACGGCGGCCGTCCAGCCGAGGTCCTCGACTACCCCGAAGCCCGTGCCGCCTTCTTTCCCAGGGGCGCCCTTGCGCGGGAGCTCCGGTGGCGCCACGCGGCTCATCGGGTCATAGTACTCGAACAAGCAGCCTGTCGAGAGGTAGTGGCGCACAATCTCGCCCATGGTGTTCCGGGCCAGGTCGCGCGCCTCATGCACGAAGCCATACGCGGTCAGGCCGTAGTACACCAACAAGTTCACGTTCACCCAGGTCGGCCCACGCCACATATCCTTCGAAAACGCAGGCTCGTCGATGGACACGCTCGGAATCGGAAGCGGCGTCCAGAACTCCCCGGTGTGCGTGAGATGGATCCGAAGGGCCTCCGCATGGTCGCGCGACGCGATCCGCCCGAAGAGCGGCATGAAACCCGCTACTGTCTTCACGGGGATGAAACTCCCATCCTCGGCCAGGTCGTAGTAGAATTGATCCCCGTCATCCCATAGAAGACCGTTTACACCCTCCTCGATCCGTTCACGCCGTTCCTGCCACTCCCGGGCCTCTTCTTCACGCCCGAGTCTGCGCGCCATCGCGGCGAGGCAGCCGTACTCGTTGGCCATGTAGCTCGACAGGTCGACGGCGGTTAGGGCGTCGATGTTGTCGAACCGGGGGCTGTTGTCCATGCCTGACTCGCCGCCGCGCGCTCCCCGAATGGCATCATTGTCCACGCGCACGGCCCAGCCGTAGAGTCCGCTATCCTTACGCCGGTTTCTCTCGAACCACTCCAGATAACGCACCAGGCTCGGATACATTTCCTCAATGAACGCGTCGTTTGGGGCGTGCATGGCGATCTGCGTGACTGCCCAGGCCACGATCGGCGGCTGGGATTCCCCGCTCGTCAGGGCGCGATCCGCTGCCCCTCGCCTCGAGGGCGCTTCCGGTGGCGCCGCCAATGGGAATCGGCCATCGTCATGCTGCTTGGCTGCAAGCGCCCGAAGCGTGTCCTCGGCGAGATCGTGACGGAGATACTGCAGGCCCAGCGCGGCAAACGCGGAGTCCCAAAGCCACATATGGCGGTGCGGCATCCGATCCGGCGTACTCCACCGACACGGAATGTCGAGCTGTGCGCTCTCGACGTTCACCTTCATCACGCTCACGGCTTTGTAGTACGTCTGGCAATTGGCGCCGGCCAGTGTGGAGGGCGCCTTGTGCGTCGCGTAGAATGCCAACCGAGCCGCCATGACCGTGTCCAGATCCGCCTCCGTGGCCCGTCGCGCTCGCTCGATCGCTTCCGCTTCACTGGCGTACGACACGGCTATGCCGAAGCGGCGGTCGAACGCGGGCGGCGTTCGGTGGATCGCGAACCACCAGCCGCGGCCACATACCACATCCACCAGTTTCTCGAAGGGCTCCTGGTTCCTAATGGTGAGCTCCGGAAACACCCCCTCCGGCAACTCGTCGAAAGCGATGTGAACAACCATTGAGGCTCGATCCACCAAGGCCCCGCGAACATGTCCCATCATCTCGTTGATGCCGATCGTGCAGGACCAGCAGTCCGAGAAACAGAAATCTTCCGGGAAGGCGCCGGACACCAGTCGCACGACGCCCACGTTCGCGTGAACGACAACCCGAGGCTCCAGCCAGAAGTCCCAACCGATTCCGCCTTTGGTACCGGCGGCTACAAATGGCTCGGCGTGGCATGTCTCGCCGTCCACTCCCGAGAACGCGAACAATCCCCCCTGAGGCCAAGTATTTGCATACGAAGGTTCCATGACGACACCCGCTACCTCCACCAGGACCTACGGTCTACGGATACCATACAACCCGTGTAGCCTACCGATTCACGGCAAGAAACACAAGCGCAAACAGCGCTTTTCGAGCCGAATGCGAAAATGCGTAGTTTTTGTCAATAATTTATTCTCGCCTCATTTCTCAAGCTCTTTCTCAATCAACCGAGTCACCTCTGCGCTATCCGGATCAGTGGATGGCGCGAACCGTCCACTGACTCGGCCGTCACGTCCGACGACGAACTTTGTGAAGTTCCACTTGATGCCACCGCCGAAGGGGCGATTTTTCTTGGAGGTGAGATCCTGGTAGAGCGGGGCCTGGTCCTTGCCGCGGACGTGGATCTTCGCAAACAGGTCGAAGGTGACATGGTAGTTCAGTGAACAGAACTGCTGAATCTCCTCGTTGGAGCCCGGTTCTTGCCACAGGAAATCGTTGGCGGGGAAGCCGAGCACGGCCAGTCCTTGGTCGGCATAGCGTTCGTGGAGCGCCTGCAGCGACTTGTACTGCGGGGTGAATCCGCACTTCGAGGCCACATTGACGATCAAGAGAACCTTGCCCTTGTACTTCTCGAGGGGCACGGTCTCCCCGTCGATGCTTTCGACGGAGTGGGCGAGTACATACGCGCCGCGCGCTTGCTCGGGCGTTTCTGTTGCGGGGGCGGCCAACGCGATCGCGAGAAGGTATGTCATCGTGTTGTGTTCCCAGGGCGCGGATTGCCGCGTCGGAAGACGCACACGGTAATCGGAGACGTAAGCCTACGCCGCCGAATACCCCACTGGATAACCGTCGCCGAGTGCCGCGCTATTCCGGAAACAGATACGCGGCCAAGGCCTCATATTCCGCAAAGTCCGACACGAGGATATCCGCGCCGGCCCGGATGAGACGCACCCGCTTCTCTTCATCCCATCCGTGCCCCTTCTTCTCGTCCGAGGCGACACCCAAGGCGATCCCGCCGGCGGCTTTTACGTTCCGCAGCTCGACGGGACCGTCGCCGACGGCCAGCACCTGTACGCCCCGGAGCTGGTGCTGGGTCATGATCTCGCGGATGACCTTCTCCTTTGAGTACTCCTCGATGCTACCCACCGCGCCCCAAATCTCTCTGAAGAACCGTGCCGCCTTGACCTTGCCGGCCTCATTGCGTACGTCATCGCGATCGGTGCCGCTGAAGACGTACATGTCGAGGCCCTTGCCGGCCAGGAGTTCCAGGAAGGCCAACGCACCGCGAACCGTTACATCCTCGAGGGTCAACTCGCCCCGTTCGAGTCGCGCGATCCGCTCGCGAACCGGTACCATGAGCCGATCATTATAGATTTCCTTGTAGCCCTTGGCGTCGAGCATCATTTCCTCCGGCACGAGGCCGTGGGCGCGCACCATCTCGACCAGTCGCTCCATCTGGAGGATCGTTTGAATGCCCGTGGTTTCCTCAATGACCTCGTGCACTTCCTGCTCGATCTCCGGCGTGTGCGGTGTGTCGCCGCAGATCATCTCGACCATGACGGGCCCCATAATCCGTTGCCAGCCTTCTCGAAGCAGGCTGACGGTGCCGTCGAAATCGAAAAGCACATGCCTGATGTGGCCGCGCTCGACTTCGTGGATGATCTCGATCTGTGTCCCGGGCAGAAAACAGCGACTCATACTTCCTACTCCACCATGAACTGGACCAATGTGTGTACGGGCAAACCGGCCAGCTTCTCGCGGCCCTTGAGCGGCGGCAGCTCGATCACGAAAGCCACTTCAACGATTTCCGCCCCGAGCTTCCGGACGAGCTTGGCCGTGGCCGCCATGGTTCCGCCCGTGGCCAGAAGGTCGTCTATCAGTACAACGCGGTCTCCCGGACACAGGGCGTCCGCGTGAATCTCGATGGTGTCGGTACCATACTCGAGCTCGAAATCCTCGGACAGCGTCTTCCCCGGCAGTTTGCCCTTCTTGCGAACGGGAACGAAGGGTAGTTCCATGGCATAGGCCAGTGCGCCGCCGAAGATGAAGCCCCGCGCGTCTGCACCCACGATGGCATTCACGTTCCGTTCCGCATAGCGATCGCGCCAACCGTCGATGATGAACTTGAACGCCGAGCCGTGTTGCAGCAGCGTGGTGATGTCTTTGAACTGAACGCCCTGTTTGGGGAAATCGGGGACATTGCGAATCAGCGAAGCGAGATCCATTTCGCGACCCTCCTGTATCGGGGCACTCGGGAACCCTTCCTTCTGCGTGGCCGGAAGCATACACAGTCCGCCCCGGGCGAGTCTAGGGAGGATCCTCCCCGTGGGAGCCCCCGTCAGTCGCGGAAATCCTCGGGGTGTTCGCCGACGTAGGTGCGCAACTGCGCCATGGCCTCGCGCTCGATCTGGCGGATCCGCTCGCGGGTGAGGCCAAACTGACGGCCAGTCTCCTCGAGGGTGCGCGCCTTGCCGTCCACGAGGCCGTATCGATAGCGCAGGATACTCCCCTCACGCTCGGACAACTGCTCCATCAGCTGCTCGGTCTGCTGGTCGAGGGAGAGCTGCTCGATAGTCTTGTCGGTGTGGCTGGGATGGAGATCCTCCGGAATACCTCGGCCATCATCATCTTCGGCGGACTGCATGTTGTCCAGCGGGGAGAAGTCGGCCGCATACTCGCGTAGCTTGCGCGCTTCTCGAACCTTCATGCCCAGAACCTTCGCCACATCTTCCGGCTCCGGATGCTTGCCGGTCTTGATGTAGAACTCCTCGGCTGCCTTCTTGTACCGGGCCACGTTGTCGCTCATGTACACGGGCACCCGCACCGTTCGGCCCTGGTTGGACAACGAGCGGGTAACCGCCTGACGAATCCACCACGTGGCGTACGTCGAGAACTTGCAGCCGCGATCCGGATCGAAGCGCTCGACGGCCTTCATGAGGCCGATGTTGCCTTCCTCGATAAGATCGACGAGGGGCAGGCCGAAGTAGAGATACTTCTTGGCTATGCTGACGACGAGGCGCAGGTTCGACACGATGAGCTTGTGACGAGCGGCGCCGTCACCTGCCTGCGCGCGACGGGCCAACTCGATCTCTTCCGAACTGGACAGCAAGGCAATTCTTGATATCTCGGAGAGATATGCGCTCAACCCGTCATCGCGCACGTCGTTCATTCGATCACCTCAACACGCATTTCGGCGCCCAACCTCGGCGTAGGCTCGACGACATCCACTGGAACTCATCGAGCCAACGCAGCAGCGAGACAGGCTTCTCTTTGACGCGGATGACTCGGGGCTCGCCCTCAATGCCTGCCGCCTCCGCCGCGTAACAGATGGCGTGGTCAAGGTCACCGATTTCGTCCACGAGACCCAGGGCTACTGCCTGCCGGCCCGTGAACAGGCTGCCATCCGCCAAGCGCTGAACCTCGGCCGCCTCTATCGGTCGCGCCTCGCTAACCAGTTCCACAAAGAAACGGTGATAATCCTGAACCAGTTCCTGGAGATGGGCGCGCTCCTGACCGGTCAAAGGCCTGTTGACGGCGCCCATATCCTTGAACTCGCCGCTCTTGATGCTCTCGAAAGTGATGCCCAACGTGTCCAACAGCCTGTGCGCGTCCGGATATTCCATGATGACGCCCATGCTCCCGGTCATGGAGCTCTGGTTGGCGAAGATGCGCTCGGCCGCACAGCAGACGTAGTAGCCGCCCGATGCCGCGACCGAGCCCATCGAGGCGAAAACCGGCAAGTCCTCCTCGTCGCGCACACGCTTGATGCCGTTGAACACCTCTTCAATCACCGCGATGTCGCCCCCGGGACTGTCCACGCGCACCACAATCGCCTGCGTGTCGGGATCGCCCACCAACGCGTCGAGTTGGTCAAGGATGGTGTGCTGATCGATGAGTTCACCGTAGACGTCCAGCACGGCCACGCCGGGCCCATGCTCGAAACCTAGGTCCACGTTCCCGAGCAACATCGCCACGCATGCAATACCGACCAACAGCGCAGAGGCCACAAGCCCGCTGAGCACGACGAGACACCCGAAACGCACCTGGTTATTGCCCTGCGACATGACTGCTCCTTGCCGCGCCAAACTCCGCAGCTCCCTGAATTCTAGCGTGCCCTTCGCACCGGTTCAAGAACTTGATTCCGGGAGGCCGCTTGACATGGCGCCCGGCGGCCTCCAGAATCACACCCATGCAAGACCCGGACACCAGATTCATGCAAGCGGCGTTGCGCGAGGCCGAACGCGCGCTCGAGGTGGGCGAGGTGCCCGTCGGCTGCGTCATTGTGCACGAAGGCCAGATCATCGGCAAGGCCCACAACCAGCGCGAGACTCTCCAAGACCCCACGGCCCACGCCGAGATTCTGGCCATCACGCAAGCGGCCGCGCATTTCAAGAGCTGGCGCCTGGAGAATACGAAACTCTACGTGACACTCGAGCCGTGCCCCATGTGCGCCGGCGCCATCATTCTGGCCCGTGTCGCCGAGGTCTATTTTGGCGCACACGATCCCAAGGCCGGGGCCTGTGGCACGCTCATGAACCTGCTCGACGACGCGCGGTTCAATCACCGGCCGAAGGTAGTTCCGGGCGTCCTGGCCGAGGCGTGCGGCGCTATGCTGAGCGACTTTTTCAAACGTGTCCGCGAGGGAAACGTGACCCGGCCCGGACGTTGATCCGTGATTTCGCTTACGACGCCGATATTGGCTTGGCGTTGGCGAGCAAGTACTCCTCCGCTTCGACGGACCACAGGCCGGTGTGGCGGGCCGTGATCTCGGCCAGTTTCTCGAACACGGGATCCTGCGTTCCCCGGTTCCCAAAATCCTCCAGGGCCGTGAGCGGCATCGAGATGTTCGTGTAGATCAACTTCTTGCCGCCCGGTATGTTCGGCAGGTTGAGAATGGTCTCGGCCGCACAGTCGAGTCCGCCTACGTGAGTGATCATGACCGCCGGATTGAGCCGCCCGCGCGACATCAGATCCAACGCCTCGACCATATCCTCCGTGTTGCCGCCCGACGATCCCACGATATGATGGCCGCTGTAATGGACATCGTAGAAGTTGATCCGCGCGCCGAAATCCGGCTTCGACGGACCCGCGAAGAAGTTCAGGCAGCCGTTGAAACCGAGAAGCCCGCTGGCCTGCTCGACCAGCGGCGCCACCGGCGCAAAAACGAAAACATCGTCGTATCCCTTGCCGTCGGTGAACGCACGCAGGTCCTCGATGGGATTCCCGCTTGACGTGTTCACGTACTCGAGGTTCACCCCTTGCGCCTTGGCGTCCTCAGGCGTGAAGATGCTTCGGGCGCGGTCGAGGCGCGTCTGGTCCACGTCCGTGATCACCAGGAGTTTGGGACGGCGCGGCCCGTGGATGGCGTAGTCGATGGCGCCCAAGCCCATCGGGCCTGCACCGGCCAGCACGGCCGTCATGCCGCCTTCGACGATGCCCATCTTATGCACGTATTCGCCTTGCCGGAAATGATAGGACGTGTTGAACGCGCCGATGATGCACGAGACCGGTTCCGACAGCGAGGCCTTGAAGAAGCCATCACCGGTATACGGCAACAGGCAGTTCATCTCGAGCACTTCGCGAGGAATGATGATCTTCGTCGCGTCGCCGCCGATGTACTGGAACGAGTATCCGGGCGCATCGAGTTCGCGGCCCGGATAGCTCAGGGCCGGCTGAATGCTGTACTTCGAGCCAACGGGAAACCGGTCGCCGTACGCCGCGCCCACCTCGAGAATCCGGCCGCAGAACTCGTGGCCGAGGATTATCGGCCGCTGGGCCACATCCTTCGGAACACGTTTGTGATCGGCGCCCTGGATGGCCGCCTTGTACGACGACATACAGATGCTGTTTGACACGATATCCGCGAGGATCTCGTCTTCGCGGAGTGCCGGTAGTTCGAACTCCTCGAGCCGGAGATCGTTCTTGCCATAGAGTCGTAACGCCAGGGTCTTCATGATACTTCCTCAGGTTGTGGTCAGGGCGTGAGCCGCCCGAAAGCGGCGGTATTGTAGCAGAACCGGAGGAGTGAGGCATGTTGGCCGCGTAGGATAGCGGATCCGACGGATCCGACGGATCGGTCGGATCGCTTTTGCCTTTTAGCGCTCGGGGCGTCCGACGGGGTAGAATACGCTCCGGGAGCGACTGCGGATAATGAACGAGCACCGAGGATTCACACTCATCGAACTGTTGGTGGTCATTGCGATCATCGGCATACTGGCGGCGATACTGCTGCCGGCCTTGGCGCGTGCGCGCGAGGCGGCGCGTCGCTCGAGTTGCGCCAACAACCTCAAGCAGTGGGGCATTGTGTTCAAGATGTACGCCGGCGAGTCGCCCGGGGGCCTCTTTCCGCCGTTTCAGCTCGAGGCGCAGACCGTGAGCACGTTCAGCATGGCCGCCGCGCCGCGTATCCTCAGCGTCTGGCCGGAGTACTTGACGGATCCGTCGATCCTGATTTGCCCGTCGGACGGCGAACAGGATGTCACGTACTTCAAGGGTGAGGACGGTACCTGGAATCTCACCGATTGGGCCCGGCGCGATCGCGCGGACGCCAGCTACTCGTACCTCGGATGGCTGCTCGACCAGTGCGAGGATGACGATGACAAGGACTTCCTCTCTGAAGTCCTCGCCATGATGGTGCTCGCGGGGGTCGATACCAGCACCATCGATCCGCAGGCGGAAGGCCCCGCCCAAGCCATCGCGCTCCTCCGAGGCCTGGCCAACGCGGCGCTCGAAGCGCTGACCAGCGGCGCCGACGTGCCCACGGCGTCCTTCCGCTCGGCGGACTCGGACGTGACGGTCCCGACGGGCCTTGGAAGCGGCGGCGGTCGGAGTGAGTGCATCTTCCGGCTCCGCGAGGGCATCGAGCGCTTTGCCGTGCAGGACGTCGCGCGTCCGAGCGACACGGCGGCGGCTCAGAGCGAGATCTATGTGATGTTCGATCTGCTCAGCACGACATCGGCCAGTTTCAACCATGCGCCGGGTGGTTCGAATGTGTTGTTCATGGACGGGCACGTCGAGTTCATGAAGTTTCCTGGGCCACAGCCGGTGTCCGAGCGGATGGCGACGCTCATGGGCGCGCTACTGGCCGACGCCGAAGAAGAATAGCGCGCCCGGACGGCGCGCTGCGAAGGAGTCTGCTCCGTGGAGAGCGAGTGGTCGTCGAAGTTGGTCGGTTTCGGTATCCTTGGGCTTATCATGGCCCTCTGGGTGTTCAGGAAGTACTGGTTCAAGCGCAACTGGTCGCGGGCCTGCGAGGCGTTGCGCGCCGGTGATCTGGACACGGCCGAGCGGTACCTGCGCCGAACGTTGAAATCCATGCCGCACGTAGCCTTCCTTAGTCAGACGCTCGGCGCCGTGCTCGCCCGGAAGGGCGATCTCGACGAAGCCGAAGAGCTCTACCGGATGGCCGCCCAACTCGAGCCGCGCAACGCCCAGATGTATCTGCATCTCGGTTTCTTCCTCGCGCTCTTCCGCGCCGACCGGGCCCATGAAGCCATTCAGGCCTTCGCCAGAGCCATCGAGTTCGACCCGGACCTGCGCGAAAGACTGTGGCGCGAGGATCGACTGGGCGCGCTGCGGATGCACCCGGAGTTCGAGACGCTTATCGGCCCTCAGACGCGGCCTTCGTAGCGCGCCGCAAAGGCAACGGACGGGAGATGGAATGATGCAGATCGGGGCGTATTCTGTTGCGTGCGCGCTGGTGTTGGTGGTACTCGGTTTGGCGTCCACGGCGCAGGCGGCGCCGCTCAAGGTGTGTATGGTGTCCGGCTCGTTCGAGTACGATTCCGACGCATGCCTCGACCTTCTCAAAGACTACCTCGAGGAGGGCTACGACGTTCAGGTGACGTTGCTCAAGGCGACGAGTTGGACGGAGATTCTCGGTCTCGAGGCGCTCGACGATTGCGACGTCGCCCTATTCTTCACGCGACGCCTCAAGGTCGAGGGCGAGCCACTCGACCGCATCAAAGCGTACTGGGCCTCGGGCCGTCCCATCGTAGGGGTGCGCACGGCGAGCCACGGCTTCCAGAACGCCCTCGAGTTCGACAAGGAAGTCCTCGGCGGCAACTACCACAATCACTATGGCAAAGGGCTGACCACGCGCGTCTCCTTTACCGAGGCGGGAAAGAGCCACCCAATTCTGGACGGGGTCGGCGAACTCCGCTCGCGCAACACGCTCTACATGAACAAGCCCATCGCGGAGGATACCGAAATCCTGGCCACGGGCATGACGCCCGAGTCCGACGGGTCCGAACCGGTGGCGTGGACGCGCGTCCACCACGGCGGCCGCGTGTTCTACACCTCGCTGGGCGGCCTCGGCGACTTCGAAGGCGCGAGTTTCAAACGCATGCTGGCCAACGCGCTCTTCTGGACGGCCGAGCGCGACCTCGCGCGCAAACCGTTGCCGGACGTGGCGCGCCGGCCCGTGCTCGAGGGCACGCTGCATCTCAAGCTCCGCACGCGCGTCCATGAGGACGGCGCTTGGACCGAGAAACCGCTCGAACGGGACGTATCCATCGCCGAAACCGCTATTCTCATCTGCGACATGTGGGATAACCATTGGTGCTCGTTCGCGGCCGAGCGGTGCGACGCGATCGCCCAGCGTATGAACGGCATCGTTGAGGCCGCTCGCGAGAGAGGCGTCCAAATCATCCATGCGCCCTCCGATACCATGGGCTTCTATACCGACACGCCGCAGCGCAGGCGCATGCAGCTCGCGCCGATGGTCGAGCCGCCCAAGTCCCTCGACTTGCCGGATCGCCCACTGCCGATCACGGCGCCCAACGGCGGTTGTCCGGGCGACGACGTTCAATACAGCGCCTGGACGCGCCAGAGTCCACACATCGAGATCGGCGAGTACGACGGCATCTCGGACGATGGCCGCGAGGTCTACAGCTTCATGCAGCAGGAAGGCATCAAGCACCTCATCATCATGGGCGTGCACACCAACATGTGCGTGCTCGGCCGCTCGTTTGCCATCCGCCAGATGACGCGCTGGGGCGTGCCGTGCTACCTCGTCCGCGACCTCACCGACACGATGTACGATCCGAAGGATCCGCCCAACGTCACGCACGATGAAGGCACCGAACTCGTCGTTCAACACATCGAGCAACACTGGTGCCCATCACTGCTGAGCGAGGATCTCGTGGCCGGTCTGCCCGAGTAATGGCGGCGGCTATCCTGCCAACGTGTGCAGGCCGGTGATCTCGGCGAAGGCATCGAGGCCGGGCGCCAGATCGCCGTAGGCCACCATCCAGTGGTGGCCGGCGCCGAAGTCGGCGGTTTCTTCGAGGAACTGCTCGACAGGCGTGTCGAGGCGCACCTTCACCGGAATGCCGGGAAACGTCATGTCCGTCGCTACGGCCTCGCCGGTGTAGTACGCCAACCGATACGTATCCTTCGCACCGCACAGGTTCGCCAGGGTGACCGGACCTGACGCGCCGGTATATCGCGTCACGACGCCCCGATCCATGAGTCGCACGTGTTCGAGCGCGACTTCGCCTTCATTGGCAGCCAGCGAGATCGCCGAATTGCCGCAATGGCTCATGGTGCAGGCATTCTCGTCTTCGTGAGCGAACAGGAAATCCGTGTTGTGGACGGGGCGGCCCGACAGCAACTGCATCGCCGCCGTCAGGATCGCCGAGTTCATGTCGCCCTCACACGACGTGACAATGCCCTCCTCGGCCAGGAGTCCGCAGCCGATGCACACCAGGCCCATGAGATCCGGATAGCAGCCTACGGCCACGCCGTCGAGACGCGCGTCGCGTATCCACTGGCGCAAGGCGAGGTAACACCGCGCCGCTCGGAGTCCATCCTCGTTCGATACGGCGCAGGCCCCGCATCGGGCCCTGAGACCATTCCATACGTGCGAGACCTCGGCCGGTTCAACCGAATCCATCCCCGCGAGCAGGCGATCCGCGCCCTGGTAGTAGATGAGACTCCCGAACTGCCGATACACATCCAGTTCGTGGAACGTGACCTCCGCCATGCCCACCGTTCGGTGACCGAGCATGCCGAACCGCGCCCGCTTGAGGCGGTGCGCGGCGCCGGCGCCCTGCACAAACGCGAGCGCCGAGGCCTGGGCATGCGCGTCGTCCACCGCGCCGTGCACGAAGGCGCGCGGATAGCCCAGTTCGGTGAGTACCTCGACCAACTGCTGCGATCCGCATACCGAGCCGGTTTCCATGCCGGGCACGCCCCACGCCACGATCGGGACCGGACAGCGTCTCACAAACTCGAGCGCCGTGCTGTCGAAGGCCCACGTCGCCGCGAGCCAGATTACGGCGTCCACCTCGGCCGCGCGCATACGTTCGGCCGCCGCGAGCGCCGAGGCGACGTCATGCACCGGCTCTGCCCCTAGCTCGAGCTGAATCGGCAACGGGGCGAGCGCCTCGGCCGCCCTACGCGCGAGTGCCGGAGCTGCATCGCAGCCCACCTCGAGCGGCGCATACGTTACCACCAGACCCACCACAGGCGGCCGTGTCCACGTTGTCCCCCCGTCCAGTTTGCACACACTGTCCGTGTCGTCAATAGGGTCAATCTTGTCCATATGGTCCATAGTGTGCCCTGCTTCTCCGAACGCTTACCTGTCCTCAGATTCGCCACGGACTCCGCATCGCGCGCGACAACAAGCGGTTGGCCTCGGCATCGTTCACGAACCGCTCGTTCGCCGGATCCCAACGGAGTTCTCGGCGCAACCGAATCGCAATCCCGCCGAGATGAGCGATCGTCCCGGATCGGTGGCCGACCTCGGCCGGGTAATAGGGTTGCCGCCGACTCCGCACGCAGTCCAGGAAGTTGCGTTCCGGCCCGGCCGCGCATGTATACAAGTGCACCTCGTTTGGTCCGATGGTCGACGTGATCAACGACGCCGGATGGGCCTTCATACCGTTGAGGTACGTCGCCTGGATCCAGCCTTCGGAACCCTCGTACCGGATCGAGCCGGCCAGTTCGCGCGGCTGGCTTGTGCACACGAGGCGGACGCCGTTGGCGTAGCGATAGTTCACCGTGTAATCCGTGGGCGTGTCGTACAAGCCTTTCGGGGGATAGACGCCTTCGCCCTTGATAGTGATTGGCCCGGTGTACTCGGTGTTGTTGCCCCATTGCGCCTGATCGTTGAGATGGCCGCCCCAGTCGGTCAACTGGCCGCCCGAATAGTCCTGAATCCAGCGGAACTGGTAGTGGCATCGGCCTGCGTGGTACGGCGCCCACGGCGCAGGCCCGAGCCACATGTCATAATCGAGCTCGGGAGGCACCGGCATCGGCTGCGGGTCGAGGATGTTCTTGTCGGGTCCGCCCGGCAGAAACGTCCATATCGTTTCGAGTTCGCCGATCCGGCCATTGCGCACCAGCTCGGCGGCGTGGTGGAAATTCGCCTGGGCGCGGAACTCGCTGCCGGTTTGAAAGATGCATCCGTAGCGTTTGACGGTGTCGCTCAGCACACGGCCCTCGCGGATTGTCAGCGTGAGCGGCTTCTCGCAGTAGACGTCCTTGCCCGCCTTGACCGCGGCCAACGCGACCGGCACGTGCCAGTGGTCCGGCGTCGACACGACCACGGCATCAATATCATCGCGCTCCACCACCTCGCGGAAGTCGCCCGTCGTGACGAAGCCGCCATACGGGACGCCCGGCCGCGTCTCGGCGTAGTACCGCTTCGTCAACTCGACGGCGGCCTCCAAGTGCTTGCGGTCCACGTCGCAGATGGCGACCACCTCCGTGTCCGGTTGGCCGCCGATATTGCGCAGATTGACCTGCGTGCCGTGGCTGCCGACGCCAACGAATCCGACCGCAATGCGCTCGCTCGGCGCGGTCGCGCCATCGGCGCCCAGGGCTGAGGATGGAATGATAGTCGGCCCTACGCCGGCGGCGAGGCCAAGAGTTGCGCGTTTGAGGAAACGGCGTCGCGAGATGGTGTTCATCGGATTTTCCCCGATCCGTACTCTACGATGACAGGCTCGCGGCGTTCGCATCAACTTTTTTGTGGATCGGACCGATCCGACCGATCTGTCTGATCGGTCCGATCCCGCAACTGGCACTCAGCCGAGCGGTCTGATAGCATTCGGGTCGCGAGGGCCTGAGCCCTTCGTCCATCACGATGAAAGAGGAGACTTACCATGCCGTTGTTATTTGATATGCCCCTCGACCAGTTAAAGACCTACACAGGCTGTAATCCGCGTCCGAACGATTTCGACGCGTTTTGGGATCGGAGCCTCGATGAAATGCGTGCCACCGATCCGCAGGTCGAACTCGTGCCGTCGGACTTCAAGACGCCCTTTGCCGAATGCATGGACCTCTACTTCACCGGTGTCGGCGGCGCGCGCATCCACGCGAAGTTTCTGCGCCCGAAGAAGGCCGATGCCCCGCATCCCGCCGTCCTCATGTTTCACGGCTACTCCGGCAACTGTGGCGATTGGCTCGATAAGCTCGGTTACGCCGCCATGGGTTATACCGTCGCTGCGATGGACTGCCGCGGCCAGGGCGGCTCTTCCGAAGACACCGTGGGCGTCAAAGGAACAACGCTCCGCGGCCACATCATCCGCGGACTCGACGACGCGCCCGAGAAGCTCGCCTTCCGCCAGATCTTCCTCGACACCGCGCAGCTCGCCAAGATCGTCATGGAGATGCCGGACGTCGACGCCGGCCGCGTCGGCTGCACGGGTGGCAGTCAAGGCGGCGGCCTGAGCCTCGCCTGCGCCTCGCTCGAACCGCGCATCGCCCGGTGCGCCCCTGTGTTCCCGTTCCTGAGCGACTACAAGCGCGTGTGGGACATCGACCAAGCCAAGGACGCCTACGCCGAACTCAAGGAGTATTTCCGTCTCTTCGATCCCATGCACGAACGCGAAGATGAGATCTTCACGCGGCTCGGTTATATCGACGTGCAACACCTCGCGCCTCGTATTCGTGGCGAGGTCTACATGGCCGTCGGGCTTATGGATACCATCTGTCCGCCGTCGACCCAGTTCGCCGCGTACAACAAGATCCAGGCCGAGAAATCCCTGGCGATGTATCCGGACTTTGCCCACGAAGGGATTCCCGGCCACGGCGACCGAATCTACCAGTTCATGGCCGGACTCTAGTATGGAATTCACCGACGACGAGATCGAGATCACCTACTATAGGAGCAGTGGGCCCGGCGGCCAGAAGAAGAACGTCACCGAGTCGGCTGTGCGCGTCCGCCATCTGCCCAGCGGTATTATCGTCGTTGCTACGTCGTCGAGATCGCAGTTCCGGAACAGGGAAGCCGCGTTGGCCGAGTTGGCGCGACGGCTCGCCGAGCGTAGGCGGCCTCGGAAACGGCGGATCGCCACGCGTCCCACGACCGGATCGCGATGTCGGCGTCTCGAAGAGAAGCGCCAGCGAGGCGCGGTCAAGGCGTCGCGACGAACGCCCAGCGGTGAATAGGAGGAACCATGAAACAGGCGGTTGTTCTCATGACGCTCGCGTGTGCTGCGTGGCCGGCTATCGCCGATGAAGCGCCGCTACGCGTGCTGCTCCTGTCCGGCAAGAACAACCACGACTGGCGCGCCACGACGCCGGCCGTCAAAGAACTGCTCGAGGCGTCCGGGCGCTTCACCGTAGACGTTACCGAGGATCCCGCCGCATGCACGGCGGAGAGCCTCGCGCCCTACGCCGTCATCGTCGACAACTGGTGCAGCTTCCCCGAGATGACGGGGCGTCCGTGGGGCGACGCCATGGAGCGCGCCTTTCTCGATTTCGTCCGCGACGGCAAAGGCCTCGTCCTGTTCCACGCCGCGACGGCCTGTTTCGCCGACTGGCCCGAGTTTGACCGACTCG
Organism: Candidatus Hydrogenedentota bacterium; assembly: GCA_036769985.1. Lineage (GTDB taxonomy): Bacteria > Hydrogenedentota > Hydrogenedentia > Hydrogenedentales > SLHB01 > DAIPKA01. The sequence continues at coordinate 1,922 of DAIPKA010000004.1, read as the reverse complement.
TCGGCTGCGCGTGGCGAGATGGCGCCGGACACAGCCGCATCCACGAGTTCAAGGTCGAGGTAGTCGACCATGAGCATCCCGTCACGGGCGGCATGGCCGATTTCACGACAGCGCCGGATGAACTCTGGCACCGGTTGCGGCCCCAGCCCACCATGCACGTGCTGTGCACGGCGTACTCGGATCCGGCCCAAGGCGGCACCGGAGAGAACGAGCCGGTGGTCGTGTGTACGGAGTATGGAAAGGGCCGCTGCCTGTACAACGTCATGGGCCACGATGTCCGCGCTATGGAGGGCGTCGGCTGGCGTACGCTCATGCTGCGCGGTACGGAATGGGCCGCGACAGGCCGTGTCACGTTGCCCTTGCCTAGCGGCGGTTGAGGAACAGACGTTATCCGTCCTTGTCCGTTTCTGCAGAGCCAAGAGACTTCATGACAGATGCTTGTCCTGCGCGCGAGGCGTCATGTGGACTGCGCAAGCTTGCTTGCGCTTTGGCTTGGCGCGGAGCTTGCTCCGCCCTGGAAGTCCCCGACGGGCGGGGCAGCAAGCTGCCCCGAAGAAGAGCGGTAGCAAGCTACCGCAGTCCATACCGCTTCCGTGTCTTGCGCGAGATCCTTCTTCTCGCGAGCCGTTTCCCAGTAGCAGTCCCAGTACAGCGACGCGCAACCGTTTACTTCAGGTAATGGCCGTAGATCTCCGGCCGGCGATAGCCCCAGCCCATCCAGCCCCAGGGATCGCTGTGGAACTGCTTGCCGACGATCCCCACCGGCACATCGATCACGGCCACGCCGGCGTCCGCGCCCATCTGGTGCAGCACTTCGCCCGACGGGCCGACGACGAAGCTGCCCCCGTTGAAGCGCCCCGAGTGATTCACTACCGCGATGAACACCTCGTTCTCAGCGGCCCGGCACCGCGTGATCTGCTCGTTGTCCATGCGCTTGCCCGGCTTGACGAGGTCATGCGTGTCCGTGGCGAGGGGGCACGCGATCAGTTGCGCGCCAAGGCTGCGGAGACACCGCACCGTCTCGGGCACCTCGCGATCGAAACAGATCATTGTGCCCACCGAGCACGCGACGCCGTCGTACTCGAGACGACGCACGTGGAAGGCATGCCCCGGCACGAAAACACCGCCCTGGCCCCATTGCTCGAAACGACGGCAATGTACCTTTCGGTAGACGCCCACGATTTCACCCGCGCTCGAGATCAGCGCGGCCGAGTTGTGGATGTTCCGCCCGCCGCCGCTCTCGGCAAAGCCGACGATGACGTCGAGACGCCGCTGGCGCGCTTTGCGGCAGACGGACTGGAGACGCGGGCCGGCCAGCGTCTCGGCGATGTCGCGCATCGCGATGGCGTAGTTGTTGACGCCCTCGAAGGCATAGCCGTGGAATACGCACTCCGGCGTGATGGCCAACTGCGCGCCCTGGTCGGCGGCCGCATCGAGGGCCTCGAGCGTTCGCGCACCGTTCTCGTCCACGGCCCAGGGCTCGGTGTAGACCTGGCACAGCGCGACGCGAATCGACGACGGGTCGCCTGAGGGCGTCTGGGGGGCTTGTGCGACCATGCGGGAATCCTTCCGTTTTCAGTATTATCCAGATTTCAGGCCCTGTAATCAAGAAAAACCGGCATTGCGAGGCGGAAAGGCGAGAAAAAAGCAGTATTCGCTTTGCGGATCTGCGGACAGGATAACAGGATTGACAGGATCCCTCGTTCCCTCGTTCCCTCGGTCCACCGTGGGAATGCAGATCCGACCGAGGGCGCCGGGCCGTCATGGCGCGACGCCACGCTTATGCATTCCCACGCAGAGCATGGGAACGAGGAACTGGGCCGTGGCCCTTCGGGCCAGCGCACGATTATCGTGCGCCAACTACCTCGCTCGTGAGTACCGTGTTCGGGGGCAGTATATCATGTTGAGGGGTTCATGCGGCG
>DAIPKA010000108.1:0-4521 GCA_036769985.1 Candidatus Hydrogenedentota bacterium | reverse complement strand
CCCCATATGGACTGCGGTAGCTTGCTACCGCTCTTCTTCGGGCCACCCGAGAATCCCTCGTTCCCACGGCCCCCATATGGACTGCGGTAGCTTGCTACCGCTCTTCTTCGGGCCACCCGAGAATGCGAAACGTAGAAGCGCCATCCTTACCCCTTGGACAGGCCATCCGCGCGCTTGATAGTCTATTCCATCAAGAGTAGTATTTGGCGGGCACGGACTCGCGACCATCCGCGCCGCACGGTGCGCATAGAGCAACCGAGGGGAAATGCATGACTGAACCGTCACACCCGTCTGCCGACGCAGCGGCCACCGCCGAGTTCATACGGCGCTGGAAGGAATCGGGGGCCGCCGAACGCGCCAACGCGCAACTCTTCCTGAGCGAGCTCTGCGATGTCCTCGGGATACCGCACCCGGATCCCGCGAAGCCGGACGACACCGACAACGCATACGCATTCGAGCGTCACGTGATCTTCCACAACGGCGATGGAACTACGAGCGACGGCCTGATCGATTTGTATAAGCAGGGTTGCTTTGTCCTCGAGGCCAAACAGGGCGCCGACCGCGCCGTCCAAGACGAGCCGCTGTCCACCGCCGAGCGCGAGCGCCGTCAACGCAAGCACAAGGGCACAGCCACGCGCGACACCGCCGCCTGGGAGCGCGCCATGATGCGTGCCAAGGCCCAGGCCGAGAACTACGTCCGCGCCTTGCCCGCCGACGAGGGCCGGCCGCCCTTTGTCGCTGTGGTCGATGTCGGCTACTGCATCGAGCTGTACAGCGAATTCACCCGCTCGGGCGGCAACTATGTGCCTTTTCCCGATCCGCGCACCCATCGTATCCTCCTCGACGATCTGGCCCGCGAGGACGTGCGCGACCGCCTGCGCCTGCTGTGGTCCGACGCCATGGCCCTCGACCCATCACGCCGGAGCGCTCGGGTCACCCGCGAGATCGCCAACCGCCTCGCCCGGCTCGCCCAGTCCCTCGAGGGCTCCGGTCATAGCGGCAAGACCGTGGCCGATTTCCTCATGCGCTGCCTCTTCACCATGTTCGCCGAGGATGTGAAATTCTTGCCCGAGGGCGCGTTCACGAGACTCCTCGAGGATCTCCGCAAGGCCCCCGCCAAGTTCAAACCGGCCATCGAAGACCTCTGGCGGGTTATGAATACCGGCGGGTTCCACTCAGGGTTCATGACCAAGCTCATGCGGTTCAACGGTGGCCTCTTCGCCGAATCCTACGCCCTCGAGTTGAACCGCGACCAGATCGAACTCCTCATCGAGGCTGCCAAAGCCGATTGGCGCGACGTCGAGCCCGCCATCTTCGGCACCCTCCTCGAGCGTGCCCTCGCGCCCGAAGAGCGCCACAAGCTCGGCGCGCACTACACGCCCCGCGCCTACGTCGAGCGCCTCGTGCTACCCACCATCGTCCAGCCGCTCCGCGACGAGTGGGCCGCTGTCCAGGCCGCCGCGTTCACTCTCGCCGACCAAGGCAAAGACAAGGAGGCCAAGGACGAAGTCCACCGCTTCCACCGCCGGCTCTGCAGCGTCAAGATCCTCGATCCCGCCTGCGGCAGCGGAAACTTCCTCTACGTCAGCCTCGAGCACCTCAAACGACTCGAGGGCGAGCTCTTCAACACCCTGATTGACCTGGGCGAGACACAGACCCTCATCGATTCCGAGGGTCTCACCGTCGACCCTCACCAGTTACTCGGCATCGAGATCAATCCGCGCGCTGTCGCCATCACGGAACTCGTCCTCTGGATTGGCTACCTCCAATGGCATCACCGCACCCACGGCGACGTCGACCCGCCCGAGCCCATCATCAAGAACTTCCACAACATCGAATGCCGCGATGCCGTCCTCGCTTACGACCAAGAACGCATTGTCATCGATCCCGACACCAACAAACCCGTCACACGCTGGGATGGCAGGACCTTCAAGAAACATCCCGTCACCGGCGAGGATGTGCCGGACGAATCCGGCCGCGTCAATCTCGTCGAGTACATCAATCCCAAGCCGGCCCAATGGCCCGAGGCCGACTTCATCGTTGGCAATCCGCCCTTCATCGGGACGGCGGTCATGCGGCAAGCGCTGGGCGACGGCTACACAGAGACCCTACGCAAGACCATCAAGGAAGTGCCCGAATCCTGCGACTACGTGACGTACTGGTGGAACCATGCCGCACACCTCGCCCGCGAGGGCAAGATACGCCGGTTCGGATTCATTGCCACCAACAGCCTCCGGCAGACATTCAACCGCCGGGTGCTAGAGGTGCATATGCGCGATGCCAAGAAGCCCCTGTCTCTCGTTTACGCCATACCTGACCATCCGTGGGTGGACGCCGCAGACGGAGCCGCAGTGCGTATCTCGATGACTGTAGGCAAGGGAGGGCGGGATTCGGGACTCCTACAGCGAGTGGCGCGCGAAGTTCACGACGACAGCGACCATGTATCGGTCGATTTGCTCACAAACGAGGGAATGATACACCCAGATCTGACGACAAACGTGAATGTCTCGTGCGCGGTTCCGCTAGGTGGTAACGGAGAACTGAGTTGTCCTGGCGTGAAGCTTCATGGCGCAGGCTTCATCGTGACGTGCGAGCAGGCCACCGAACTCGGGCTGCATCGCGTTCCGGGCCTCGAACGCCACATCCGTGAATACCGAAACGGCCGTGACCTGACCCAAACGCCAAGAGATGTCATGGTGATTGACCTGTTCGGCCTTGAAGCGAATGATATTCGGAAGCGCTTTCCCGAGGTATACCAATGGGTCTATCAACGCGTGAAGCCTGAGCGGGACGCCAAGGCGGGCCGAACAAAGGATGCCGATGGCTATGCCGAACTGTGGTGGCTGTTTGGGAAACCTAGATCTACTCTCCGGGGTGCTCTTGTCGGCCTCTCGCGGTACATTGCCACGGTTGAGACCTCGAAGCATCGATTCTTCGTGTTCCTGGACGAGAACATCCTCCCGGACAACATGCTGGTCAATATCGCCTTGGACGACGCATACGCGCTGGGCGTGCTGTCAAGCCGGATTCACGTGACATGGGCGCTGGCCCAAGGAGGCACGCTCGAGGATAGGCCTCGCTACAACAAGAGCCGGTGTTTCGAGACGTTTCCCTTTCCGGAGGTGACGGAGTCGCAGCGGGCGCGGATCCGGGAGTTGGGCGAGGCGCTGGACGCCCATCGGAAGCGGCAGCAGGCGCAGTATCCCAACTTGACGATGACCGGGATGTACAACGTACTCGAGAAGCTGCGGAGCGGCGAGGCGTTGTCGGCCAAAGAGCACGCAATTCACGAGCAGGGCCTCGTGTCGGTGCTCAAGGAGCTACACGACGACCTCGACGCGGCGGTGTTCGACGCCTACGGATGGCCGCACGACCTCGAGGATGAGGCGATCCTCGAGCGTCTCGTGGCGTTGAACGCCGAGCGTGCCGCCGAGGAACGTCAGGGCATTGTGCGTTGGCTCCGGCCTGAGTACCAGTGTCCGGGCGGTGTGCGGGCCGGGGCAGAGGCCGGCGAGCTGGTTGGCGTGACGAGCGAAGGGGCCGAGCTCGAGGCGCCCAAGAAAGCCGCGTGGCCCAAGGCGTTGGCCGATCAGGCGCAGGCCGTGCGCGGGGCTCTGGCCGCGTTGGGCGTGCCGGCGACGGCCGACGAGGTGGCGCGGACGTTTGTGCGCGCGCGTACCGAGCGCGTGGCCGAGTTGCTCCAGACGCTCGCGTCGCTCGGGCAGTGCCGCGTCGTCGAGGGCGGCCGGTACGTCGGGGCATAGTCGAGGAAGGCGGGGCATGGCGCATGAGGTGCCATGGCCTTCCAGGCCATGATCATGGGCAAGATGCCGATGCCACCTCAGATGTCCCTCGTTCCCATGCTCTGCGTGGGAATGCATAGGGCGGGCGTCACGGCAGGGCGAGCATCCGAACTCACTCCTCCCCATGCAACACACCGCAAAACGGGGACTGACACCCTCCGAGTCCCCGAGGAGGGCTGTCTGTCCCCGATTTCCCGACTTGCCGGATCTCCTGGCCGTTCTGTCCCCGGACAAGGTGAGCGTCTTCGAGCCCCTCGAAGCGAGCGGCGAAGTCCCGGAGGATATGTGGGACTCGCACAGCTTCGTTGCGGCTCGGCTGCGCCATGCGATCCGGTTCCGTGGTTGAGAAGGATCCGCATGTGAATGAGAACACGCTTTCCCTTTCGTGGCACCGCACACACTTGCTGTGGCGGGGTTTCCCGACCCCGCCACAGCCACGACCGAAGGTCTCCAACGGAGGAGCAAAAACTCAACCACGACGACACAACGAGCGCGACGAACTCAAGACCGATGCCTCCTTTCCTGTCATCTCGAGCGCAGCGAGAGATCTCCTTCCGTGACCTTGGTTGCGGCTCCCGGCCCCCCTGTCGTCAATCCGGTCAATAAGGTCAATTCGGTCAATCCGGCCAACACCACCCCCCTCCCCATGCAACACACCACAAATCGGGGACTGACACCCTCCGAGTCCCCGAGGAGGGCTGTCTGTCCCCGATTTCCG